>JAGODE010000356.1 GCA_017998385.1 Chitinophagaceae bacterium | reverse complement strand
ACCTCATACCGGGTGTGGCCATGTGGTACTTTATGCTGCATTCGGGTGTGCATCCTACCATCACCGGCGTATTACTGGCTTTTGCCATTCCGTTTGGAAGTGGTGGTAAAAAAACAATTTCTTACAAGCTCCAGCATTTCCTGCATCGGCCCGTATCCTTTTTTATTCTCCCGGTATTCGCACTGGCCAATACAGGTATTATCATAGAAGCAGGCTGGGCCGATGAACTGTTTTCTTCCAGCAGCCTGGGTATATTCTTCGGACTGGTAGCCGGAAAGCCACTGGGTATATTACTTTTCTGCGCACTGGCAGTCACCGTTGGCTGGTGTACGCTTCCGGCAGAAGTAAACTGGAAACAGATAGGTGCTGTAGGATTGCTGGCCGGTATCGGATTTACCATGGCCATCTTTATTACATTGCTGGCTTTTGGTGAGACACCTCATTTTATTACCAATGCCAAAATAGCGATACTGATAGCCTCTACTGTAGCCGCAGTGTTGGGGTTGTTTGTACTGAGTCTGTGCTTCAGGGGGAAGAAAAGTATAAAGGTTTAAAAGTATAAAGAGTATAAAGGGTATAAAGGGTATAAAGAGTCTTTCTATCCACTGTCCACTGTTAACTGTCGACTGCCCACTAATCCCTATTCAAACATTTCAAACTTCGTCTTCGGCCTTCTTGCTTCCAGCCAGCGGAAATTGGTGAGTTTCATTTCATCCGGTCTTTTTTGCTGGATAGGCCAGATGGTGCCGGTGACCTGGCTTCTGAAGACGACCTTATCCAGTTCTTTCTTATCAAAATAGATGTCGATAATATCACAGGACGACTGATTGACGCCGGTATAGGCGCTGTCATCGCCCTGGATATAATAAATACATTCAGCAAAGCCTTTGGCTCTGACCGAATCTATATTCCCGTCGAGAAACCAACCATCGATCCGCGAACCTTTAATCTGATTATAGACCTCGCTTTCCACGTGATTTATCATAAACCCATTAGGGAAGGCTTCCACGCGGTCAGCTTTTTTGTTTTTTGTAAATAATAAAATAGTATCACCGGTGACCTGGCTGTTCTGCGCCCATACCACAGGATCTTTAAAGAGCCGGAAGACGGAGTCGCGGAGGCTGTAAAACATACTATCGCATACGGCCTGCAGGCTGTCGTTAAAGATGCGGACATTCCGGAATGCTTCAAAATACCGGTTGCTGCTATCCTTTTCATTAAAGCGGGCTACTTTGGTTCCTTTCACCGTATCGGTTACAATCGAATCTGCTCCGAACCGATCGCTGACCCGGGCACTGAACAGCGTATCTGCCGTTACATAAATAGAATCATTATCCTGCTTTACAATCAGCAGGGGCTTACGGGTAGCCAGGATGGCGCTGGTGTTTTTGTTTTGAATGATAATACCACCCAGCAGGGTAGTGCCCTGTGCCGAGTCGATGACAACAGCATTGCCGGTAGCCTGGTAGATGCTGTCAGTTTGAATGATGTTATCTCCAATAACAGTCCTTTTGTTCTTTACATCTTTGATAACCGGCCTGCGGCCAAAATTGGCTTCCTTGCTTTCCTGGTTATAAAAACCTTCGCGGGTATACACCTCCACACCGCTGGTATCTACAATCTTTGTCTGCGCAATAAACCGGGTGGTTTTGGTTTGCGTATTGTACAGCATCGAATCGGTGGAAATAGAATAAGCCGGATCTTTGAGTAATACGTTTTGCTTAAAATAAACATCCTTCAGGTCGGCATAGTACCAGCCTTCCTTACTGGTGAGTACAGATTTGCCGTTTACTACCTTACCCCCGTTTTTATAGATACCCAGGTTGGTTTCCATGTTATACTCCAGGTCGGGAGTGGTAAGGGTACCTTTGCCATCGGTGAGTCGTACATTGCCATCGAGGTATGCGATCTTTTCTGTGCCGAGATAACGAAGGTGATCGGAATAGATATCGGCCGTGTCACCATCATTGATATGCACTTTGCGCCAGGCCTCAAAAATATTGGTACGGCTGTTGAGTACAGCACTGTCGCAGGTAATGATCGTATTACCCTGCCGCAGTTTCACATCGCCTGCCACAATGGTGAGGCGGGTGCTGTCGTCAATGGTTTTAAAAGTGAGCGTGCGGGTATTCCTTAATATCTCTATTCGTTTGGTAGTATCACCTATCTGTCCGTTGGCATCAGGAACCGGCTCCTGGGCCTTTAAGGCGGGATGCAGTAACAACAGCATAGCCAGCAGGCTCAGCCAGATCAGAAAGGATTTACGCGTTGGTCGTGAACTCACTGGGGAATTGTGTCTTTTTTGCTCGGCGAAGTTAATGCGCCACCCTTGTCCTTCTTACCAAAAATGGAAAAATTAACGTAGCGTTTGGGGTGAGTGCGCAGATCATCGAGCAGTATTTCCGAACTCAGCAATACATCATTCAGCTTGTCATACAGTTGCCGGTCGTTGATCAATGCACCCAGCGAACCTTCATTACTGGCTATTTTACCAATTGTGCTCTTAAGTGTTACGATTGCCGACTGCAGTGTATCCATGGTTTGCCGGAGGTCCATGGCCGAGAGCTGATCGGTAAACCGTTTGGTATTATTTATAATAGCCGTAATACTGTCGTTGTTTTTGCGGAAGTTGCCCGTAATGCTGTTTACATTATCCAGGGTTTGTGCCACCGGCCCGTTTTTAGAATCCATCAGCTGACTGAGAGAATGGGTAGCCGTATTCAGATTGGCAATCGTAGACTGCAGATTGCCCTTGGTGTCTGAATCAAACAGCTTGTTAATATTGCCAAATACGCGGTTGAGCGAATCGAGCGCATTGCGGATCTTGGCGAGGGTAGGAGCTACTTCAGATGTAAGCCCGCCGAGTAATCCTTCATCGATACGGGTATTGATGACATCGCCATCTTTTAAGTAAGTAGTGGCATCGCCTTTATCAATCAGAATGGTACTCGAACCCAGACCGGCAATAGGTGCCGAGATATAGGCTACCGAGTTGCTGGGAATATTAATATCACGGCTCAGGCTAATGGTAACTTTAATACCACTTACGTTTTTATCGGTCTCCTCCATATCGTAAACGGAGCCGATGGTGAGGCCATTTATTTTTACTTCATTTGATTTGGCCAGCGCGCCCAGCTTATCAAATACAGCATAGATTTTTTTGGTACGGTTAAACACATCTCGCCCTTTGAGGAAGTTGAACCCGGCAATCAGTAAGCCCAGGGCAACCAGGGTGAGGATGCCAACCTTCGTTTCTTTGTTGATTTTCATGATAGCGGTATGGTTTCCGGTTGGCAAATTAACTAATTATTTCTAAACGGATTAGAACAGATATACAGTGCCCCCGGCCATGAAAAAGGAGCTTCCTGCCATGCAGGCAGGAAGACTGGCAGAAGTTTTATAATAGCCTGACCGTCACCTTATTTAATGAAAAGTGCGGCCAGCCGGCGGCGGTCAGATGACAGGAGTCTGTTTTTGTCAGCGATTACCCGCCAATCTCTATCACCACATTTCCTTTTTTGCCCTGATCAAAGTAGTGGTGGGCTTCCACTATCTGGTTTAAACGGTATACACGATCAATGACGGGCCGCAATTTCCCTGCTTCAATCATTTTATGAATAGTCGCGGGCTTTTCATTCTTTTCACTGGTAAGTGTCTTTACCGAGGCAAATCGTCCTTTCTTTTTCAATAGTGGCTTCAGCAGCGACGAGCTGATGCGTCCCGATGCTTCGAAAACAATATCAAACCGGTCACTGAGCCGGGCAATATCCTGCTTTTTATAATCAATCACTTCATCGGCACCGGTTGCTTTTACCCATTCTGTATTGGCTGTGCCGCATACTGCTGTAACCCGTGCGCCATAATAACGGGCTATCTGTACCGCATAATTACCCACATTGCCCGAAGCACCGGTAATAAGTACATGATCGCCGGCGCTTACTCCCGCCTTTGTCAGCAGTTCCAGTGCCGTCATCGCACCCACGGGCAAAGCAGCAGCTTCTTCAAGACTCAGCTCTTCGGGCTTATGGACAATAACTCCCCATTTCCATTTTTCCGGAATGCAGACATATTCCGCATAAGCGCCTTTTTTTAATCCGGTGGTGGTACCGTACACTTCATCACCTTTTTTAAAGGACTTCACATC
>JAGODE010000355.1 GCA_017998385.1 Chitinophagaceae bacterium | reverse complement strand
GTTATGGATACATCCATAACACCGCGTATGGAAAAGCAAAAAAGAAGTAAAATATACAGGCTTGTAAGCCGGCCTTTGACCAACGGCTTGCCTGCTTTGAGAGATAAAAAACAGATCAAAGTGGCCGTTACCTCTGAAAACCCTGATTGTTACGCCAACATCTCTGTACACTAAAAAACTGATCTGTATGAACACAGCGACAACAAAACAGTGGTACGCCCTTTACACCCGTCCCAAATGGGAGAAAAGAGTGACAGAAACACTTGAAAAAAAGAAGCTGGAAGTCTATTGTCCCATGAACCGGGTTCCCCGGCATTGGGGCGAACGGAAAAAGGCCCTTATGGAACCTCTTTTCCAGTCACTGATTTTCGTATATGCCTCTGAGTCTGACCAGGAGCGTATCCGCGAAACAGATGGCGTTATTAATTTCATCCACTGGCTCAACAAGCCTGCCATCATCCGCCAGGAAGAAATTGATACTATCCGCAAATTCCTCAACGAATACGACTTTGTATCGCTTGAAAAAGCATCGGTCAATCTCAATGAGAAAGTGCGGATCATCAACGGCCCCCTCATGATGTGGGAAGGTCAGATTGTGCAGGTACGTACAAATGTGGTAAAGATTATGCTCCCCTCACTGGGTTATGCCCTGGTAGCTGAGATCCGTGAAGAGAAACCCGAAAAAACTGTACGTCCGCTTGCTGAACTGAATAAACGTGCCGTCTGAACTTTTCCCGGCAGTCGTCAATAGTCTCTTCCCCGGGACCAATATTGCCGCCTGCAATTCCAACGTCCTTTATTGTATTATGTAGCACTACTATAACGCTCCTCTCCGGAAGGGGAAGGGTATGTGCTGAATTATTGTAAATAACAACTACTATTAAGCCGACAACGTGCAACGCGTTAAGAAAATATTCTCTGCAGATCTGGTAAAGGTATCTTTCCTCAATGCCATCGCCACATTTATCAAAATGCTGACCGGCCTTGTCAGCAACAAGATAGTTGCCGGTATCGGCGCAGACGCCATTGCACTCCTGGGCCAGCTCAATAATCTCAGCACAATCCTGCTGGGCATCTCCACCGGAGGCATCAATGCCGGCGTAACGAAGTATACAGCCGAACATTCCGGGTCGCCCGAGAAATACAACAAGTTTATCGGTACCGGATTCTGGATTACCATTGTACTGTCGGTTATCACCGGCCTGGTACTCATCATTGGCGCCAACTTCTTTTCGCATACCATCCTGCACAGCAACGAATACCAGCTGGTATTTTATGTTTTTGGATTTACCATCGTACTCTATGCCCTTAACATGCTCCTCATCTCCATCATGAATGGATTTAAGGAGTTCAAAAAATATGTAATTGCCAATATCACGGCCAGTATTGTAGGGCTGATCTTTGCAGTGGTACTTGCCACCCTTTACAATACCATTGGTGCACTTATTGGCTTTGTAACTTACCAATCTGTCGTTTTCTTTATCACACTGGCGCTCGTACATCGCGCACCCTGGTTCAACTGGCGGGTCTTCACCCACCAGTTCAGCAAATCAGCTGCACTTAAACTGGGCAACTATTCACTTATGGCACTGGTAAGTGCTATTGTGATGCCGGCGGCGCAGATGATAGTGCGGAATTATATTACCAACCACACCCTGCCTGGCGATGCCGGCCTGCAGGAAGCGGGTTACTGGGAAGGTGTTAATAAACTCTCAACCATGTATCTGCTGGTAGTAACTACATCGCTGAGTGTGTACTACCTGCCCCGGCTCACTGAATTAAAAACGGATTACGACCTTCGCAAAGAAGTTTTCTCTGTTTACAAGCTGGTAATCCCTTTCCTGATCCTGGCTTCCATTATCATTTTTGCTGGCCGTTATCTGCTGATTGAACTGTTGTTTACGCCCGAGTTCAGACCCATGGATAAATTTTTCCTGTATCAGCTGCCGGGCGATCTCTTTAAAATGTCGGGATGGGTACTGGGCTATATTATGATCGCCCGCTCCATGACACGTACCTATGTGACGATGGAACTGGTGAGCAGTTCTGCCCAGGTATTATTCAGTATTCTCTTTATTAATCTTTTTGGCAGTATCGGCGGATCCATTGGTTATGCCTGCGGACACCTGCTGTACCTCCTCATCATGATATTTATTTTCCGTAAAATGTTTTTTTCGTCTAAAAACGCCGTTGCTTAACCTATGAGCCAGCCGCTTGTTTCAATCATAATGCCCGTATATAATGTAGAACGGTATGTGAAAGAGGCTATCGACAGTGCTCTTAATCAAACCTATCCTCACCTGGAGCTCATCATTATGAATGATGGCTCCAGCGACGGGACTGCAGACATCTGCCGCTCCTATACCGACCCGCGGGTAAAGTATTATGAAAACCCGTTCAACATGGGTGTATTGCGTACCCGCAATGAAGCACTTAAACTGGCCAGTGGCGAATATGTAGCCTGGCTCGACAGCGATGATATTTCGCTGCCTACCCGCCTGGAGAAACAGGTTCGTTTTCTCGAAGCCAATCCTGATTACGTGATGTGCGGTACCCTGCACCAGGATATCGATGGAGAGGGCTGTCCCTTACTTAAAAGTTATTTCCCCAGCACCGACAAAGACCTGCGCAGCTTCCTGCTCCTGGTCAACAGCTTCTGCAACTCTTCTACAATAGTACGCGGACCGCTTATGCGTGAACTGCGTTTTGCCGAAGATTGCGAAGTAGCAGAAGACTATGATCTCTGGATCCGCCTGGCCCGGAAAGGTAAGCTGGCCAACATCCCGGAATTCCTGACACTCTACCGGGTGCATGGCAACAATATTAGCATTACCAAAAAAGAACGGATGTTCGCTATTGTAAAAACGCTGGCAGGAAGGATACTGACCGATGCCGGTGTTGACTACACACCCGAAGAACTGGAAATACACTCTAAAATGCTCAGTTTCGCAGGCCCCTGGTTTGGTGAAGAAAACCGGATGAAGGCCCTGGAAGATTGGGTTATTTCTATATATAATCAGCTAAGTACTAAGAAAATTTACAATAATTCACTACTTTTCGCGCTGTTGGCGGAACGCTGGCAGGTAGCCTGCATACAGAACAAACGATTTGGCCGGATATTTTTTAACCGCATCGTGATGCGCAATTTCCCGACCTATTGTTATGTGCTGGGTTGCAAGATCCTGAAAAAGCCTATCCGCTATTAATCCCTAAACCCACTAAAACTAACCGATCGTGATCGCAGTTCTCATACTTGGTGCTATCATTTATGGCTATTTACTGGTCGTAAAGCCCCATGTTATTGCGGTCCTCTTTTTTACTATCACCATTGCTGATGTCAATTTTGAACTGGGCGGTTTACCACTGAATATCCGTGCCATTATTGGTCTCACGCTGTTTGCACGCACACTCGTATCCGGCAAAAATGAACATGATCCCGGCTTCTTTCAAAACAGTAATATCTTACTGATCGTTGTCTTCACTATTTATGCCATTATCGTCACCGCCTTCTACGATCTGCTCACACCTGAGGTTATTAAGACGTCGGCTCTTACGCTGATATCTATTTACTGCGGTTATTACTATTACTTTCAGAAAGGAAGCATGGACTACTTAAAGCTGGCACTGATCATTGCCGGTTTTATCTGCTTCTTTGACCTGGTGTTTACATATGGCTACTATGGCCAGTTTCCTGTACAGCGTATCTATCAGTACCTGCTAAAAGTACCCATACCTGTGGATGAGAAGGGTGAGTTTGTGGAAGTGATCAATCACAACTTTTATGGGCTGATCTGCGGCATGGGCTTCGTATACCTGCTCAATGATTTTATCAATAAAGAAAATGCCAACAAACTGGTACTGCTCATATTGCCGGTAATGTTTCTGGGTGTGCTGATGTCTACTTCGCGCAGCACGCTCCTGGGACTTATTTTTGTTTCCATTTTTCTTATCAGCCGCGAGCTCAAGCATCGCGAGCGGGCCAAGAAAGCCTATATGCTTATCAGCATGGCTGTAGGCATTCTGTTTTTCTGCATTTTTATCTTCACCACGCTGCAGAGCTACCTCAATGTAGACAGCGACTTCATGGAGCGGATTACCTTCCGCCTTATCGATGAGCCCATTGCCGTATTCAACAAGCATCTGGGTATGAATTATAATGTACAGTCGCTTGAAGCAATGGACTGGCG
>JAGODE010000354.1 GCA_017998385.1 Chitinophagaceae bacterium | reverse complement strand
GGATAAGTGTGTCTTCAAAAAAGCTGCCATCCAGTAAGGAGGTACTTTTTATACAGGTGCCTGGTTTCATGGAGCAAAATTAGGCCGGCCGGCTGGAGTTGCAATAGGAATGTATATGCTGGATATGACCGGCCTGGTCAAACTCGTATATATCGCAGGAGTTGACTGAGTTAATGAGCTTTTTGTCTCGTAAAAAACGTGCTTTCCCATAGACGGCTACTGTATTTGCTTCTGCAATACAGCCACTGGTTTCAAATGCCGTAGTTACCGACCGGAAGTATTGAGCTATCTGACCTGCAAACTCCAGTACGGCATTCTTCCCAGTCAAAACCTGCTTTTCTTCATAAATATGCCAGGTGACCGTATCTGAAAGGAATTGGGCTGCCTGATCAAAATGGCCTTCGGAGAATAAGCGGGCAATTTCTTTTTGGTGCATGTGGAAAGTATATTTAAAAAATATTCCTGAAGATAAAGAAAGATTCTTAACGGATAATCCAGGCTGTCGCGAAGGCAATGGATATGGAGAAACGGGTTGAGTCTAATTGTTGATGATTTTCCAGGGGGCAAAATAGAGCAAATTAAATATCTACAGTTACGGGTACCGGAGTGAATTATATTAATAACGAGATTGATAAAGCAAATCAAAAGAGATGAATAAAGAAGAGTGGAAATCTTTCTGGGCAGGGGTAGTCCTTTTTATTGTTATTGTGGTTGTTCCATATTTCTGTCGAAGAGCGAAGAGGGTAGAGATTAATAAGCATGCAGCTTATGCTGTTGGTGTTATAACAAAAAAAACAGGCTCTCTTAAAAATGGCAATCATTGGCATTACAAATTTATGTATAAGGGTAAGGAGTATGAGGAAAATAAACAAACGGACGAAGTGTATGACGTGGCAATCGGGGACTACTATCTTGTTCAGTTCTCGTATAAAGAACCAGATAAAAACACTATATTATATGAATATAAAGTGAGACCTGAAATGGCTGCGACACTACTAGATACATTTTGGACACGATTGCCAAAGGATATCGCGGAGTTCCGACAAAAAAATTAGATTTTGATTAGTGGAATAAAATAAATATAGAAGGGAATTCGGAAGTGAACGACGGGCTGCTGTCGCAGATTGAAGTCCCTTACATGAGAGCTGTATCAGGGCTTACTCCTGAAAGTGAAAATGGCAGAAGAAAAGAGTTTCTGTAGAAAAATCAAGTTGTATTAATTTCTTTGTGGGTCTTCAAAATTGCTCATCCGTTATCCTAAATATCAGTAGGAGCCCATCAGCGGGAAATTTTGCCCGCAGAAAACGCAGAATGCCGCAGATAAAGATATTTTCCCGGACAACAGTAATTGGCAAATTTTCCAATCGATTAGCCCACTGGCACATTAGCCCATTAGCACATTCTCCCTTTATCCCATTTTTTCCCGCAGCGACCGGATCGCTTTATGCAGCAGATTTCGCGAAGTCTGGTAGTTGAGGTCCATTACCTGGGCTATTTCGTCGTAAGACAGATCCTGGTAGAACCGTAAGTAAATGATCTCGCGCTGGCGATGCGATAGGCTGTCGACCGATTGAATCAGGTGCTGACGACGAGCTTCAGCGGCCGGATCGCTGGGGTCGGTTTCGAGGTTTTGTAGAAGAAACTGCTGCTCCGATTCCTGCTCATGCCGCTGCCGGGTTTTGAGTCGCTCACTGGCACGGATGATCTTGTAACGGAGTGATTTGAAGAGATAGGCGCGGACAAAATCTACGGGCGGACTTTGTTTTTTGTGCAGCAGGTCTACAAAAAGCTCCTGGGCACAGTCTTCGGCCATTGTTTTGTCGGTGGTCAGTTTATAGCCATAGAGTACCAGGCGCTCATAAAAGCGTTCGAAGAGGATGGCCAGCACCTGCTGGTTGCCCTGTCTGAATTGTTCCCATAATGCCGCTTCTTCCTGTGCAGTGTCGATCATAGCAGATTTTCCGTTGCCATACGTCCTGATCCTCAGCAGGACCAGTCCGGGGGCGGGAAATTATTAAATGTTTGGAATATAGGGGTTACAAAAGCGCGGTGGGCGTACTATATTTGGACACTATTGTATAGAACATGGAATATCAGGAAAGCCGGGTAGAGGCCCTGCTGCTCGATGAGCAGTTCCTCGCCTGGTATAAAAGAATGGATGCAAGCGCGATAGCGGATTGGGAAAAGAAGATGGAAGCCGATCCGGCCCTCCGTGCAGACACAGCAGCTGCCGTAAAGGTCATGGATCAGCTGCTGCTGAAAGAAAAAGCAATTGATCAGGATCATAAAGCAGCGGCAATAGCTGCATTTCGTGCACAACTACACCCGACCCAGTCAGCGCCGGTGGTGCAGATGGTGCCGGTGGTGCAGGTGGTGCAGATGAGTCGCTGGCGTACGATGCGGAAATGGGTGGCTGTGGCCGCTCTTCTTGTTTTTGTGGCAGGCATCTACTGGTGGCAATTGGGTTCAACCCCGGCCTATAAAGAAGTGTACACGCAGTTTGGCGAAACACGCCAGGTGCAATTACCCGATGGCAGCATCGCCATGCTCAATGCCAATACCAACCTTCGGTACACAGACGGCTCAAGAGAGGTATGGGTTAAAGGCGAGGCCTTTCTCGAAGTTGCCAAAACGACGGATAAAGCAAAATTTACCGTTCATACAGACGATTATGATGTAGTGGTACACGGTACCCGGTTTAATGTACTGGATCGTGGTGCCGGTCGCCGGGCGGTGATGCTCGAAGAAGGTGCGGTGGAATTAAAAGCCCGTGGACATGAGCCCGTACAGCTGCAGCCCGGCGAATGGGTACAACTCCGCAATGGCCGGCTTGATAAATCCATGACCGATGGCAAAGCACAACTGGCCTGGAAAGATCATAAACTCTTTTTTGAAAAAACGCTGCTTCCCGATGTGGCAGCTACGATAGCAGAACATTATGGGGTGCAGGTACAGGTAGACCCTGCGCTGGATCAGATGGCAGTATCTGGCATTTTCCCCAACGATAACCTGGACATACTGGTACAGACCCTGGAAACTGCCCAGGGCTTCCGCATAGAACGTAACAAAAATATCCTGCATCTGTATAAAAAATAGTCCCTGCCGGCGCATGCAGCCGCAAAAAAGACTAAATTACTATTGACGATTGCCTATTGTATCAAACTGCTGGCTTATGCGCTGTGCTAAGCTGAATCGCTATCTGCTTTTGGGTATGCTCTGTATGCTGCCGCTCACTGCTTTTGTGCAAAACAATCGTGCTGCCTCCCCCCGCAAATTATTTTCCCTGCTTCAGGAACTCAACGAAAAAAGAAAGGTCTATTTTTTTCTGACCGATGCCAGCATGGGCGACTGGTCTGTAGAACCGGTAACATACAGCAACGAAGATCCCTTACCACGAATACTGGATAAACTGCTGCAAAAAACAACGCTGACATATAAGCTGCTCAATGCGCAGACTGTTGTAATCTATTCGCGAAGTACGGTGCCGCTTGATGTGGCGGGAGCCATCGGCGATCCTGATAATACACGTGGCGATGCGGGGTTGATGCTCCGCGGACGGGTACTGGGTATCGATAGTACCCCTTTGCCACAGGCCACCTTACAGGCGGGCGATGGAGTGGGCGCGTTGACCAATACTGCCGGTTTTTTCCGGATCAGCGTAAAGCAAAAGCAGACATTGCAGGTGAGTTGTGTGGGGTATGAACCCGCAGATATTCTACTGTCGCAGGTAAACTTTCACGAGCCGCTCATCGTTCAGCTGCGCCTGAAGGAAACAGAAATGGATGAAGTGATCATCACCGGCTTTGATGTGGCACGTAAAATGAAAACACTGGGTTATCCGGTAAGTGTGGTTCATACGCAGCAGATCAACAATCCTGGTTATACCAATGTAATAGCAGCCCTGTACGGTAAAGTACCCGGTGTGCGTATACTCACCGCGCCGGGTGGTGCTACCAGTGCCGTACAGATGCAGGTGCGCGGACTCAATTCACTCAACTTTAATTCACAGCCTGTATTTTTCCTCGATGGTATTGCCATTCGTAATACAAACGAACGCGGCATAAAAGGCATCAACAATGGCGGCTACTGGGATGATCCGCGGATAAGAGGCAATGGCCTGCTGGATATCAATCCGCAGGATATTGAATCGCTTACAATACTGAAAGGAGCAAGTGCCACAGCCCTGTATGGATCAGAGG
>JAGODE010000353.1 GCA_017998385.1 Chitinophagaceae bacterium | reverse complement strand
GAATATCTCCCACCACAAAAGGCTCCATATTGATGGTATGCATATTCAATTCGGGAATACCGGGATATTTGGTATCGGTAAAGGCATAATAAAAATCCCTCCGTACAGCTTCTTCTGTCAGCGAATCCGCATAGACATCAATCGGCCGCTGCAACAGATAATTAAATGCACGCACATCGTCGAGCCCTGCCAGGTGATCTTTGTGAGGATGCGTAAAGAGTACGGCATCCAGATTCTTAACCTGTGCCCGCAACATCTGGTACCGGAAATCGGGCCCCGTATCCACTACCAGCGTAGTGGCAGCCGATTGCACCAGTATACTTGAACGAAGACGTTTATCCTTTTTGTCAGGAGAACGGCATACCTGGCAATCGCAGGCTATCATGGGCACACCACTGCTGGTACCCGTTCCCAAAAAAGTTATTTGGAGAGGCGGACAGGTCACACCGTAAAGATAATGATTTGAAAAATGGAACAACCGGGCTTATTCTCCCGCAGCCTCCTGCTGAGCAGCCTGTTGACGGGCCATTACTTCGAGGTAAAGGCGGCGCGCATCATCTGTAAGCGTATCGGGTGCAATATCCAGTTGAGGTATCAGATCAAGCAAGGTATTGATCCGGCCTTCAATTTGCAGAAATTTATTCAGCACGACCACTTTCCTGGCTTCCAGAATACAATAGCCACTCTGAAAAGTGCCGCGCTCATACCGAAGTATGTAACCGGCCTGTTCTGTAATGGCTTCCAGTTTATCTAAGGTGGATTGCGTATACTTCATATTCCGATTAAAACGTATTCGATTACCTGATAATAAGTCCGGTACAAAATTACGATAGGCCCACCAAGGGGTAGCACCTACTTATCCACACCAGTAAGGGCTATTTTACCCCCTTACCGGCTCTGCATTTTGATTACAGGCACGATCATTTCTTCCAGGCTTACCCCCCCATGCTGAAAAGTATTGCGGTAATAATTCACATAGTAATTGTAGTTATTGGGATAACACAGAAACCCATCTTCCTTGGCAAAAATATAAGAGGAGTTGACCGTAGGCACGGGCAATCCCGCCTCGCGCGGATCACGGAATGCCAGCACCTCCTTCGGTTCATAATTAAGATTACGCCCATGCTTATAGCGCAGATTTGTCGTTGTCTGCTTATCTCCCACCACTTTACAGGGGGTCTTTACCCGCACACTGCCATGATCAGTGGCCAGTACCAGCCTGATTCCCTTGTCCGCAATACGCTTCAACGCCTGATGCAGGGGCGAATGCTCAAACCAACTGGTGGTTATACTCCGGTAACTCATTTCATCACCGGCAAGCTCCTTCAGCACCTCCATTTCAGTACGGGCATGACTCAGCATATCCACAAAATTGTACACAATTACATTCAGATCATTATTGAGGAGGTTATGCACATTATTCACCAACTCAAGACCCGCATTGTTGTTAAGCACCTTGGTATAGGATATACGAATATCACCATGTCCCAACCGCTTCAGTTGCGCCCGCAGAAATTCTTCTTCATGCAGATTCTTACCCCCCTCTTCATCATCATTTTTCCATTGCTGGGGAAACTGCTTTTCAATATCCACGGGCATAAGACCAGCAAAAATTGCGTTACGTGCATACTGGGTGGCGGTAGGTAGTATACTGTAAAAACTATCTTCTTCCAGAATACGGAAACTCTCTGCAAAAATGGGCTGAATCGCCTTCCATTGATCAAAGCGCAGATTATCGATCAGCACAAAAAAAAGTGGTGTCCCCTTTTCGAGATGTGGCAGCACCTTAAATTTCATGAGAGAATGACTCATTACCGGCCCCTCGGTACTCTTGGGTCCTACCCATTTGGAATAATTACGTGAAATAAATTTGAAAAACTCTGTATTGGCCTCCCCCTTCTGGCTTTGCAGCACCTCCTGCATTTCAGGGCTGTCACTTTTCTGCATTTCCAGCTCCCAGTATACCAGCTTCCTGTAAATCTCCATCCACTCATTATAATCAGGATTACTGTTGAGCGCCATAAACAGGTTCCTGAATTGCTGCTGATAAGCGGTAGTGGTTTTCTCCGCTACCAGTCGTTTATTATCGATGATTTTTTTGAGACTCAGCCACACCTGGTTGGGGTTGACCGGCTTGATCAGGTAATCGCTGATCTGTGAACCGATTGCTTCATCCATCAGGTTCTCTGTCTCATTCTTGGTAATCAGTACCACGGGCAGCGACTGGTTGATCTCCTTGATCTTGGCCAGCGTTTCGAGCCCGGTAATACCCGGCATACTTTCATCAATCAGCACTACATCCACCGGATGCTCTTTTACATAATCAATCGCATCAAAGCCATTGGTAAATGTATTTACTTCATACCCTTTATTCTCCAGAAACAATTTCTGTGACTGCAGACTTTCTATTTCATCATCTACCCAGATAATTTTTGCAACTGCCATACTTACGTGTTTAATTGATTGATGCTGTTTATCTACCGCCTGCAGGCAAACGACGGAAGCGAATGCGTTGATTGCCTCCCCAAAATTCGAACCCTTGCGCTTTGCCCTTCTTATTGATTGAAAAAAGTAATTCAGCCTTTTCGTCTTCCCGGATGAAAAACTGATTGGGAGCCGCCATCAGCAGTTCAAACTCAAAATCCCCCGCAGGATTGCTGTACCCGCGCAAACGACCATCGTTTACAGCCAGGGTCACTGTATCGGCCCCATTGACATAACGCCCCGCATAAGGAGCCAGTTCTGCTGCCGTAGCCTGCCTGGCCACGGGATGATACTTAGTCTGTGCCAGCAGCCATGTATAAAAACTGTCGTTGTTATAAGTAGCCGTCCAGCTATCATGATTGGCATCGGGGTAAAGGGTGAACTTTACCGCCGGATTGTATTTTTTTACAGCAGCTACCATTTGTTCCGAAAGCATCGGCGGCACTACATTGTCCAACGCGCCATGAAAACACCATACAGGCACATGCCGGAGCACCCAGGCCTTGCTGGTATCACCCCCACCGCATACCGGAGCTATGGCAGCAAACTCATTGGGATATTCGGTCGCCAGATCCCAGGTACCATACCCTCCCATGCTCAGTCCGGTCAGGTAGACCTTATCCGGATTTACACGCAAACGCTGTTTGAGCTCTTTCAATAGGCCAATCAACTGAAATGTCTGCCATCCATTGGTAGCCTGAGGCGACACCACTATAAAGGGAAATCTTCTTCCTTCTTTTATCAGCCGGGGAGGACCATGCACTTTTACCTTCTCCAGATCGGTACCACTCTCACCCGATCCATGCAGAAAAATCATCAACGGCCACTTTTGGGCAGTATCCTTTTCATACCCATCAGGCAAATACAACAGGTAACGCAGCTCCTGTACAAAAGTGCGCTCCTGTTGCTGGCCCAGTATTGGTTGCAACAGCACAAAAAACAAGCCGGTAAGTAGGGTAAATTTTCTGCGCATATACAAATTTGATAAATAAGTGTTAGCAGGATTTCAAAAATACCTTTTTCGGACCAGCATCAGTACTTTTGCCAACTGGCCTTTAACAAAAAACCAACAATGGTACCCGTCAGAAAGATCATTAACGACCCCGTTTACGGGTTTATTACGATTGACCATCCGTTGATCCTTCAGATCATATCACATCCTTACTATCAACGGTTACGTAATATTCATCAAATGGCATTTGCCCACCTGGTATATCCGGGTGCCATGCATTCCCGGCTGCATCATTCCCTGGGTGCTTATCACCTTATGTGCAATGCACTCACCGAATTGAAGAGTAAAGGCATTCCGGTGACGGAAGCAGAAGAACTGGGTGCCAAAATAGCGATCCTGCTGCATGATGTTGGCCATGGCCCTTTTTCGCATGCGCTGGAAGAAGAGCTCATACCGGGTGCACATCATGAAACCATCAGCCTGCTGATACTGCACAAACTGAATCATGAAATGAATGGCCAGCTAAGCACGGCCATCGACATTTTTACCAATAAATATCCCAAGAAGTTTCTTCACCAGCTGGTTTCCGGTCAGCTGGATGTAGACCGAATGGATTACCTGAACAGGGATAGCTTTTTTACCGGTGTGGCATAAGGTGTGATCGGGTACGACCGGATCATTAAAATGCTGGCCGTGAAAGATGGCAATCTTGTTGTGGAAGAAAAAGCCATTTATTCCATTGAAAAATTCCTGGTCTCACGCCGCCTTATGT
>JAGODE010000084.1 GCA_017998385.1 Chitinophagaceae bacterium | reverse complement strand
GTTTGAAGCTGAAGCTGGATGTTGCAGTAATTACTCCGTTTTTTACCACGAGCGTAGCGGGTGTTTTCAGTGCCTGCTCTTTGCCCTTTACAGACAGTTTACCATCTACATCTACTTTGTAGGTACCGTCTTTACTCAGGTCTACAGCAGAGGGGTTCACGATATTTCCTTTAAAAGAAAAAGTGGGAAACTGATCTGAATTGAGCCATTTTTCTCCGTTAAAATGTTCCTGAATAGTAGGATTGGAGAAGGCGAAATTTTTTACGTTGGCTTCAAAAGCAACACTGCCTGTTTTTGTATCCAGTGCGGCAATTACGGTTTTGTTTTCTGCCTTGGGCAGTGCATCAATAGCGGTGCTGGCGTCGAACGCAACAACTGCAGAGGTAGTAGTTTTTCTTTGGGCAAAAACGGCGCCCGTAACGGTTACAAGGGCGAGGATCAGAACTGTTTTTTTCATTGCATTAAATTTTGATGGAGTGATGTCTGTTTTTATTATTTATTAAGAGTGCTGCGTTTGAAAGGGATTGAATAAACGCCAAGTATCTCACTGAAACTGGAACCACTGCAGGAGCCTTTGATTGATACATTGTCTCCCAGTTTTACACCACGGGCTTCGGCCAGGTATTGCTCCTGGAAAGCGAAAATGGCATAATCACCGGTTGTGGTATCTACAATTTTTACGTTTACCGTGGCGGAGTCGGGCGAGTCCAGTTCATTGACAATGCCATTCAGAACCACGATTTTTTCGCGGTATTTGGCATTGGCAAGACTATCATTTTTACGAAACTCACGGATAAAGTCGATGGCATTTACCTCAAAAGCGGCTTTACGATCTTTTGTGGGGCTGAATTTTTCTGTGGCTACAATCCAGTATATCACGGCAAAGATCAGGACCAGAATTCCGAATCCCCAGAGCAGGATCTTACGCCATTTCCTTTTTTTGGGTTTATTTTCTGACATGTGGTAAGTTAAACATCCCGTTAAGGGATTTGTTGATAAAATTGGTAGACAAATATATAATGTTTAAACATCGAAAATCATATTTCATCTTATAAAAAAAACAAAAAGCTGCTCCTTTAAGGGGAACAGCTCTTTTTTGTACTAACCCATCCATGCAGCTAACCTGCTGAGGATGATATTTTTAAGAAGCTTGCATCTCTTTTATTTTCTCCCGGATTTTAGCTTCTATTTCTTTAGACAGTTCCGGGTTGTCGAGCAGCAGTTGCTTTACTGCATCACGACCCTGACCCAGCTTATCCCCGTTATAGCTGAACCAGCTACCGCTTTTTTGAACGATACTCAGTTCTACACCCATGTCAATGATCTCGCCGGTTTTGGAGATACCTTCTCCAAAAATGATATCAAACTCTGCTGCACGGAAAGGAGGTGCCACCTTGTTCTTAACGACTTTAACTTTTACACGGTTGCCTATGGCTTCATCTCCGTCTTTGATTTGTGTGCTGCGGCGGATATCCAGGCGCACAGAAGCATAGAACTTTAGTGCATTACCACCGGTGGTGGTTTCAGGATTGCCAAACATAACACCAATCTTTTCACGCAGCTGGTTGATGAATATGCAGATGGTATTTGTCTTGGAAATGGTTGCAGTGAGTTTGCGGAGAGCCTGGCTCATGAGGCGGGCCTGCAGACCCATTTTGCTGTCTCCCATTTCACCTTCAAGCTCTCCTTTGGGAACAAGTGCTGCTACGGAGTCGATCACTACTACATCCAGTGCACCGGAGAGAATAAGCCGGTCGGCGATCTCCAGGGCCTGCTCACCATAATCGGGCTGAGAAATGAGGAGGTTATCTACATCCACACCCAGTTTCTGTGCGTAGCTGCTATCAAAAGCATGTTCCGCATCGATGATCGCGCACATACCGCCTTTTTTCTGTGCTTCGGCAATCACATGGGTGGCTACCGTAGTCTTACCGGAAGATTCAGGACCATATATTTCAATTACACGGCCGCGTGGCAATCCGCCTATGCCGAGTGCTGTATCCAGACCAATAGAGCCGGTGGATACAACCTCCTGCTGCGTTTCACCCCGCTCATTCATCATCATTACACTGCCCTTGCCAAAATCCTTCTCGATCTTGTCCATGGTCAGCTTAAGCGCCTTCAATTTTTCATTATTCGTTGACATGTCGGTAGATTTTTCTGATTTAGCCATATCCAAAATTAACAGCTGGGCTGCCACCCTTTATGAAATGTTATAAACACTTAATGCAGACCCAAAACTAAACGTTTTAGCATTATCTTGCTAATATTTTTTGGATATTTTTCCCATTTTTTACTGGTTTTTTTCCCGTCAGGAGCTGAGGAAATCAACGGCCCAGGCGGTTAAAATAGCGAGAACGCCGGTGAAAACACCGGTATATATTTCAACGGGGCGGTGGTTACTTACGATAAGACGTGATGTGCATACCATACCTGTAAGCAGGCAGGTAATACTGAGCGCCATGGTGTAGCTGGCTGTTTCGGTAAGCGCTAGAATGCAGAGAAAGCCAAGCATTACACCCATCGACATGGCATGAAGGCTCACCTTCATATATATATTTAATAACAGGCCGATCGAAGAAGCCAGGAAGATAGCCAGCGACAGCTCTACCAGGGCCGGGTGAACCGGTTGCTTGCGCAGCACATACCACATCCAGAAATAATAAACACCGGTGGCCACAAAAGGAATGATACGCTCCCGCTGGGTACGCAGAAAAATTGAATCAGTAAAACCCAGCCCTTTCAGCAGGAGTACAGTAATAAACGGAAAGAAACTGTACATCACGATAAAGCGAACCACCATCAGCAGCTTGTTTTGCTCAGACACGCCCACAAAAAAAGGCGGGGTCACAGTCAGAAACAATACCATGTAAACCGGTACAAAAAGCGGATGGAATACATAGGAAATAATATTTGCAACTGCACGTAAACCAATGCTTTGAGGGCCAATTCCAGGTTCTTCCTGCTGATTCAGCCGGGCTTCCGCATCTACATATAACCGGGTGCTCATGGGGCTTCTGCTATTTTTTGCAAAGTAAACGATTATTAAAAAAGAAAGAGGCTACTTATATTTACCGGCGCTAATGGAGTCTGCCAACCCATATAACGATGCCTGCCAGACCAGGAAGTCACGGGTCTCCGGAGCATTCCGCTGCCTTCTGCTCGGTAGTTTTTTACTATTCCTGCAGCCGGCACAGGGACAGACCTCCTATATCAAACGTTATAAACCACTGGCCGATTCGCTGTCTGAAGTATATGGTGTCCCGGCTTCGGTTATCCTGGGAGTGGCTATAATCGAATCTGGTGCCGGTACCAGCCGCAATGCCAAACTGCTCAATAATCATTTTGGCATTGTAGGGAAAAATAACCTGTTGCGGACCAAAGGTATCCGAAGCAGGTACAAACAATACCCTACCGCAGCGGCCTCTTATGCTGGCTTCTGCCAGCTGCTGAGCCGCAAACGATTCTATGCTAAACTGAAAGGCAACAACGACTATAAAGTCTGGCTCGAAGCCATGAGCAAGTCGGGTTACTCTGAGTCGCCCGCAGAATGGAAAAAACGTGTCGGTGCAGCCATAAGAAAACACAAACTCTCTGATACGCCCTAGCAGGATTTAACATGAACAGTAATCGACGTGTGTTGCTTTTTGTCACGTACAGCATCGGACTTTTTCTCTTACTTTCTATACTGGCCCTGCTGACGGGTTGGGAATGGGCCCCTTTTCGCCGGGTAAACCTGGTAGGCGACCTGGTGACCAGCCCTTCCGGTCCCGCAGCACCGGGAGACTCAACAAAACAGCCCCCCGATAGCATTGACCATTCGCCCGCTGCCCGTCATTTTGCTATTTATACTCACCCCCGTTTCATCACAGATTTTAAAGCCGATACCCAGGCCTGCTCCCTGCCCGCACTGGCACGTAAACTGGATGAGCTGCTCAAAACCGGTAAAGGAAAAATCCGGATAGCCTACTTTGGCGACAGTATGATTGAAGGCGATCTCATGACCCAGACATTGCGCAAGCTGTTACAGCAAAAATTTGGTGGCCAGGGTGTGGGATTTGTGCCTGTTACCTCGCAGGTGTCCAAATTCCGGCAAACAGTAACAGCGGCCTACTCAGATACCTGGCAGGATGACAACTTTAAATCGGGCAATAACAAACGACTCTACCTGTCGGGTCATAGCTTTCATTCTGCCAGTGCATGGGTGCAACTGACCGATCAGACGATTACCGATACAGCAGCAATACTTGAAAAAAGCCTGCTTTGCGGTACATATAGCCCCGGCACCACCATCAACGTAAATGGTCAGGCCCGCCGCATCGAACCACAAAATGCCAGCAACCGTATTGTACTGGCGGATGACAGCAAACGTACAATTGCGCTGGGTGTGGCCAACGATCAGCTGCCTGTATACGGAGTATCTTTTGAATCGGATGCCGGTATTTTCGTCGATAATTTTTCCTTTCGCGGTATTTCGGGAATAGAACTGGCGCGTATTGATTCCGTTTTTTTGAGCTCCATAGCCGCCGCCAATCCTTATGACCTGATCGTCTTTCAATATGGTGTAAACCTGTTATTCCGTCCCAATGATAAAAACTTTGACTGGTATGGCCGGGCTATGACTCCGATTATCCGTAAGTTTCAGCATTGTTTTCCGGAAAGTGAGATTGTGATGGTGAGCACGGCCGACCGGGCATTCCGTTATAACGGACAGTACAGCTCGGCCGTAGGTATTGACTCACTCGTCAAAGTGCAGGCTACAGTAGCCTATGAAACCCAAACCTGTTTTTACAACCAGTTTGCCAGTATGGGCGGCACCAATTCTATTGTAGAATGGGCTACCGCCAGGCCGGCACTGGCCAACCAGGATTATGTGCATCCCAACTTTCGCGGTGCAGATATCCTGGCCACCCGTTTTTATCAAGCATTACTGAGCCAGTATGAAAAGTATCAGCGTTCAGTAAAATAAACCAGACCCGGCAGTAACATGTCTTCCTTCGATCTTGCAGCTTTTGGCAGGCAGTTTTTATATGATGAAAAAAACCCGCTACTGTTCAACAGTGGTTTTTTTGTGTTGTTTTTCGCGCTATTTATAGGGCTCTACTATACATTTCGCCATCAGTTCAAGACCCGCCGGTATATCTTTTGTTTTTTCTCTCTTTATTTCTTTTATAAAGCCAGCGGCAGCTTTGTGCTGCTGGTGATCCTGTCGGCAGTTGTTGATTTTATTTTGTCCAATGCCATCTGGCGCCAGCAAAAAAAAAGTATCCGGACCCTCTTGCTTATTGTGAGTATCTGCTTTAACCTGGGCATGCTCTTTTATTTTAAGTACACCGATTTCTTTATTGCTATCAGCAACGACTGGTTCAATACACATTTCAATCCGCTAAACCTGATATTGCCTATTGGCATTTCATTTTTTACGTTTGAGAACCTGAGTTATACGATCGATGTATACCGGGGTCAGTTTGAGCCGGCAAAAAAATTCAGCGACTACCTGCTGTTTCTGAGTTTTTTTCCCAAGCTCATGATGGGGCCCATTGTACGTGCTCACGACTTTGTACCACAGATCAACCGCCCCTATATCATTACGGAAACAGATTTTTCCAAAGGCTTTTACCTCATCTTTTCGGGCCTGGTAAAAAAACTTATCATCTCCGATTTTATTACGCTCAATTTTGTTGACTACATATTTGATGAGCCAACCCGGTATACGGGTCTCGAGAATCTCTTTGCAGTATATGCCTATGCAGTAGTTATTTATTGCGACTTCAGCGGGTACAGCGATATAGCCATCGGTATTGCCCGCTGGCTGGGTTTTCAGATTCCTCCCAACTTCCTGTCACCCTATCAAAGTAAAAACATCACCGAATTCTGGCGGCGCTGGCATATTTCTCTTTCATCGTGGCTAAAAGATTATCTGTATATACCGCTGGGCGGTAACCGGCGGGCCACTATAGGCACCTGGCTATTTGCCCTGCTGTTCTTTGCCGGTATATTTATTACAGCCCGCCATGTGCTGCATAGCAGCGTGCTGGTGGCTATTCTGCTCAGCGCAGGCGTGTTGTTGTTGTTTCTGATGCCGGCAATCCTCAAACGCGAAAAGAAAGGCGTGGCAGCCAATATGAACCTGCTTACTACAATGTTGCTGGGCGGCTTCTGGCATGGGGCCAACTGGAACTTCATTCTTTGGGGAGTATTGCATGGTATTGCACTGGCCGTACATAAAGTATGGATGCTGCTTACCGGCAAAAGACTGGCCAGCCTCCATCAGCGCAGAATATACCAGGTACTGGCGGGACTGCTCACATTTCACTTCGTATGTTTTTGCTGGATATTTTTCCGCAGTGCAGATATGGATCCGGCAACCAATGATCTCGATAAAGCATTTCACATGATCAACCAGATCTGGAATAATATGGATCTGTCTGTATGGCCTGCATTCTTCAACAACTACTGGTCTGTATTGCTGATGATGCTTATTGCCTATTCGCTCCATCTTCTTCCCGACAACCTGGCCGATCGCCTGATTGCCCGGTTTCCTAAAATTCCGCTTGCTGTATACATCGGTCTGTTTTTCGGCTTTGTGATATTGTACGGCTATTTTAAATCTGCAGAAACAGTATTGCCGATTTACCTGCAGTTTTAGTGGCGGTGGACAGTGCTGGCTGATAGGAATGTTTAAAAAGTTTAAAGGTTTAAAAGTTTAAAGAGGTTTCTACCTATTACTTAAAACCTACAACTTAAAACTTAATACTACTTCCACCTTCAGCCTTCCACCTTTTACCTTTTACCAGCAATTTTGGTTGACGCTGGCAGGTAGGAATGTTTAAAAAGTTTAAAAGTATAAAGGGTTTTATACCTATTACTTAAAACTTACTACTTAAAACTGATTCCTTCTACCTTACGCCTTTTACCTTTTTCCCCCATAAACACTTATTTTCGCCCGCAGAAAAACAGACACTATGCAACTTACCGCCAGATTAATTCAGGTACTGCCCCTGCAAAAGGGAACCGGCAAAAACGGAGAATGGAAGAAACAGGATATCATTGTGGAAACAGACGGACAGTATCCGAAAAAGATCTGCATTTCTATATGGGGTGATAAGATCGACAATAACCAGCTTCAAACCGGCAACTCCCTCAATATTTCTTTCGATATCGAAAGCCGGGAATATAACGGGCGCTGGTATACAGATGTAAAAGCATGGAAAGTTGAATTGGCCGGCGCTGCTTCATCAGGAGCATCAGCTTCAGGCAGCGACGAGTTTCACGATACGCCGCTTACCAGCTCAGATGAGGACCTGCCATTTTAATAGCTGCTATTTTTTGTCTGCAGCAAAACTGTTGTAACCGCGGGCCAGCGCACTCAGCAGCAAGTTGCCCATAATACGGTATCCTTCGGCAGTATAATGAATACGATCGCTGTTCATCATCCTTCTGCGTAGCCAGCTGGCAGCCGAGCCATACGCCCCGGTAATGCGGTAAAGATCCCAGAGAGGCAGACGCCGCTCGGTGCAATACCGGCTCAGCGACTGGTTGAGTTGTTGCAAAACCCTGTTTGCATACCGCCCTTTATACGAATCAGGTGCCGTACAAATGATCACTGCTGCCTGGGGCGATACGGCTTTCAGCTTTTGTAAAAAAAGAGATA
This sequence comes from Chitinophagaceae bacterium, assembly GCA_017998385.1. GTDB lineage: Bacteria > Bacteroidota > Bacteroidia > Chitinophagales > Chitinophagaceae > CAYMZZ01. Next base: position 9,049 of record JAGODE010000084.1, on the reverse strand, counting down.
CCTGTGCGCTGAAAGCTGCTTCAGAAAAGGTTCTTGCCTGCGCTTCATTGGTTCCGAGGCTTACTATATACAGATCGGCCTGCAGCGCCGGCAGCTGCTGCCAGAAAAGTGATGCGTTGTTGAAATGATCATAGCGTGCGCCATTTACCCCAATATTGTGTACAACAACACCTGGGTTGGTTGAGGTGACAGCTACTCCATACAACGACTTACGTGTATTGCTGCCACGGCCTGTAAGAATAAAACTGCCGGATTCATTAATCACAGATTGCGGAATGCTTTTCCAGGGAAAAATCGTGTCCCGCATTAATTGTATTGTATCGGTGCCGGCAATATAACTCCACTGGTTTTCATACAGGCTGTCTGTAAACAGCTGCAACTGATTTCCTGCTCCCGGCTCACGCAATTGCACCTGTACACCAGCGGGGTCCTGATTGCTTGTAATGCCAAATCCAGACAGGCCATAAGGCAGATCAATCTCAGGGTGGGCCAACCGGTTAAAAAGCCAGTAACCACTGGTTGTATTGCTGCGGATATCATCCGGGCTGTTTGATTGTGCCAGCTGATAGGGAAAGACCAGCCCACGGCCGCTATTGCCAAAATAAGATTGAAGTGCCTGCCTGAGCGATGCTGCCTGGTAGCCCGGCTGTGTATGCGAGTCGCCAATCAGCACTACGGAGACCTGTCCGCTACGGCTTTGTTTCAATTGCCACAATTTTTCATAGAAGCTATCGAGTGCCGGATAAACAGGAAGGCGGTTGAATAAAGCACGTATAAACGGATAACGCTGCTGCAACTGCTGATCATTAACAGGCAATTGGGCTTTTGCTGTCAATACATTGACAAAGAATACAAAAAGGATTATGGATCGCAAAACCATGGTGGAAAGATAAAGTATATCGGCCAGCAATAGCCGCGCCATTAAAATGGCCGATGGCTCCATTCAGATTTCAGCATGGATTAATCTTTCAGTAAGAATTTTTATCTGCTGTGTTCGGCGTTTTCTACAGGCAAAATTTCCAGCAAATGGCGCAGATTAATACAGATAAACCTTCCTGATATTTCAAAACGGTCACTAACTGAAGTGGTTCAAATAGTTTAACCGGTTCCACTGATTTTATTTACATTAGAAAACAAATTCATTTAATGCATAAATCTGCCGTAGCAGCAACAGCTGCCCTAGTGATTGGTTTATTTTCCTGCACATCCGGAGAAAAACAGGAATCTGCATCTGTTCAGTCATATGATACAGCATACAGAAATCTTAATCTTACCGATACGGGCCGGCTGAGTCGTATACGTGCAGTAGCTCCGGTCATAGAGCAGATGTTTAATGCATATGCAGAAAAAAATCATTTACCCGGATTATCATGGGGCCTGGTGGCAGATGGTCAGCTTTTACTAAGCGGCAACAAAGGATATACTGATCTGGAAAAGAAAATTCCGGTTACGTCTTCTTCACTCTTTCGCATAGCCAGTATGAGTAAAAGCTTTACAGCGATGGCCATTCTGCGCCTGCGCGATGAAGGTAAGCTGCAGCTGGATGATGCAGTGGCTAAGTATGTACCGGAAATGAAAGATCAGCGTTACCCCACACTGGATGCGCCGGTACTTACCATTCGCCATTTACTCACCCATAGTGCCGGCTTTCCGGAAGACAATCCATGGGGCGACAGGCAGCTGGCAGATACAGATGAAGAGTTTCGCGCTTTTCTTAATAAGAAGATCAGTTTTTCCAACCCGCCTGGTATTGCCTACGAATACAGCAACCTCGGATTTGCCCTGTTGGGTAAGATCGTAACCATTGTATCTGGTGAACCCTATCAGCAATATATACGGGAAAAAATATGGAACCCGCTGGGTATGAAAAGTGCTGAATGGGAATACAGCCGTGTGGCGCCCGATAAGCTCGCACATGGCTACCGGTGGATCAACGAAAACTGGCGCGAGGAAGCCTTGCTGCACGATACACCCGATGGCAGTTGGGGTGCTATGGGCAGCATGATTGCTTCGGTAGAAGAGTTTAGTCGTTATATGGCCTTCCATTTATCGGCCTGGCCACCCTCTAACAGGCCCGAAACAGGACCAGTGAAAAGAAGTTCTGTAAGAGAAATGCATCAACCCTGGCGTTTCAACGGCCTGAATCCGGGATTTAAATATCCCGATGGCCGCACCTGCGCCTACGCTTCTGCCTACGGCTATGGCCTGGGCTGGATGAGTGACTGCGATGGTAAAGTATACATAGCGCATAGTGGCGGGCTGCCTGGGTTTGGCAGCCAGTGGCGCATTATGCCCGACTTTGGTATCGGTATTGTTTCGCTCGCCAACCGTACTTATGCGCCCATGGGCAATATCAATCTGCATGTACTCGACACCATCATTAAGCTGGCCGGTCTGCAGCCACAAAAGGCGCCCGCATCTGCTATTCTCGGGCAGCGGCAGTCGGAACTGGTCAAAATATTACCCGATTGGAAAAATGCAGCGTCTTCCGGTTTATTTGCCGAAAACTTCTTTGCCGATAATCCAATCGACAGTTTGCGTAAATACGCCACACAGCTATTTGAAAAAGCAGGCAGTATTCGCAAAGTAGAACCAATGCAGCCCGAGAATCAATTGCGTGGCCGGTTTATGATCCGGGGGGAAAAGGCCGATCTGATGGTTTATTTTACCCTGTCGCCCGAAAACCCACCCCTGATCCAGGAATACCGTATCTGGGAAATAATACCTCCCAAACCCTGACAGAACAGGGAGAATTGATTGCCGGGCAACTGGTTAGGCTGGCTTTGGGCATAAATTTATACCCAAAGCTTGCAAAGATTAAAACCGTAGTATATCTTTAACGCCGGTTTCAGCAACTGCATGCCGCTTCTGGTCCAATCCTTCCTGCCAGAAGTTTTTGAATCCATTCTTATTAAAAATCGACCAAAACAAGTTCTCATTGTTTTTCCAGTAGCCTGTACTGACCGATTTAGCTGATCAATTTAATGCTCCAGTATTCTTTTGATCACATCCGTCAATCTAGCGTGTATGAAAATTCGGCTACCCGGAAACATTACTTACTGCCTTCTTGCAGCTTGCCTGCTCACTTTAGTCTCCCCGCTGGGAGCCCAGGGCGTATATCGCTTTTGGGGGCTTACCCGTCAGGGTGGTGAACACAATTCGGGTACCTTATTCCGTCTTGATAGTACCGGCACACAGTTTACATCTTCACATGAATTTCTGCTTTCGAATCCCGGAGCATCTCCTTATTACACACAGCTTACAGCATACAATGGTAAATATTACGGGGTAACTATTGCTGGCGGAAGCCACAACTATGGCGTTATCTTCGAATGGGATCCTGCTACGAACGTATATACAAGCAAATATAATTTTTCGGGCGATGATGTCTGGTTTAGCTATGGCAGTCTTACGTTGCTGGGCAATAAATTCTATGGCCTGGCCAATCGTGGCGGCAACTCGGGCCTGGGAGTCTTGTTTGAATGGGATCCTGCCACAAACGTTTTTACTAAAAAAGTACATTTCGATGATGCCAGTGGTCATAGCCCCGAAGGCAGTCTCGTGGTTAAATCCGGCAAATTGTACGGAATGACCCGATACGGCGGAGCCAACTTTGCGGGTGTGATCTTCGAATATGATCCGGCAACGAATACCTATACAAAGAAGATAGACCTGGATTACTCTACCGGAAGCGGCCCTTACGGTGCCCTTACCTGGAAGAATGGAAAATTTTATGGCCTTACTGCCGATGGCGGCAGCAATGGATACGGTACCATTTTTTCCTGGGATCCTGCCAGTAATAACTATACAACAAAATTCAGCTTTGATGGTACCCGCGGAAAATATCCCTATGGCAGCCTTACTTTAAGCAATAACAAGCTGTATGGTATGACGACAGAGGGTGGTAGTATGGACATGGGTGTGTTATTTGAATATGATCCCGCTGGCGGTGGCGTGACTACCAAAGTAGACTTTAATGGCAACAATGGCCGCAATCCCTATGGCAATCTTACGGTGGCCAGCGGAAAGCTTTGTGGCATGACCTGGATGGGTGGCATTAATAATCTGGGTGTTTTATTTGAATACGATCTTACTACTTCGAGCCTCAGCCGCGTTACCGATTTTGCACAAGCATCTAATGGATCAAACCCTTACGGTACACTCACCTGGAATGGCACCAGCTTTTATGGTCTCTCGACCAAAGGCGGATCGGCAGATGCCGGTGTAATCTTTGAATGGAATCCCACCAACGGCAACTACCAGCGCAAAGTAGATCTTAACAATGCTGCAGGCGGTGCATTGCCCGAAGGAAACCTGGTGCAGGCTGCTGGTAAACTGTATGGTGTTACCAGCAAAGGAGGTACATCCAATAAGGGCATTCTCTTCGAATACGATGAGCGTACCGCCACTTTTGTTACCAAAATCAATTTTGATGGCAGCAATGGTGCATTACCCACAGGTGATCTGGTATGGCTTGATGGAAAAATATATGGCTGGACCCGCGAAGGCGGTGCCAACGATAAAGGCACTATTTTTTCCTGGGACCCTGCCACCAACACACTTACCAAAAAAGTTGATTTCAGCAACAGCAACGGCTCATATCCTGCGCGAATGCCGCTGTTGTACAACGGCAAATTTTATGGCGCCACATCTTATGGCGGCCAGTATGAAGCCGGCGTATTATACGAATGGGATCCTGTTGCCAACAGCTATACAAAGAAATATGAGTTTGAAGATCAGGATGGCGCTAACCCTACCGGCTATCTTGCAGTACGTGGTGGCAAGCTGTACGGCATGACTACTTTTGGTGGTGCCAACAGCACAGGTGTGATCTATGAGTGGAACCCTGCTACCAACGCATATGCGAAAAAATATGATTTTGAGGTAACCGGTATGGGTGTGCATCCGCGTGCAGGCCTTACACTGAGCCGCTCCGGCGATATATTTTATGGTATGACCCGCGAAACGAATGGTAACATCAGTTTTCCTGGTCAGGAAGGTCCCGGGGTGATCTTTGAATGGAATCCATTGACAAACCAGTATACAAAAAAACTGGATTTTGACGGATCCAATGGAGGGTTGCCCACCGGCAATCTTACCGAAAGCGGGGGTAAATATTACGGCATGACCAACCAGGGTGGCAATGGTCCCAGTTTCCCTGGCATCAACTATATCGTTGGCGGGTCTGGTGTGGTGTTTGAATGGGATCCTGCTACCAACGGATGTATTAAAAAACTTGATTTCGCCGGTACCAATGGTGCTTATCCTACCGGAAATGATCTGCAGCGCTCACAGGTACCGGTTGCAAAAGGCCAGCCAGGCAGTTGTGTGGCCTATAATGCTGTGGTAATTGACAATACCAATAACAATCGCTGGGTCGCTATCACAGATGCCGATGGCAACGTAGTAGCTGAGATAAAAGCAAACGGCAATAATCTCGGTACAGTTACCGCTCAGGTATATGTGAATAATACCAATGTACGCGAAGACTCCAAACACCGCCTTTATCTTGATCGCAACATAACCATCACTCCACAGGTACAACCCGCTACTCCCGTTGAATTGCGTCTGTATATCACGGCAGGCGAATTGCAGGCATTAAAACAGGCAAGCAATTCCCTGGGTCAGCCTTCCGGGGTAGTTGGCATTGCCGACATAGGCGCATATAAGAATAATGATGGTTGCTCGGCGGCAGTATCAAGCCTCGAAAGTCTGCAGCTTACCGGTGGTGAGTCATGGAACACAGACTATGTACTCAGAACAACCATCAGCTCTTTTTCCAGTTTCTACTTTGCCAATAAAACTCAGGCTGAAGCGCCCCTGCCCGTGCAGTTTATCTCTTTTACAGCAAGGCTTAACGGCGCCGATGTACTGCTTGACTGGAAAACGGCCAGTGAGACGAATGTGAAGCATTATGAAGTACAGCGTAGTGTGGATGGAATCAATTACCAGCCGATAGGCATCGTAGAGGCGGCTAATACTTCAGGTACGCATCAGTACAACTATAAAGACAAAAACGTGTCTGACCTGGGCTACCTGCGCGTGTATTATCGTATCAGCGAAATTGATAACGACAATCATTTCTCTTATAGCAAAGAGGTATCTATTCCCATACCCAATCAACCCAATTCAATTGTATTTTATCCAAATCCGGTGGCCGATCAGGGTCAGATGCGTATCATCGTAAGCCGGGGCGAAAAAATGCAATGGCGGTTGTTTGACAATACAGGTCGCATCATCAAACAGGGTACAGCCAACCTGGTAACGGGTACCAATAGTGTACCGGTAAACCTGGGCGGACTTGCTGCCGGAGTTTATTACATTGAACTCAAAGGTGAAACGATCAATAAGCGTATTCGTTTGATGAAGGAATAGGGCGCCGGAGTTACTGTTTTTGCGTATGAACTGTCCCATCGCCATAAAGGGCTTTGCCTGACCGCGCTCCTGTATGTTTGCCATTATCTACAGTAAGTACTCCATTGACCAGTACATATTGAAAACCGGTAGTGTAGGCATGCGGTTTTTCAAAAGTGGATTGATCCTGCACCGTGCCGGGATCAAAAACAACAATGTCTGCAGCAAATCCCGGTTGCAGCAATCCACGGTCATGCAACTCAAACTTCTGTGCAGGCAATGAGGTCATACGACGGATTGCCTCTTCCAGCGATAAAACATTTTGCTCGCGTACATAACGGGCCAGCACACGAGCATTGGTACCATACCCGCGGGGATGTGGCATACCGGCATTGAGCACACGAATGGAGGCATCGCTGGCAAACATATTGAACGGATACTGCATGATTCGCTTTACATCTTCTTCTCCCATACCATGAAATACGGCACTGGCTCCCCCGGCAATCATAATATCCATTACCGTTTTGGCCTCTTCTCTGGCAGTGTGTTTGCGCCCCAGCATTTTATTGATAGCCTCAATACTTTTACCATTGTAGGTGGTATCAGCCGCATAATAGGCAACTACCGCATAGCTGAAGTGTTTTAGTTTTCTTTTCTTAAGTTTTTTCAGCATGCTGCTGATTACATAGTCTCTTACTTCGGGTCGCTGTAGCCGGGCTTTGATACTATCCTGGCCATCTGCAAGAATCTCATCGGGAATAAGTGTGCTGATAGAAGTGCTGCTGGCCGTATAGGGGTATTGATCAATGGTGACTTCGAGACCCTCTTTGCGTGCAGCAGCAACCAGTGCAAGTGTTTCCGTACTTCTGCCCCAGTTTTGCTGTCCGCTTAGTTTGAAATGAGATAGCTGTACCGGTATACCGGCCTGCCGCCCAATGCTAATAGCCTCTTCTATGGCCTGGGTAACGCTATCGGCCTCATCGCGCATATGTGTTGCATAAACGCCGTTGAAGCGGGCTGCCACACTGGCCAGTGCAGCTATTTCCGGTGTTTTGGTGTAGGTGCCGGGTATATAAATAAGCCCGGTGGAAAGCCCTACCGCTCCATCCTGCATGGCTTTTTCTACCAGCTTTTCCATTGCAGCCAGCTCTTGCGCAGTAGCATCGCGATTAGCACGCCCCATTACAGCTTTGCGTACATCATTGTGGCCAATAAGTGAAGCTACATTGATAGACATGCGCAGGCTGTCGACCCAGCGCAGGTATTTACCAATATCAGTATTAGAACTGCCGCAGTTTCCGGTAATGCAGGTAGTAACACCATCATAAATAAAACTTTGGGCCAGGGGATCTTTTGTTTCATCGTCTTCGAGATGGGTATGTACATCGATAAAACCAGGCGCAATCACCAGTCCCTTTACATCAATTATTTTAGATGCGGTAAAATGAAGCTGACGCCCAATGGCCGCAATTTTACCATTACGAATAGCCACACTGCCATAATACCAGTTGTTGCCCGTACCGTCAATAATGCGTCCATTCGTGAGTAACAGGTCGCAGGATTCCTGGCCAGAAACAGCCAGGCAGAAAAAAGAACAGGCAAAAAATATCAGGAGCTTCTTCATACCCGAAAGATACTAAGGAATGTTCAGGGATCAGGGAAGTGACTGACGCACATCATAGACGGAAGTATAAGAGCAGTGTATTTTTAGGATATAACAGCTGATATTTTCAAATCAACCCAATAAGCGATATGAAAAAGAATATGGGAAATGCAGACCGTATAGTACGGATACTCATAGCTGCAGTGCTGGCAGGCCTTTATTTTGGCGGCATCCTTACAGGAACCCTGGGCCTTATCCTCGTGATTGTGGCAGGCGTATTTCTGCTCACAAGCCTGGTAGGGTTTTGTCCATTGTATAGTCTGATAGGTGTAAACAGCTGCCCGCGCAAAGCCACTGGTCAGTAAGAAAGTTTTCGGTTACTCTGCGCTGCCCTTCTCGCCTGTAAACCATTGTTCTTTGTTTTTAAATAAAACATTGAATGTGGTAAAAGAGCCGTAGATGCGGGTAATGTATTGCTGCAGGTTTACTTTGTCTTCATCGCTCAATACTTTGTGCGCATTGATCTGCTGCTCCAGCACACGAAGCCGGTCACGGGCCATCACTATTTTGTGAAAGAAAACATCGATAGGAATTTCTTTGGCTTTTTGTGTTTGATCGGCCGGTTGCAATAACATTACACCACCTTTCCACCGATCGCCCAGCGGTACATTTTCTGTAAGACCACCCCACAGGCGCAGGATCTTAAGCAGCGACTGCTCCAGTTCGCTACTGGTCTCGATCTCTGCAGTGGCATTTTCCGGAATAATCTCCTCGAGACTGGTATCCGTTTTTTCAATTTCTTTCAGGCCATGATGAATAAATGAGATAAGATAGGTAGCATAGCGAACAGCTACAATCACGCCGGGGCCAAATTGAGTATGTTGCAGGCGGGTGCCTGGTCCAAGCAGGGTTTGATCAGTCATAATGCAAATGTAAGTGCTGTAACTAACTAACGGGAATGCGCTCAGGGTTCATTTTCTTCATCGCTAAAACGGAATATCTCCGGCGGCAATCCTTTTTTGAATCGTTCATAACTGTCTTTAATGTACTTCTGAAAATCATAGTCGCCCAGTACCAGGGTGAGGGCCAGCA
>JAGODE010000083.1 GCA_017998385.1 Chitinophagaceae bacterium | reverse complement strand
GTTTATATATGGAGAACTGTACCGGGTAAAAAATGAGGATGAATTTTCCTATGTTATTGGCCAGCTCGATGATTATGAGGGAGTGCTGGTAGAAGCGGGGGAAGCACCTCTTTACCGTCGTGAGATGGCTGAGATAGAAACAGCACAGGGCCCGGTTACCGCATGGGTATACTGGTATAATGGCGATGTAAGTGGCAGGCCGTTTATTCCTTCCGGCGACCTGCTGCAGTATCTGAGTCAGCGCAATGGATGATATTTGGCAGAAGGCTACTTACTAGAAATGGATATTCCCGCACATAAGAAAATATACTTTCTCTCCGATTTTCATTTGGGTGCACCCAATCATGCAGCAAGTCTGGAGCGTGAAAAACGAATTGTTCAGTTCCTGCAGGAAAAAGCGTCCAGCGCTGCCGAGATATTTATAGTCGGTGATATGTTTGATTTCTGGTACGAATACCGCCAGGTGGTACCCAAAGGCTACGTGCGCTTATTAGGTACACTCGCACAGCTTACCGATGCAGGTATACCCATTCATTTTTTTGTAGGCAACCACGATATGTGGATGCGCACCTATTTGCAGCAGGAACTGAATATTCCGGTTTATTTTGAGCCAAAGGAATTTGATCGCAATGGATTGCGCCTGCTCATAGGTCATGGCGATGGCCTGGGGCCGGGCGACCATGGCTATAAACGGCTAAAAAAGATTTTCCGCAACCCTGTATGTCAGTGGTTATTTGGAATTTTACCGCCTGTTGCCGGCATGGGAATTGCTAACTTTATGAGCCGGCGCAGCAGAGCGCAGACCGGTACTACAGAAGATACATTCCTGGGAGAAGAGCGGGAGTGGCTGGTGCAATATTGCAGGGAGACGATGAAGAGCACACACTACGATTATTTTATTTTCGGTCACCGCCATCTGCCAATTGATTTTGACCTGGGCAACAATAGCAGGTATATCAACCTGGGCGACTGGATTAATTATTATACCTATGCGGAGCTGGAAGGACAACAGCTGAAACTGCTGTCATACACCGGCCAGGATCATAAGATCATTCGTAAATAATGAAACAACTCTGTCTTTTACTGTTACTGCACGGTTGGCTGGCCACAGCGGCACAGTCAGACAGCCTGTTTATTTACGAAAAAACAATTACCGGCGATATTGCCAGTTTTGCTGTCGACAACCTGGATAATATTTATTTGCTCAATAGCAGCAATCAATTGAAGAAGCTCAATGCAGCCGGCGATTCACTGGCGGTTTTCAATGATGTGAAACGGTACGGTCAGGCTACGCTGATTGATGCTTCCAATCCCCTGAAGGTTTTACTGTATTACCGCAACTTTGCCAGTATTGTAATGCTTGACCGCCTGCTCAATGTGCGTAATACCATTGATCTGCGGCGTTCAGGCATTTTACAGGCCCGGGCAATAGGCCAGTCATATGACAATAAGGTATGGGTGTATGATGAGCTGGAAAATAAACTTCGTAAAATAGATGAAGACGGAAAGTTGCTGCAGGAAACACCCGATTTTCGGCAGCTTTTTGGCGAAGCCCCCTCACCGCAACTTCTTTTTGACCAGGAGCAGCTGGTATATCTGTACGATAGCGCCAAAGCTGTTTTTGTGTTTGATTATTATGGCACACTGAAGAATAAGATACTCATAGCCGGCTGGCAAAATATGCAGGTGACCGGAAAATATATTTTCGGATCGCGCGGAGACATGCTTTACCGCTATGATATTCGCACATTCCGGGTAGATGAATGGCAGTTGCCGGAGCCGCTGCGCAATAGCCGCCTCTTTCATTTTACCAATACAAGACTCTATGCATTAAAGCAGGATGGCATAGAAATTTACCGTTTTGCCCGGTAATGCAGGAGAGAATTGATATTTTTGTGATCTAAGATTCCCCGCTTACAATGAACGATTTCCTGGATAAAGTCTTTCTCGATAATTCTATACGGACCTACATTACTGTAGCGTCTGTTATTTTCTTTATCCTGCTGATCCGGCGTTATGTAGCCCACCTCGTAGCGGCGCTTATTTTTCAGATCGTGCGTTCTATCTGGAAGAATGTAGATCAGCGCTCATTTACCAACCTGGTAATAAAGCCGCTGGGAGGTTTTCTGGTGATCCTGGTATCTATCATTACACTCCACAAGCTCAAATTCCCAACCGTACTCGATGTGGACATTTACCGTATCACGCTCAAGGAGCTGATACATATGATTGCCACCATTCTGCTGATCATTGCTTTTATCAGGCTGCTGCTGCGTATGATTGATTTTCTGGCAATGATCCTGCATACAAAAGCAGATCGTACCCATGACTCTACCGACGACCAGCTGATTGTTTTTTTCAAAGACTTTTTTAAGGTTATACTTTCCATCATCGGCTTGCTGATGATCCTCAAATTCGCGTTTGGCTACAATGTCAGCAACCTGCTTACCGGTCTTAGCATCGTAGGTGCCGCCATCGCCCTGGCCCTGCGCGAAAGTCTCGAAAACCTGATCGCCTCGTTTATCATCTTTTTTGATAAGCCATTTACCATGGGTGATGTGGTGAAAGTACACGCCTTTACAGGCACGGTAGAAAAGATCGGACTGCGCAGTACCCGTATACGCACAGATCAGAAAACATTTATTACCGTACCCAACAAGCAGATGGTAGACAGTATTCTGGATAATCTGACCCAGCGTACACAACGGAAAGGAGAGCTGAGGCTGGAAATAGGCGTCAGCACTTCATCGCAGAAAGTGCAGGCGCTGGTACAGGGTATCCGTCAGCTGCTCAACCGGCCACAGGTAGAAAATTCTACCGTATTGCTCAATGATATTCATGCCAGCTCCTTTGCTATACTGGTTGATTATTTTACAGCACCCACCACACTGCAGGAGTTTAATGCAAATAAAGAACAGATCAATATGGAAGTGCTGCAGCTGATGGAGAAGCTGGGTATTGAACTGTCCGGAGCCAGTACCGATATCAAAATACTTTCTACTGAGCCGCCTGCTTCGGCATAAGCACTTCGCCCAGGTCTTTATCAAAGAGGCCCGACTTGCCGTATTCAACAACACGTCCCAGTTCTTTTCCATTTTTGAAAGCAATAATGGTAGGTACATTTTTTACGCCCAGTGTTTGGGTCAGGTTGCCAAGCGTTTGCTTACTGCGGTCAACACCCACAATGGTAAGTTTCTGTTTGGAATAACCGGCTGCATCGAGGAGGAAGAACAGGCGCGGTACCACAAACCGGGAATCTTCGCACCAGGTGCCCATGAATATAAACAGCTGAATGGAGTCGCCTTTGCGGCGTAGTATATCCAGTGCCTGTGCATCTGGTGTATAACCCGGCGGGCGGCCTGTATAATCCTTGTTGAATACACTGTCTTTCAGCAGCCATTCTGCGGTAATGACACCTTTTACAATACGGCCACCTTCATGTTCGCGGTCTGCTGTTATCTCTGCCTGAACCTGGGCCAGCAGGGTAGTACTGAGAAATGTCAGTAATAAGGGTAAAATAGCTTTCTTCATAATTGCAGGGTATTGTTTTGCCTGGTAAAATGGCAAGCCACCGGATGACGGCGGGCTTCGGACCAACGTTGCAAATTAGCAGAAAGAAATCTGAAAAAAGGTTAAAGTGTGGCTTTCAGTTCGAGGAAGAAGGCCTTTATTTTTTCCAGAGAGCGGATCATAGCAAATTTCTCTTCGGCCTTTTTGTTTTTTTTCAGGTAGTCTTTAGCGCCTTCAATAGTGAATTTTCGACGGCGCAGCAGATCGTAGATAAGTTCAAGATTTTTGACATCAACCGGTCTGAAAAAACGATCTCCTTTTTTATTCTTACGTGGTTTGAGGACGTCAAATTCTGTTTCCCAGTAACGTATCAGCGATTGATTTTCGCGAAACATACGGGCCACTTCGCCAATAGAATAATAACTTTTCTTGAAAAGGGTTTCATCATCGGGGATATTGACCAGATCTGCGTTGAGTGCATTTGTCTTTAATGAGCGGCGGCCACGGGTCGATTTGGCTACAGCAGTCTGTTTGGTCTGTGTAGCATGTATGGCAGGCGCTGCCTCTTCTTCCACAACCTGCTCATCAAACTCAACCAGGGTAATTTCCGGTTCTATCTCAATGAGAGCAGCAGGAGGAGGCATGGGCTGCACCGGCTTTTGTTCTTCAATAGGCTCCGGTGGCGCTCCAAAATCCAATGCTATTTGTGTCAATACCTTTTTCGCCATGCTGTTAACAAAGATAGGGGGGATGATAAGGAGAATGCAAAGGCCGCGCCAATCTGTGGAAAACTGGTGAAATAAGGTAAAAGGCAAAGGGTGGAAGGCGAAGGCTTCTTTTACCCTCTGCCTTTCACCCTTTACCTTAATCAAAGCTTTGATTAGACGCAGCTGCCTGTTTCAGGAGCCGGTCAAACTGATCGGGACTCAGATCATTATAGAAAAAGTAGATGGGATCGATCTTATTGCCGTTTTTATGAACTTCATAATGACAATGGGGGCCGGTAGACTTACCAGTACTGCCAACCCAGCCAATTACCTCGCCGCGTTTTACGGCCTGTCCCGCATTTACTTTTACCCTCACCATGTGGCCATATAAGGTTTCGTAGCCATATCCATGACGTATCACCACATGGTTGCCATAGCCATTGCCCTTGTTGCCGGCAATAGCAACAGTGCCGTCTGCGGTAGCATAAATAGGAGTGCCCTGTGGTGCAGTAAAGTCAATGCCGGCATGCATCTTGGTGGTCTTGTAGATTGGATCTATACGATAGCCAAATCCTGATGCAATACGCGTCAGGTCCTGGTTACTTACCGGCTGAATAGCCGGTGTATGGGCCAGCAGTTTTTCCTTGTTCTTAATGAGGCCATCTATTTCACTGTAGGACGCGGTTTGTGCTTTGATACGGCTGCTGAGCTGGTTGAGTGTAGTAACAATGGAAGCAAAAAGCTCATTGTTTTGCATACCTTCTACAGTCGCGATTTCTTTGTTTAGCTCTATTTCCTTGGCCCGTGCACTATCTGGTATGGGGTCGGCTTCAAAAATGGAACGATATACGTTATTGTCTCTTTTTTCCAGCTCCTTCATTTGCTGTTCCAGCCCATCGACCCGTGCGCGTACATCGGAATAGCGGTCGCGCAGCTGTTCGTATTGTTGTTTCAGGATTTTTTCTTTGGGAGAATCCACAAACTGGAAAGCGAGGTAAGAGATAAGGCCGGCAGATACCAGCGCAGCAGCAATGAATCCAAAGGCCCGCAACAGTTTTACCCGAAGCGGCACTTCCAGCTTTTCATAGCGCAGCGTATTGGTATTGTAGTAATACTTTATCTTTTTCATTTGCAGCCTTCTTTCCGCCGTTTTCACGGAGTACAAATGCCAGTCTATTCATTTACCTTTGCCCGCGGCCCGCTAAGCGGGTCCGGGCAAATATAGGCTGTATACCAGCAAAAATCAACCCAAATTACAAAGCCTACCCGGCAGGGTTGTGATAGCTGTCTCCTACAGCCAGTAAATTCAAAAACATGACTTCCAACGAGATACGCAGTGCTTTCCTCGATTTTTTCCGGAAGCGCCAGCATGAAATAGTGCCTTCTGCGCCCATTGTGATCAAAAATGATCCTACCCTCATGTTTACCAATGCGGGTATGAACCAGTTTAAGGATTATTTCCTGGGCAACCGTAAGCCGCCTTTTCCCCGGGTGGCAGATACCCAAAAATGCCTGCGTGTAAGTGGTAAACACAACGACCTCGAAGAGGTGGGCGTGGATACCTATCACCATACCATGTTTGAAATGCTGGGCAACTGGAGCTTTGGCGACTATTTCAAACAGGAGGCCATTGCCTGGAGCTGGGAACTGCTTACCGGAGTACTCAACCTGCCCAAAGACCGGCTCTATGTAACCGTATTTGAGGGCGACCCTGAACTGGGTCTGCCCAAAGATGAAGAAGCTGCTGCCGAGTGGGCCAAATGGATTGCTCCAGACCGTATCCTCCTGGGAAAGAAAAAAGATAATTTCTGGGAAATGGGTGATACCGGCCCCTGCGGACCGTGTACAGAAATTCATGTGGACTGCCGCAGCGAGGAGGAACGCAAACAAACTGATGGAAAAAACCTGGTAAATAATGATCATCCGCAGGTAATTGAAATATGGAACAACGTATTCATTCAGTTTAACCGGCTCAAGGATGGCAGCCTGGAACAATTACCTGCCCGCCATGTGGATACCGGTATGGGCTTCGAACGCCTGGTACGAGTACTGCAGGGTAAACAATCTAATTACGATACCGATATTTTCTCCGGCACCATTGCAGCGGTAGAAAAGATTACCGGAAAAAAATATGAATACAGCGACAGCAAAAAAGATATTGCTTTTCGTGTGCTGGCCGATCATATCAGAGCTATATCATTTACGATTGCCGACGGCCAATTACCTTCCAATACCAAAGCAGGATATGTAATACGCCGCATACTGCGTCGTGCTGTACGCTATTATTATTCTTACCTCGACTATAAAGAGCCGCTGTTGCAGCAGCTGGTAAAACTGCTGGCTCTGCAGTTTGAACATGTGTTTCCTGAACTGCTGAGCCAGGAGGCCTTTGTAACCCGGGTTATCAGGGAAGAGGAAGAAGCGTTTTTGCGCACCATCGGCAAAGGATTACATCGCATAGAAGAACTGATTGCAGAGGCCCGGTCGGGCAGCCGTGTTATTGCCGGTCCAGATGCTTTTGAGTTGTATGATACCTATGGCTTTCCCAAAGATCTGCTGGAACTGATAGCGGCAGAGCAGGAGGTAAGCATTGATCTGGCTGCGTTCGATACCTGTATGCAACAGCAGAAAGATCGCTCACGTGCTGCCTCTGTTATTGATACCGATGATTGGGTAGAAGTAAATAAAGTAGATAAGACCAGTTTTGTGGGCTACAACGATCTGCTGGTCGAAACTCAGGTTGTTAAATACCGCAAAGTAAAGGCCAGGGGCAAAGAACAATATCAGCTGGTGCTGGAAACAACACCTTTTTATGCCGAAAGTGGCGGCCAGGTTGGTGATAGAGGACACCTGCAGTTTGGTGATGAGAAAATTACTGTGACCGATACACGCAAGGAAAACGACCTGATCATTCATTTTACAGATAAGCTGCCTGCCGATATCAGCCAGCCCGTAACAGCTGCTGTAGAATGGGAGTTTCGATTACATACCACCTATAACCATACAGCTACTCACCTCCTGCATGCCGCCTTGCGCCAGGTACTGGGTACGCATGTGGCTCAAAAAGGATCGCTGGTATCGCCCGAGGTACTGCGGTTCGACTTCTCTCACTTCGCTAAAGTGAGTGAGGAAGAGCTGCGCCAGGTAGAAGAAATTGTAAATGAGAAAATAAGGCTGAACCTGCCTGTAGTAATCCGCGAGATGCCCAAAGATGAAGCACTCAAACTGGGAGCTATGGCACTCTTTGGTGAAAAATACGGTGATACGGTACGGGTGGTCATCATTGATCCCGGTTATTCAGTGGAGCTTTGCGGTGGCACCCACGTAGGACATACCGGTATGATAGGATTGTTTACGATTACGGGCGAGTCGGCTGTGGCTGCCGGTGTGCGCAGACTCGAAGCCGTAACAGGTCCGGCAGCGATACGCTATGTGAGCGAAAGACTGGGTCAATATAAAAACGTAAGTGAGCTGCTGAAAACAAAAGATCCGTTTAAGGCGATCGAGAAACTGATAGAAGATAAGGCAGAGCTTGAAAAAAAGATCGAACGGCTGGAAGCAAGACAACTGGTAGGAGTCCGGAATGAACTGCTGCAGAAAGATGAGATCATCAATGGAATTACATTTATTGGCGATATTATCGAAGTAGATAAAGCCGATGCATTGAAAAAGCTTTGTTATGATCTGCGCAATAACCTCAATGATTATGTAGCAGTACTGGGTGCCAATATCGGCGGCAAACCTTTTATTGCTGTTGGTATTTCCGACACCGTGGTGGCTGCGCGTGGGCTTGATGCAGGAAAGATTATTAAAGAGCATATTGCACCCCTGATCAAAGGGGGTGGTGGTGGACAAAAGAATCTGGCTACAGCAGGAGGACAGGATGCAGGGCAGTTGCAGGCTGCTATTAAAGCGGTAAAAGGTTTGCTGGAAGCCTAATAGGGGTGGCGTTTTTCCCTTGGCTTTTGAGGCTGCTTATAGTCTTTAGACTCCATATATATTATGATCACGTAGATGATCACAACGGAGCACAAGACGATGCATCCAATAGAAAGAATCTTCAGCATAAGGGGTGAGCAGTTCGTTTGATGACGATGTCAAAAATGCTGATTTATTTGCAGAAAACCGCTTATTGGGCTGATGAAAAACCCCTAGTATATATACGTATGCAGCCCGTCTTCACTACAGAAAATCTTTACCTCCGAAGATTTGTACACTCAGATGCAGACAGTGTGCTGGAACTCAATAGCGATCCGCTTGTTACCCGTTTTACGCACGATACAATTTACACACGCGAAGAGGCAGAATCTGTAATAAACCACTCTATCATACCCCATTATGGAATGTATGGATATGGCCGGTGGGGCGGTATTACGACAAGCGGACGACAGGTTCATGGGCTGGTGCGGGCTTAAATTCAGACCATCTACAGGTCGGATCGATCTTGGCTATCGCTTTATCAGGTTGTTTTGGGGGCAGGGGTATGCTACTGAAGCTGCCAGAGGCACTATTCGGTATGCGTTTAAAGAGTTGAAAATCAACTCTCTTACTGCTGCGGCAGAACCAGCAAATACCGCATCCGTCCGCCTATTAAAGCATTGTGGGTTTAAAGAAACCGGTTATGGGCAGGTTGATGGCTTTCCGGTTATCCTTTTTCAATTAAACCCGCAGGCACTTTGATGACCGTTTATCCGAAAAATAGCTTTAACATTTCCGAAACGCTTCGTATTTCGGAGAATGTTATTATATTTGATCTACGAAACTTAACGTAGTTAAAATAATCAATCAATCAGACGCGTATGAAACAAATTATGAAACAGCTCTCCTTTGCCCTGCTGGCCCTGGGAGTGATGACACCGGCCACATTGCTTGCCCAGCCGGAAGGAAAAGATAAGGATGCGAAGAGTAAGAAGGAGGCCGAGCAGATTATCATAACCCGTAAGGGAAATTCGGATAATAAGATTGTGATTGAATTAAACGGTGATAAGGTAACCGTGAATGGAAAGGATTATGATAAGGACAACGATGGCGACATTACCATACTGCGCAACAAGATAAAAGATGTATGGGCCTATGGCGGCACAGGAACACAGGTTTTCAGCAAGCCATTTCAATCCTACAACAACCTGCTGAGCAGCTATTCCGAAGATCGTGCTATGCTGGGTGTAACCACAGAAAAAGAAGATAAGGGTGTGGTTATAAATGAAGTAACAAAAGAAAGTGCAGCAGAGAAAGCCGGGCTGAAAAAAGGTGATATCATTACAGCTATTGATGGTAAAAAAATCGAAGACCCCGATGATCTGACAAAAGCAATCCGCGATCACAAACCCGGTGATAAAGTAACCGTTGGTTTCATTCGTGATAAAAAAGAACAGAAAGTAACAGCTGAGCTTACTTCCTGGAAGGGTGTGATGGTTTACTCCGGTACTCCTAATTTTAATTTAAATGTTGATGATCTGAAGCTGGACCGTTTTTTCCCTAATGGTATTGAGGTGCCCCAGGCACGTGGATATGGCCAGTTAAGAACAACATTTGGTACACCCCGCCTGGGCATATCTATCCAGGATTCGGAAGACGGCAAAGGGGTGAATGTGCTGGATGTAGATGAAGACGGTAATGCGGCCAAAGCCGGCCTGAAAGAAGGTGATGTGATCACTGAAATAGACGGTAAGGCTGTCAATGGTGTGGATGAAATGGCTAAAGCAATGCGTGATAATAAGGATAAGATTACAGTAAAAATGAAATATCTGCGTAACGGTAAAGCAGAAACAGTGGATCTGAAGATGCCGCGCAAACTCAAAACCGCTGATCTCTAATTCGCTTATACATATACATCAGGCAAAAGGTCCTGCCCTGTTTAGGGTGGGACCTTTGTCATTTAAGCCCTCATTTCCCTGCCGTACTTTCATAACCACCTCCCGCCGAAATGAGTTATTTTTGTGGATTCTGAAACTATGGCATCCAATCCCGCTTACGAAACGGTTATAGGCCTCGAAGTGCATGCGCAATTGCAGACACAAAGCAAGTTGTTTTGTGGCGACAGTATTGCCTACGGTGCAGCACCCAATACACATGTGAGTCCTGTAACCCTGGCACACCCCGGCACATTGCCCAAAATGAATAAAAAAGCTGTGGAGCTGGCTATACGTATGGGCCTGGCCTGCCACTGCGAAATAGAACGGCATAACTATTTTGCCCGTAAAAATTATTTCTATCCTGATCTGCCCAAAGGCTACCAGGTGTCGCAGCATACAACTCCTATCTGTAAAGGCGGACATATTACTATCCGCACAGAAGCGGGTGGTGAGCGCCCTGTACAGTTAAACCGCATTCACCTGGAGGAAGATGCCGGCAAAAGCCTGCATGATGTGCTGGATACGGATAGTTGCATAGACCTGAACCGTGCCGGTACACCATTGATAGAAATTGTAACCGAGCCGGATCTGCACAATGCAGAAGAAGTATCGGCCTATCTTACAGAACTGCGTAAACTGGTTCGTTATCTCGGTGTTTGCGACGGCAATATGGAAGAAGGTAGCCTGCGTTGTGATGTAAATATCTCTGTGCGTCGCCGGGGTGATACCCGTCTTGGCACCAAGGTAGAGATCAAAAACCTGAATTCTATCCGCAATGCCCGCCGTGCAGTAGAAGCTGAATCGCGCCGGTTGATTCAACTGCTGGAAAGTGGCGAACCAGTGTTGCAGCAAACCCGCAGTTTTGATGCAGCAACAGGCACCAGTTTTGCCACACGTGAAAAAGAAGATGCAGACGATTACCGGTATTTTGCGGATCCCGATCTTACTCCTTTTGCGCTGGAAGAATCATTTATTGAATCAATCAGGGCGTCACTACCCGAGTTGCAGGAGCAGCGGGTACAACGTTATATGAACCAGTGGAATTTGACCGACTATGATGCGCGTGTTATTACAGACGACAAGTCGCTGGCAGATTTTTATGAAGAAACGGTAAAGGCCGGAGCTCTGCCCAAGCCGGCAGCCAACTGGATGCTGGGACCGGTAAAATCATGGCTGAATGAAAACGATAAAGAGATCAGTGATTTTCCATTATCGCCAGCTGCACTTGCGGCGGTACTCAAAATGGTAGATACCGGAGCATTGAGTTTTTCAGCGGCATCCACCCGTTTATTTCCTCACTTGCTGCAGCATCCTGCCGATGATGCGGCGGTGGCGGCACAGCAACTAAATCTTATACAGCAGTCAGATGCGGATACGCTGGCCCCGCTGATTGATGAGGTACTGGCACGTTATGCAGATAAAGTAGCAGAATATAAAAAAGGGAAAAAAGGAGTGCTGGCCCTTTTTGTAGGAGAAGTAATGAAACGTTCGAAGGGGAAGGCCGACCCGCGTGTTACCAATGAACTGCTGCTTGAGCGGCTGAAATCATAAGTCATTTAGATAGTCAATTTCAATAACTGTATATGCAAATAAGCAAAGTTCTGATCCTGGTAGGTGTGTTGGCGCTGTCATGCACACATAAGGCAGATGAGAAAGGGTTTGTGGTAAAAGGAAAATTACAACCACGCAGCGGTAAAATGATTTACCTGGAAAAAGTACCGGCAGCCCTGACCCAGCCCAGTGTAGAAGATTCTTCAGTGATTGCAGCCGATGGTAGTTTCCGGCTTAAGGCAGCTGCCGGTGAAGCAGTGATCTTTAACCTGCGGATTGATCAGAGCCGTTATCCGTTGCTTTCGCTGGTCAATGATACTACCCAGGTAGAGCTGGATATACGCATGCGTCCGGACGATTCGCAGTTTCCTGAAAGTTATACAGTGAGTGGATCGCGGGGGAGTGAAGAGTTGAAAAATTTTGTAACCGGCTTCAACAATCGTCTTATTGAAATCCATGGCCTTATGCAACAGTCCGACAGCCTTTACAGACAGGGCGTATCTGATAGCATACTTGCCTTAAATGCAGAACGGCAGGCCAGTCAGGCGCAGGCTTTGCAAAAATTTTCGTACGATGCTATTGACCGCGCCAACAACCCGGCACTGGCGATTTTTGAACTGGGCTACTATGAATCTACTGCCAACGGAACCAATTATGGTTTGGCATCTATGGACGCCGAAAAACTGAAGGCGGTGATGAATATGCTGGTAACACGTTATCCTGATCATAAGGTTACAGCAGCCGTAAAAGCCAATATTGATAAAAGTCTGCAGGCACAGGCGCAGGCCGCAACTGCATCCTGGGTAGGAAAGGAAGCGCCTGACTTCACCATGCCGGATGCCAGTGGAAAAGAAGTTAGCCTTAGTTCATTCAGAGGCAAATATGTACTCGTTGATTTCTGGGCGAGCTGGTGTATGCCCTGCCGTCAGGAGAATCCCAATGTAGTCAGTGCATTTCAACGGTTTAAAGACAAAAACTTTACCGTGCTGGGCGTATCGCTGGATCAGCCGGGTCAGCGCGAAAAATGGCTGAAGGCTGTCATGGACGACAAACTAACCTGGACACAGGTGAGTGATCTGCAGTACTGGAACAGTAAGGTCGTAAAGCTGTATGGCTTTGACGGCATCCCGTACAATGTGCTGGTTGATCCCAGGGGTATTGTGGTAGCAGAGGGGCTCAGGGGCAGTCAATTGCCGCTTAAACTGGCAGAATTGTTGAGGTAACACGTATGAAAATCTGTTGTTGTTTTAACAAGGGGATTTGCAGATAATATTTTAATTTTAAGTAAATCATTGTCATGAAAAAATTACTGCTTATAGCCCTGCCTCTTCTTACACTTCAGGCGCAGGCGCAAAACAATGTGGTGGATGTTGACAAGAACACCAAGCCACTGGACAATCGTGAGTTTTATGCCAGCGGCGGGTTTCCGCTTAGCTCAACTAAATATATCCAGGTAACAGGAGGAACACCTTATCTGAGTGAAAACTGGATGAAGGGTACAATTGTGACGCCTAATGGGAGTGCTTATAATAATCTTCGGTTGAAGGTAGATCTGATAGACAACACTGTTATATACCTGAATCCTGGAGGAGAAGAAATGGTTTGTGTGGCGCCATTGAGTAAAGTCTCTTTACGTGATACCATAACTGGTAAAGTTTATTTGCTCGAAAATACATCTGCCGTGTCGGGTTACTCTGGTGATAAAGGATGGCTTGAGGTACTAAGTGGCGGGGGACTTACTTTATATAAACAAGTTTCAAAGAGTATTTCTGAATCTAAAGCTTATGGATCTTCAGTTACTGAGCAGCGAATCAGAGCTTCTGAAAAGTTTCTTGTAAGTATTGGCGGTGTGGTAACCCGGGTAAAAAAGGTTAAAGAAATTGCAGATTTAGTTCCGGCTGCGAAAAGACAGCAATTACTGGATCAGATAGAAAAGGAAAAATGGAGTGGTAAAAAAGAAAGTGATTATATTAAAGCTGTTGAATATTACAATAGTCTGTAGCTTAAATGAGTGAATATAAAAGGCGGCTTCTGAAAGAGAAGCCGCCTTTTATATTTATTAAATAGCCTATAAGAGTTTTTAACGCTCCATTACATAAGGAAGGCCATTATCATAATAGTATAATGTACTGCCTATTAATACCAATACGTCAAGCGAGAAGGAAATTCGCTGATTACAAATAGAGAACTTATTTGCCTGACCAGGTTTAGTTCTTACATAGAAGGGCTGTCCGGCGGCATAAAATTTGTCTGTAAGCTGCAGAGGTATTTCGGCAGTCGTATTTAATGGATCGGTCCAGTTAAAGTTAATAGTCAGCGGGCCAAAATAATCCCAAAGGTTGGTAATAGTAGCGGTTGCAGTAGTGCCGCTGACAGAGTTAATGGCGATCGAAGTAGTGTAAGGGCCCGATCCACCTTCGTACGTTTGTGTATAATTACCTTTCATTACTGCAATATCTGAAACGTCTCCATCAAAGCAGGGTCCACGCAGAGCAAGAGTCAGCTTATTCAGGAAACCGGCAACTTTAACTGAGGGTTCCTCCAGCGTAAATACCAGTGTGTCCTTTCGGCCTGTATTGTCATACGGAGCAAAATTGCCCTGGATAGTAAAGCTGGCAGTAGCCTGACCCGCAGGAATAGTTACTGTGCCGGTGGTATTGCTCATGGTGTATTGAGTTCCAGCGATAGCACCTGTTGGGCTGGAAACACTGAATTTAACAGTGCGGTCTACGTTCTGCACATCGGTAGTGCCTATAGTAATGGTATACGGCGCTGTGCTGGCAGATATAATAGAATAGCTTTGATTGGGAGCACCTACAAAATGTGCCTGTGCTTCAGCTTCAAGGGTCTTATAGGGCTCAAATTTATCGCAACCGGCAAAAAGGATAGAGCCTGCAAGGAGGACTGCCAGTGAAAATTTTGAAAATATTTTTTTCATAAATGGTGTATTTAGTGAGTGATGAAATGAAGGAGGGAAATAGTTTTCCCTCCTTTCATACTATATTTTAATAGCCATCATTTTGAACCATATTGGGGTTTGCTAACAGTTCCGCTTGTGGGATAGGCATTACAAAGCGGAATGAACCTGCTGCCAGGGTCTGCCATTCTGGACCGGCATCGGAAGAGTTACGCTGAACTGGCAAATTATTTCGCTTAAGATCGTACAGACGGAAACCTTCAAAGCAAAGCTCCTTAAAGCGCTCGTTGAGGACAGCGGTAACCAGGTCTGCAGCAGAACCAAATGATTCATTTACATAACCGGTAATACGTGCTGCGCGCAGCGCATTCAGGTCTGCAGCACCGGCAGATACGTTAGGCGTAGGCAATTTAGCATAAGCTTCTGCACGAATCAGATACATTTCTGCTATACGACAGGCTTTCATATCTACGATCCGGCCACCTCTGGAAGAAGTGTAAAACTTGTTTACATAGTTTTTTCCGGAGGATGTGCCAATATAGGCCGATTTGCGGATATCATCATTACTATAGGTTGCTACCAGTTTATCGGAAGGAGCAATATATATTGCCGAACCTGTAGTAGTCCACAAACTGCCAATATCGGCTCCTGTCAGATAACGAATACGAAACAAAATTTCGTTAGTATTTTGATCTGTCCAGATCCCGGAAAAGTCGGTGCCTGAAACCAGGGGCTTCACATTAGAGCTGATGACTTCAGTTGCATAAGTAACGGCAGCCTGGTAGTCGCCTT
The DNA here is from genome assembly GCA_017998385.1 of Chitinophagaceae bacterium. Classification (GTDB taxonomy): domain Bacteria; phylum Bacteroidota; class Bacteroidia; order Chitinophagales; family Chitinophagaceae; genus CAYMZZ01. Next base: position 1,387 of record JAGODE010000083.1, on the reverse strand, counting down.
TATAAAGGGCAATACGCGCCTGGTAGGCAGCAATATTTACTTTATTAAGAACAGTATCAGAAAAATTGGCTGGAGTAGCGGCCGGAACAAGAAGTTTGGCATCGCTCAGGTCTTTTTCGATCTGAGTCATAACAGCACCCATTGAGGCGCGTGTAGGCTTAGCCAGAGGATCAGATTCGAGCATGATGGGCACGCCCAGTGGCTCGTTGGCATTGTAGTTTTTGCAGAAAGACTGCAAAAGACCAAAATGGGCCAATGCACGCAGACCAAGTAAATGCCCCCTTACGATGTCTTTACGGGGCACCAGGTTGGCAGGAGTCTCTACCACATCGATTTTGGGGAGTACGCGGTTCACCTGATCGATGAGGCTATAGTAGCCATAATAACCGGCAATTACGCTACCTCCAGTGGTAACGTCGGCACTATACTGGTAGCGGTACTCCAGGGCTCCCTGGCCAGCATTATCCGCACCCAGCTTGGCTTCATCAGAAACGAGAGCGCTTTTATACATATCCGTAGAATAGGTTCCGTAACGCTGAAAAGCTGCATTCACTCCAAATTGAACATGTTCAAATGTTTTGAAGGCGTTTGCTTCATTGATCACGTCCGGATCATTCTGATCCAGTTGTTTCTTGCAACCGCCTATGAGTAGGGAGGCTGAAAGAATGTATAGGCTATATTTCTTAAGTTTCATGTCTTCGTCGGTTTTAAGAATTAAAAGGTAACAGAAATACCACCAGTGAACGCACGTGGGTTCGGGAACTCACTCAGGTTAATGTTAACAGGACCTGCTTCCGGATCCATACCTCTCCATTTAGTCCACATATACAGGTTGGTACCCTGTACATAAACTTTCAGGTTAGAAATGAATTTCAGTTTGCTGATTGTATTCTGAGGTAATGAGTAACCCAATGTAACATCACGCAGCCTTACAAAAGAGGCATTGTGAATCAGCTTAGAAGAGAAGTTGGTACCATATTGAGGGCTGGGGGTATTTACAATGTCTCCGGGTTTTTGCCAGAATTTCATATCAGCTGACTGATTGTATCCGTTAGCCAGGAAACCAACTGGGTTTTCTACGAAGTACTCGAGGTTGTCCATTTTGTAAGCACCTTCCTGCCAGCTAAACAATACAGACAGATCCAGGTTCTTGTAACGGAGAGTGGTTCCAAAACCACCTTTCCAGGGAGCTTCCCAAGTGCCGAAATCAGTTACAGAATATGAGGTTGAATAAGTGTTGGTGACTTTACCATTCAGATCATAGTAAAGAGGCTGACCTGTGGCGGCGTCAACACCAGCCCATTTCACTTCGTAATGTGAACCGAGAGGTAAACCTACTTTCAGGAATGAAGTACCGCTTTCATAAGGTTCTTCACCACCGAGTGAC
>JAGODE010000082.1 GCA_017998385.1 Chitinophagaceae bacterium | reverse complement strand
GGAAATTAAGTGTAACGGATGTACCGGCATCATTCAGCAGCTTAAAAGGTTCTGTGAGATTAATAGGCCGGTTTACCAGCGACTGCCGGTACGTACTTCCATATACCCGTGCGTTACCAATTTCGTTGGGAATAGAACGGTTGCCGTTTGCATCGTAAGAATGTACGATGAAGGTATAGGTATACTCCTGGAGATTGCTGACAACGGAAAATACCGTATCAGCCAGGCTCGCACCTGCAGGCACTTCAATGGAATCCTGTTTGTTGTTCCAGAATATACGGTATTTGGTCACAGAAGGATCGGGACTGGCCAGCCATCCGATGCCGATGCGCTGGTTGCCAGGCCGTACAAATGCGTTGTTGATGGCTCCTGGATATTTTATTTCCTGTCCGTTCAGAAAATCTTTGAAATCGTCAGGCTTTTGTGAGCATCCCAGCAGATACACCACACAAATGACCCACAGCAGCGATAAATTGTTTTTAGACATGTTGATCGTTTTTATTGGTTATCTGGGATCTCCCCAAAAACTGAGTTCGGCTATATTGAAAAAGTTGTTGGTTTGCGAAGCATTTTCCAGACACTGGAAGCGGATATACCGGATCCTGGGAAGATCCAGTGAAAAGTTGAAACTGAATCCGGCGTTCCAGAAATCAAGATCGGCATTGGTATATTGCGGATTGGGTAAACCGGAGGGTTTGGCCGGGAGATCAAACGTGCCGAGATTGATCCACCCGGCAGGTGATGACTGCCCCAGTCCGGGTGCACTGCTGCCGCTGGGCATTGTTTCATCGACCGGTGTATCTGCTCTTCCCCATAAAGTCCATTTGAGAGGGGCTCCGGCCTGCCAGAGCCAGTTGCCGCTACCATCAATGCCGCGGTTCCAGATTGTATACCGGCTCAGCTTAGCAGCCTGTCCCATATCGAACGTGATCACTGCCGGCCATACCAGTGGTTGAATCGGCTGCTCGGTATGATAACCGGGCGAACCGGTATTTCCGTTCCAGAGATTTTCGATGACCCAGCCAAAACCGGTGCGTGCATCAGAAGGCAGTGCATAGGACCTGAACTGCGATTTGTCCATTTGCTGTTCAAAGATGGGCGTGATAGTGGTAAAGAGTGTATCGGAAATATTATTGTACTGGTCAGTAATATAAAAACCAAACTCTACCGGTACAGGCTGATAACCGCGCAGGCTATATGAAATCGTAGCCTCGTTGGTATAATGCTGATTAACGATTTCGAATTGTTTGGTAACGGCATCCTTGGTAATAGTCACTATCCCCAGGTTAGCCTTGTCGGTATTTTGTACGCTGATGTTGATACCACCAAAGTCGGGACGCACCACAATGCTGGGAAACGCAGCGAGATAAGCTGGTGTTTCCGGATGCACTGTAACCAGCACCGAATCGGAAAACACGTTGGCCCGGCTGACGGTATACAGCACTACTTTGTATTCCTGGCTTTTTTCAAACCCGCTTACCAGCAGGCTATCGGAATAGTAAGAAACTTTGGTTTGTCTGCTGGTCTTACCATTAATCTGATAGTTGGCCTGTACATACAGGATATTTTCCGACAGGGGAAGTTTGTATTTGATAACAGCTGCACCAGCCAGGTTACGAACCTGGATATCGGTTACAACAGCAGGTTTGGTTTTATCGGTCGACACCACCTCTTTGTAGTCTGCCACTTTGCTGCACGATACAACGGCAACAACCGGAATTAACCAGAGCAGGTGTAAGCCTTTTTTAATATAATTTCTCATAATCATATTTTAAGCAATTCGTGTTTGATTCTTACCAGTAAGGAGTTTGAACAAGATTGGGGTTTGTAAGCATATCGTATTCCTGAATCGGAAAGAGATAGTCGCGCAGCGCGAAAGAAGGTTGATAAACCGTGTTGAGCTGATAGTAGCCTGCAATAGAGCGGCTGAATACACTCCAGCCCTGAAATGGCACTGACAGTACAGACTGCAGTTCTTTCCAGCGGCGGAGATCCCAGCCGGCCTGACCTTCGAAAGCCAGTTCTATTCTTCGTTCCTGATGTATGATCTGGCGCAGTCCTTCCTTCGTAGAAGGTTTAGCCGGATTGCGTGAGTACTGCGACCAGGCTTCCAGCACTCCGGGCAAACCTGCCCGGTCTCTCACTTTGTTTATCCAGAAAAAGACATCAGATGAAGGGCCGTTTACTTCATTCAAACACTCTGCGTACAACAGCCAGAGGCCAGTGAGGCGCATAAACGTCCAGGGATAAGTTTTCCAAACAGTATTCTGACCGGGCACTGACTGATAATGGACCAGTTTTTTGGCCCAGTATCCGGTAGCATTGTAACGAAGCCGGTCGGGCGGAGCTGCATAGCCATTTACCGCATTTACAAAATTGGGATTATTATCGTTGGTATTACCCGATCCAAACCAGGTAGCTCCGTCAAATGCCACACTGGAATAATAGCGCGGCTCTCTTTCGAAATTGCCTTTTACAGTCGTATAGTCCTGTTTGATATAATAACGATGTGGTTCGTCGCCGGTCTTCAGCTGATAGCGTCCGTTATAATCCCAGTTTTTATCTTCACTGATGGGAACGCCGTTTTTAGTATAAAAAATTTCCGACTCTGCCAGTGGTACAGAAAAGTTAGAATAAACGGCAAACACGTTGGCAGCCGCATCGGCTGTAACGCGTGGCATAGCCATATACTGCCAGCCAAAATGCGGATTGAGTGTCCATACCTGCTCAGGGTTCCAGCCATCCACAAATGCGCCCTGCAGTGTAAGCAGCTGGCGGGTTTGGGCAGACATGCTAACAATGTTGCCCTGTACATTCAGTTCATACAATCTTGCACCCGCCGCTTCGGCTGCTTCAATAGCCACCCGGCAGGCCTCGGCAGCACGCTGCCATTTGGCCGGATCGGCTGTAGCCGTAAACATGGCCTGTCCGTCTTTACCTTTTATAGCTGCATAATCGGGGTTGCCGTTAAATAAAGGACTTGCCTGTGTAGCCAGCACCTCGGCCTTTACTGCCAGCGCAATAGCAGCAGTAATACGTCCTGCTTCTGCAGCAGCATTCTGAATGGCGGGTGGTAAATCTGCAATCGCCTCATCGAGTGTTTTAACCACATAATTGAAACAGGAGTCAACAGTTTGTTGTTTCTGACGAACGGTCTCAGAACCGGCATCGATGGGAATGGCCACATCGGCAATTGGAATAGGGCCATACATACGCAGGAGCCAGTAATGATAATAAGCTTTCAGAAATTTAGCTTCGGCAATCCATCTTGTGCGATCAAATGGTTGTACATCGCGCGGCAGATTGATATTATCTAAAAAGGTATTACACATCCGGATCGACTCCCACAACTTGAGTCCCATATTGTAGCCGTCCCAGTAGTTGTGAAGCGGATTGAGCGTATTCTGCAGACCGCGCATCAGATCAAATCCGGCATCGCCTCCAATACCACCCAGGGTACTCTGATCCTGCAGGTTGATCGGAAAAAGTATTTCACCTGAAGCGGTAAAACCCGCATTGCGGCGCACATCGGCCAGGCCCTGCAGGTTGGCATAGCAGCCAAAGAGGTAAGCCTGGGCTTCGTTGGCATTGCTGAATGAGCTATTGAGGGTAGCCACATTATCCGGCGTTACATCCAGATACTTCTTACAGCCAGAAAGCTGCAGTATGATGCCAGCTACCAAAAATATTTTTATACTGATTTTCATTTTTCTGATTTTTAAGATTCTCCCATTAGTTGTTTTAGCCGATATCAGAAGTTGAATTTTAATCCAAGGTTTACTACTTTCTGAACCGGGTAGGCAAAACCATTGCCCGCCAGCTCCGGATCCCACAACTTGAATTTGCTAAAGGTGAGCAGGTTGAGTCCGCTGAAATAGAAACGCACATTGTCCATATACACTTTGCGGCTCCACCGTTTGGGCAGTGTGTAACCGGCTTCTACTGATTTTAAGCGAATAAAACTGCCATCGCGCAACCACCAGGTACTGGGTTGCTGGTTATTGGGAATATCATAAACAGAGAGCCTGGGCCAGAGCGCATAGAGATTCTGATTTTCTTCCGACCAGTGATCGTCTGCATAAGCCTGCAATATCTGCGCATTTTTGGCAAATGGCGCTGTACCATATACTCCGTCGTTGAAATTGGTTACGCTGGTTGGATCAATAAAGAACGAGGAACGGGCCGATCCCTGGAAGAAAGCACTCAGGTCAAAATTTTTGTAACTCACCGAAAATCCAAAACCATAGATCACCTGCGGTGTGGAAGGCAGGCCAATGGGTACCATGTCGTTCTGATTAATGACCCCGTCATTGTTGACATCGCGGTATTTGATGTCGCCACCCATGGGCAGATAATTACCAAATGACTGCAGCGGAGAGTTGGCTGCTTCCTGGTCATCTACAAACAGCCGCTCGGCAATGTAGCCAAAAGGCTGATTGATCATGCGGCCGGTGCTATAACGCCAGGGATAAGGATATTCCGGTTCTTCGATATAAGTAGTCTTATTGCGGGTAAGGGTGAGGTTGCCCAGTACCGATATATTCCAGTCGGCCGAGATGCTCTGATTGTAATTCACACTCAGATCAAAGCCTTCAGCTTTGGCCTTACCCAGGTTGGCCCGCAGATTGCCGAGAGCGGTATTTTCGATACCTACTGTAACGGGTATATAACCACGCGAGATGAGGATATTGTAGCGATGCTCCTGGTATACCTCGGCTATGATGTTGAGATGCTTAAACAGGGTAAACTCGGCAGCAATGTTGGCCTTGCGGGCGGTTTCCCAGGTTACACCGGGATTGGGATACGCATTGATCACTGTGCCGTTCATCGTCACCGAATTGTTGGTACCGAAGCTGGCACCGGGGCCGCCATTGGGTACTACATTGGAGAGATAGAAGAAACGCTGTGTACTGGGGTTACCAATCGCATCGTTACCGACAAGACCAAAGCTACCGCGTATTTTGAGACGCGTGATCACATCACTGATAGCTCCCTTCCAAAAATTTTCATTCGACACCACCCAGCCCGCACCAAAGGTGGGGAAGAAACCGAAACGGTTTTTGGGTGCAAACTTTTCGGAACCGTTATATCCAAAGTTGAATTCTGCAAAATATTTACTGGCATATGAGTAGCTGGCCCTTCCGGATACACCCAGGTTTCTGTTGGGCAGAGAGGCCTGCAGACTTCCGGCATTGCCGCTCAGCGTTTGCTGACGTGTACCGATCAGTGAAGCCCCCACTCCATGCAATCCAAAACTGCGGCTGTAATCGATACGGCCCAGCATATAGAGATAGGTATTGAGATATTTGGGTCCTTCATTGTAGTTGAGGTATTCCTGTGCCGCTCCCGGCTGACTATTCAGCCAGCGCAGTTGGTAATCGCCTGTTTGCTCATTGAAGTTTTGCACATCGTAGTAGAAAGGCAGATAATTGCGGCTTACATCAAAATAAGAATACCGGTTAGTACTGAAAAGGCCAAAGAATGTAAGACCCTGGGTGATGAACTTCAGGTTTTGATTGACTTCAAACTGCGCCGACATTCTTGACTCGGAAAAGGTTTTGTATCCATACATCAATGAAGCATATGGATTGGTTTGCAGGTTTCCTGTCTGGCTGATGGCATTGCCAAACAGAATATGCTGCGTATTGGCATTGGCACTGTCAGGAAGGTAATAGGCCGGGAAACCAACCGGATTGGCATGTAATACCTGCGAGTACAAGTCTGTAGCAAAACTATTGCCCTGGTTGCTGATAGGACCGATATATTCATTGAAATTGCCCCAGAGCCGTACGCCCACTTCTGTAGTGGGTGTTGCCTTAATGCTGGTATTGGCGCGAAGCTGATAATTTTCAAACCGCATCGAAGAGTTGAAATTATTGACAGGGTTTACACGCAGTATACCATTGTCGCGCGAATACGAACCGGCCACATAATATTTAGCCAGGTTATTGCCACCGCTGATGCTGAAGTTGGCACGGCGGGTATCCGTACGATCCTTAAACAACTCTTTCATCCAGTCTACAGCAGGGTATATATAGGGATAAATACCGCCTTCGCCATTGAGTGTCTTTTGTGTACCTATTATTTTATTCGGACTAAAAAAAGGAGTGGCCAGCGGATTGCGCGTAGTCAGCGCCTCATTATACGTTTGCATATAAGTGATGGGATCGGCCAGCTTAAGACTACGGGTAGGTGACGACAGTGCCGACTCCACCCTTACCTCTACACGTGCCTTTCCGGCCTTACCTTCCTTTGTAGTAATCAGAATAACGCCATTGGCACCGCGGGCTCCATACAAGGCGGCTGCACTTGCATCTTTTAAAATGGCGAAGCTGGCAATATCGTCTACCTGCAAACGAGCCAGATCGCTCGAAGTAAGTTCTACGTTATCTACCAGTATCAGCGGGCTGTTGCTATACCCCAGCGTGGTCACCCCCCTGATAAAAAAGGAAGAATTGTCGAGACCGGGCTGGCCTCCGCGCTGAAAAGAAATGACACCGGAGATTCGTCCGGCCAGCGCATTGGTTAAATTGCTCGCAGGAATCTTCAACTCACCCGGTTCAATAGATGTAACCGATCCCACAATCGCTTCGCGGCGTTCCTTACGGCCAAAAGCCGTTACAATTACTGCACCTGCCGTATCTACAAAGGTGCTCATCAGCACCGTTACCGGCTGCCCCTTCATCACCGTGAGTGACTGCGTACGATAACCAATAGATGAAAATTCGAGAATAGCCTGGCTGCCGGAAATATCCAGCGAAAAACCACCTGACCGGTCGGTACTGGTACCCTGCTTCGTACCCCTGATAACGACCGATGCTGCATTGATGGGCTGACGTGTTGTACTATCCAACACCACCCCACTCAGAACTGCGCTGTTGTTTTGTGCAGACAGACCTGCACCAAAGCCAATGAAGAAAAGCAGAAAAAGCGAGAAGCCAGGGAAACCGGAATACAGCAATTTCCTACCCTGATAACAAGCAAATCGGATAATCATATTTAAGCAATTGTTGTTTGGTAAACACGATTGGCAACCGTGCTATAGGATAGTTAGCCAGTTCTCCATCTGTACTATACTATACTATTCCACTAAAATATTAACTTATTTTTTTCCGGCCAAAAAATGCGGGAAAATCCTTTCAGGAGTTTATCAACAGGTGGAAAACTCAGGCCGTACCCGTTTACCGGTCTTTGTCCGATCCCTGAATCCGTAAAATGACGGCATCGCCAGCTGGCAGCACCCACTCCAGTGTAGCACTGGTAAGGGGTTTTGATTCACCGGTAAAAAGATTCAGCATCACGCGGTTATGTTGGCGCAGTTGCGGAAGTTGCTCCTGTGTGAGGGAAAAAGACCGTGATGTGGTGCCAAAATTGAAAAGGGCCAGGTATTGATACTGACCGGTAGTTTTAATAAAGGCCTCCACGCCCCTGTTGCCGGTATTGGTAAATACGGGTCGGAAACTTTTCCCATCGCGGATTACCTGCAATAAAGCGGGGTTCTGCAACAACTTTTTACCGGCAGCATTCCACGGGCCGGATGCTGCATAGTCATCGCCCGTAATGAGGCTACCGGTTACCAGGGCCGAAGCCATCCGGGCCCTGTTTACCCCTTCGGTCTCGCTGGCAAATACGATATGATCCGCATCTATATAATTATAGATAAAACGCTGCCACCAGCCATAGCCGGTACTGTTGAGTGTGTATTCTGTATTGCCCAGACTGCTGAAGGCATCGCAGGCAATACGGCGCACATGTACAAAGCGGGAAGTAGCCATACTGGGCGAGATGGCGGCATAGATCAGCATTTGTTTACCTATAACGCTATCAAGAAAAGCCATACCCTGATGGAATGCCTGCATGCCGGTAGTAATCCGTTTATCAAAAAAATGATCTGCCTCCAGGGCACCATGCCCAAGAAAATCAATTTTGATCATTTCAAATCCCAGCGCTTTCATTTTATTAAGCGTATGTACAATGCGCTGACGGGTGGCGGGATGTGTGGGATCCATAGCGCGGCCTCCGTCAATATCAAGCATACGTCCCGCCTGAGTCGTCCAGGTCTGCGCATAGGTGTACCGGGCATCGGCTCCTTCCACCTTACGGTCCCACTTGCCCCAATCGGCAAATGGTGTCCAGTAAATACCGGGGCTGAATCCCCTGGCCTTACAATGTTTTACAAAAGCTTCCAGTTTGCTGACATCACCATCCAGCCCCCCCGGTGTCATATTGTCCCAAAAAGCATCCAGATCTATAAACAATGTATGATCCGCATTACGGAAGCCCTGGCAGCTATCGGCAAAAAAATCCACTACACCCATGGCCTGCTCAAAGCGGATTTTTTCCCGCAGCACGCCCCAGCTGTTCCAGCCCATTGGTGTGGCTTTATTCCAGTTAAAAACCACCCGGGGAGATACCTGATTGCTGGCGCTTGCAAAAGTCTCCATTCCACTGCGCCAGTCGTCAAAAACACCCACCAGCAACTGGGGCGAGTACAACACCCCGTTATGCGGTTTCACCTTACCGTGTCTGATAATGTCGTGTGTGACAACACTGTCTGTAAACCCTGCAGAAGCAGAAAGGGTTGCATACTCTTTGTTGCTGCTCCCCTTTACCCGCATACCCGATTTCCATACGCGCTGATCAAGCGAACCAACGACCAGTCCCTGGTTAGTGCCGGCATTATACAGGGCCGTGACTTCGCTGCCGGTAAAATCGGCAGCGGCCAGCGAGGCTGCATTGTACCGGGCCCACATATCATTATCATAGGGTACATACAGGGCGCGGTTATCGCCGGTGGCCGGCCATTTCAGCTGATCAGTCTGCAATGCCGTCATATAACCAATTGCTTCGCTTCCCGCATAGCGCAGGCAGGTGATAAAGTAGCTTCGGTTTTTAAACACATAAAAAAGTTGCTGCAGCGATGAATGTCCCGCAAAAGATACCGTATAGAGTGTGGCAAGGCCAAGTGACGTTTTTACCCGTCTGCTGTGCAGGCGGGCTTTGCCGGCCTGACGGCTATCGAGGGGCGACCCGGCTCCAATCAGTGCATACGCCTGACCAATCAGTTGCTGTCCTTTCCAGTCAATGGCATAGCTTCCGCTCTTCAGATCGTACCGGATACTCATATCGCGGTTGACACGTATTACTTTTTCAGCAGACTGTGCAACTGATGTTGCAACTAACAGCAGGTTTAGAAACCAGGTCAGGACTACTTTTTTTGTTGACTGTTTTAAAAGGGCGGGCCGGTTCATGACTGATTATTTTAAATAGATTAATGGGCTAAACCGAGGGGTGAAAACACCAGAAACATCAGCACCATCAGTATGAGTAAGATTGCAAAGAACCAATAACGATTTTTCCAGGGCTCTACCCGCTGCGTAGCATCGACCGGAAGGGTAAAGGGCCGGGCGAGCGGTTTCCACCTGCCAATTGCCAGCATGAGTATGGTGGTGAGTACAAAAAGAATAGCCAGCACATGCAGGTAATGCAGGCCGGTATCGAAGACAAACTGTGTAGCCGAATAGAGTACCACAAAAAACAGGATACCTACTTTGGCCGCCAGTGGAGGTACCCGGCGGGTAAGTAATCCCACTATCATTATCGTGAAAACAGGCACACTGAAAAAACTGCTTACTTTCTGGAGGTAGTTATAAAAGCCGCCACTGAAATGCATGATATAAGGTGAAAAAATGATCGCCACGATTGTCACGCCCACTTGCAGCATGCGCCCGCTCTTCACCAGTTTAGCTTCGCTGGCTGTATCACCGTTTCTCTCGAGCCAGGGTTTATAAATGTTCATTGAAAAAAGTGTACCGGTACTATTCAACCCTGCATTGAAGGTGCTGAGTGCACCACCCAGTACGATGGCTGCCACCAACCCGATGAATACCGGCGGCAGTACATCGCTGACCATACGGGGAAAAACCGTGGCAGGATTGGGCAGATCGCTATATAAATGTACCGCGATAAGCCCCGGTACATTCAGCAGAAGCGGGGCAAACAGTTTACCCACACAGGCCAGCGAAATCCCCTTCTGGCTTTCGGCCAGGTTTTTGGAAGCGAGCGCTTCCTGTACTATATACTGCTCCATACCCCAGTAGTAGATATTAATAAGCAGCATGCCGGTAAATAATGTTCCAAACGGCAACACATCGCCCGGACCTCCGATGGCATTGAGGTGCCCCCGATTTTCCTGCGTAAGCTTTTGCACGCCCTGCCACACATCTCCCCCACCCAGGTAGTCAAATCCGTAATACACAATAAAGATGCCTCCGATAAGCATTCCGATGCCCTGCACCACATCCGTAACTGTAATTGCCTTTAATCCCCCCAGTACGGTGTACAGGCAGCCTATAACGCCTACCACCAGCACAATTACACGGATGGTGCTGAAGTAACTCCAGCCCAGCAACTGATCGATATGGAAAATACCATTCAATGCTACGGCTGACCCATACAGCACTGAAGGAATCAGGTTTACAAAATAGCTGAGCAAAAAAACGATGGACACAATACGTTGCGTCTGTCTGTCAAAACGCTTTGCCAAAAAATCGGGAGTAGTAACGGCACCAATACGCAGATATACCGGCATCAGAAATTCGGCTACCAGCAGCATGGCGAGAATGGAACTCATGCCCCAGGCCATCACCGACATATTGGTAGTATACACAAATTCGTTCTCACCAATAAACTGGTTGGCACTCATATTGGTGAGAAAAAGTGAACTGCCAATCATCCAGAAGCCCAGGCTGCGGTTGCCCAGAAAATAACTGATAGCAGTCTGGGTTTTCTGCTTACGTGTAAAGTATACAGATATCGCCGCAGCCGTAGCCGTCATCAGGATAAAACTGACAAGTATCGTTACATTCATAAGCTGCCAATCAGAGTGAGCCCCTGCGCAGGAGCACGGTAGGTATTACTTCACGTATCGGTTTCCGTTTTGCGACAAACTCGGCCGACTTCTCCGCCATCTTGCTGAAATCGGTGGAATAAGTGGTGATGCCATCAAAAATGATTTCTTTCACAATCTCATCATTGTGCGAAAGAATCCCCACATCCCGGCCCAGTTTATATCCTTTGGCTTTTGCATCTTTCAGCATCTGCCACAACTCTGCATTATTGATAGTAAAATAGACAAACCCCTTTTCGATTGAACCAGGTATGTATTCCGTACGAATCACACTGTTGATCTGATAATCTTTTACAAACCGCTTGTATGCTTCAATAATCTCAACCGGTGTATCCGAAGCCGGACGGTGATAATGAATCATTCCCTTAAAACTGCGGATGGCGGGTGCCAGCTCCGCAAAGGCACGGTAAGACGACTCACCAAACTCCTGTACCACATAAGAAAAATCGCCCTCCAGCTCCTGGTAGCGGTCTATCATCAGAAATTTATTGAGTGGCAGCGTATTCAAAATAGCAGCTGTACGTTTGTGCGGAATCGGCGCTACCACATACATACCATATTTGCCCCGTACAGAAGAGATGATGCTTTCAAAAACATCTATATTATTGTGATGAAAGAAAATATCGATATGTGCCCGCTTTCCCAGCCGGTCACGAAAGGTTTTATAAAATATTTCCTGGAAGCTGTCAAAAGCAAAGATGACCAGCACAATTCGTAATACATTTTCCGTACTCTCATTTGCCACAAAAAAACCTATCCGGTTTTTTGACTCTACAATCCCCCGGCTGATGAGTTCCTTATATCCTTTGGCAATGGTTTCACGGGCAAAACCCAGCTCTTTAATAAGACTATTTACAGAAGGAAGCATATCGCCCCTTGCGATCAGTTTGTCGTTAATGGCATTGATAATACCCTGTACCAGTTGCTCGTGTTTCGAAAGACCCTGGATATGCTCCAGCTCTTTAATCTGCTCGTAAATATTCTGCATGTGCGGTGTGCAAGCCTGTTAGTTAATGGGATAAGGAGGACCAACTGTCCTATTCTATTCTAGTGGTAAATGTATTCAAATTTTCAGTTGACCGGAAAATTCTACGGAAAAAATAGCAGCACCCCTACTGGTTCATCAGACTACAACACTCCCCAAGAACGAGAAAAATAACACTAAATTATAATATATAAGTAATTAACTTATTGAATACAAGACTATTCATTATACAAAAAAGCGTTAGCCAGAAAATGACCAACGCTTCACTATCTTAATTATATATGCGTAAAAAGATCGTTTCGGTTTGTTAGGGAAATAATTCCGCAAGAGTTTCTGCCCGCTGCAGCCGGGTACGCAATTGCGATAACATGGAGGAGGCAAAATTCCGCACGTCTCCGTTGGCTCCTGCATCCACCTCGCTTTGATATAAGGCAATGGCATTCTGATGATCCAGCACCTGGTTTTTGATATAGGTGGAATCAAACTCTCTTCCGCTAAGTCCAATCATCCTGTTTTTTAAATTTTCGTGATTCGAATCCATCTCTTCGGGTGCTGTCTGGCCATTAGCGGCCGCGAGTACTTTAAGCTGCTGATGAAACTGGGTATAATCCGTCACCATATCACGGGCAAAATTCCGGACACTCACATCTGCTGCCTGTCCCACGGCAAGTTCTCCTATCTGGATTTCGGCAACATTGGCCATACCGGCTTTCGTAATAAACTCTTTGTCGAAATCACTGAGCTCCCCCTGGTTATTTTCGTTGTCATTATTCTTTGTACAGGAAAAAATAGCTACCGAACATAGAATCATCAGGTACTTTCTCATGTTTACTTTTTTTATTGTGAACGGACCTTGCATACAGGCAATATACCCATATTTCCCGGGCCTAAAATTACCCCAAAAACTGATACAAACGCTGCCGGAGGTTTCCTGTCAAGCAGTTAGAAAAAAAACTTAACAATTGTTACGCAGATACTATGCCAGTATGTGATGGTCAAAGCTTATCCTGATAGTTTTTGCAAAAATCGATGGTAGCCCTGTATCGTCCGTAACAGATTCTGATTACTAATTATTTATTCCATATTTTATCTATGAAACGGACATCGGGCTTCAGTTAAAATTTACCTGGTTCATTATACCCGGAATTTATCAGTAACGCTTCGCAGCCTCCTGCTTTCATCTTTCCCGTTTTGTGTTGAGGGCTGTCAGCCGTTTGATTGATGAGCATCATACCAATCAGGGCTGTATGAATCTACATTTGTATCCACTTTATATCCCAATTTCATGGTTGGTTGTATTCCGATCCGGTGAGCATATTAAATAATCTAATTCTGCTGAGTGAATTTATCGGGCAACATATTGATACCAGCAAGTATGCAGGCGATGCTGTTTGAAAAGCCTGGATCTTCACTGGTATTAAAAACCGTTCCTACTCCACGCCCTGGCGCAGGACAGGTACTCATAAAAATACTGGCCTGTGGAGTGTGCAGAACAGATTTGCATATAGTGGATGGCGAGTTATCCAGTCCCAAACTGCCACTAATTCCTGGACATGAGGTAATCGGAACTGTTATAGAAACAGGTCAAGATGCAACACTTTTCAAACCCGGCAATACAGTGGGGGTTTCCTGGCTCGGCTATACCTGTGGTAAATGCGGGTACTGCCTCAGAGGAAAAGAAAACCTATGCCAGGAATCGCTTTTTACCGGTTACACGCTCGATGGAGGGTATGCAGAATATATGACCGCCAACGAGCAGTTTTGTTTTCCGATTCAGGAGAATTTGGCAAACGTATCGGGAGCGCCGCTTTTGTGCGCAGGCCTGATCGGCTACCGGTCTTATACAATGACAGGACCCGATGTTACGCATCTGGGTATTTACGGATTTGGGGCGGCGGCTCATATTCTGGTACAACTGGCCGTTACACAAGGTAAGAAAGTTTATGCCTTTACAAAAGAAGCCGACTTCGATGCTCAATTATTTGCGTTAAGCCTTGGCGCCTGCTGGGCAGGAGGTTCATCTCAGTCCCCTCCGGTGAAACTGGATGCGGCCATTATATTTGCTCCCGCAGGTGAGCTTGTTCCCGCTGCATTGAGAAATACCGGCAAAGGAGGTGTAGTGGTATGTGGCGGCATTCACATGAGCGACATCCCTTCTTTCCCCTATAACATATTGTGGGGAGAGCGATCGCTGCGTTCCGTTGCCAATCTTACGCGCACCGATGGTCACGAATTTCTACGCCTTGCAGCTGAAACAGGTATAAAAACCCACCCGCAGGTTTTTCCACTACATCTTGCCAACGAAGCGCTGCAATATCTAAGAGCCGGTAAAATAAATGGCGCCGCAGTGCTTACCCCGTTTTAAAACAGCTTCCCTTTTTCTTCCAGGCATTGCTACAAACAGGATGCTGATATCCTTTTTGATGGCAATGATCATACGAAGCCTCACTGATCTATATCAGTAAAATCAATGACACCGGTTCTCAACATGGCAGGGCCACACGGGTAAATTTGTTTTGGCAGAATTATTTATTCAAACCGCAGCAACTATGGAAATTGAAAAGAAGAACGTTATGCCTACATTAAAAATACGTCAGCTTCAATATGAAAGCAATGGCTGGAAACGGACACTCTCCTTTCTAACAGATGAAAACATCCACCTAAAAAACCGGCTTTCAGAAATACTACAGGAAAATTCAGGCAAAGATTTACTTACTAATGCGGAAAATTTTCAGACTGGTTTTCTAAGACACGATGCGTTAATAAACCTGCTCAAAAATGACATCTCGCAATTTGACAAACTTCTTGTCAGTGAGCTATTGGCAGATGAACCATTTGCTGCATCCGTTGAACTGTTTTGTCAAAACATCCGCATTAAAATCAATTCGTTAAAAAAACAGTTTGATCAGCTTAAAACAGACTTTAATGACTATCTGTTAAAAAGTATATGAACCTAATCTCTCGTGCCCGTACAACAGATTGACTGCATGCATAATAAGGAGCTGATCAATTAAGCATATTCTCCAGTTTACAATGATTCAGGATTACGATTCGTCCTTCCCGTATATCGATCAGTTTTTCACTTCTGAAATCACTCAATGTCCTGATCAGCGACTCGGTTGCCGTACCGGCCACTGTTGCCAGGTTTTCGCGGCTGATATCTATATAAAAAGTCTCTTCTGTATTTTTTTGGTATTTTGCCCGGATCATCAATAACGCATCGGCGACCTTTTTCCGCAGGGAGCTATAAGCCAGTTTCAGCAGTTGATCTTCTTTTTCTGACACATTGCGTGCCAGCAATTGAATAAATTTCCGGGCCACCTCAGGGTTTTTATCAATCAGCTGGTCAAAGTCCTCGCGGGGAATTATAGCCAGTTCGGTATTTTCGAGCGCCTCTGCGCTATCCTTATACGCAGATTTTTCCAGTAACGCTATATGTCCCACAAAATCGCCTTCGCTAAACAAATCGGTGATCAGTTCCTTACCATCTTCATTAGCTTTATATACTTTTACCTTACCCTTAAGCACAAAATAAAGGCGGTTTGGATGATTGCCCTCCGCATACACGATTTGCTTCTTTTTATAGCGATTTATGTTTCTGTCTAAACTAATTGCCGCCAGCTCTTTTAAACCGGATGAAGCAAGTAGTTGTTGCACGCCATCAGGATCTGCATTTAATTCTTTCTTAAGCAGGTCAATTTTTTTTATCCGGCTGCTCACGGCATTGAGCAGTTCGGTACCATCAAATGGTTTTGTGAGGTAATCATCCGCACCCATCTCCATTCCTCTTCGCTGGTCGGCACGTTCAGTTTTGGCTGTAAGAAAAATAAAAGGAGTGTTCTTCAGCGTCTCATTTCGCTGAATGGCATGTAAAACGCCATAACCATCCAGTTCGGGCATCATGATATCACAGATAATCAGGTCCGGCAGTGTTTCCAGCGCTTTCATAACACCCGCTTTACCATTTTCGGCTGACATTACCTGATAGTTCGACAACTCAAGAATCTCAGCTATATTACACCTGATGTCTTCGTTGTCTTCAATGACCAATATCTTTTTCATCATGGATGTTTTTTTTATTGAAAACAATCAAAAACTCGGTGCCCTCGTATATTTTACTATTGCATACAATACTTCCATTCAGCAATTCGAGGTATTTGGATACTATGTGCAATCCAAGGCCAGTCCCCTGGATATTGCTGGCATTTGCTCCGCGGAAAAAACGTTCCATCAGGTGCTGCTGATCATCTTTCGAAATTCCCATCCCCTGGTCCTTTATCGAAAAAGAACAATAGCTCTCTGTTGAGACCGTCCGGATTGAGATAATACTGTCGTCAGGCGAAAACTTACCCGCATTCGAAACCAGGTTCATAACAATATGTTTCAGCAGAGATATGTCGAGAAAGACGGTTGAATTGCCCTCATGTTCATACCGGATAACCTGCCCTTGCCGGAGATTGTTCTTTATTTCTTCAATCACCGATACTACCATCTCCTTAATATCGAATTCAGAATACCTGACATGTATTTTCCCTTCCTCTATTTTACCCACACTCAGAAAATCGTTAAGAATATCAGTCAGCATATTTACAGATGAAACAATACGTTTCAGGTGTTTTTCGCGTTTTGATTTCTCATCGCCGGTGTTGTACTGCTCCAGCAGGTAGGCCGATGACAGTACAGTGCTTAAAGGAGTTCTGAACTCGTGCGAAGCCATGGACACAAATCGCGATTTCATTTCATTCAAATTTCGCTCTTTTACCAAGGCAGCTTCTTTTTGTTCTAAAAATTGAATTTGGGTGGTGATATTTTTTTCAATTACCAAAATT
>JAGODE010000352.1 GCA_017998385.1 Chitinophagaceae bacterium | reverse complement strand
CCAGTATAGTCATACTGCCACCAAATATCACCGATGGAATCACCCCCATCAGTTTTGAAGCTACACCACTTTCAAACTGACCCAGTTCATTGCTGGAATTGACAAACATAGAGCTTACACTGCTCACGCGTCCCCGCATATGATCGGGTGTTTTAAGCTGCATCACCGTACCACGCACCACCACGCTTACTCCATCCAGCACTCCCGATAGCATTAATGCCAGAAATGATAATAGAAATGATCTGGAAAGGGCAAATATGATGATGCAAACCCCAAAACCTGCAACAGCAAATAAAAGTTTACGTCCCTGTGCCCGCCGCATAGGCCATATTAGCAGAATGAGTACGATACAAATGGCGCCAATGTCGGTAGCGGCATTGAGCCAGCCAAAACCCTGCGGGCCCACTTTTAAAATATCAGTTGCATATACAGGCACCATGGCTACGGCGCCGCCAAAAAGTACAGCAAACATATCAAGGGCCATCGCTGCCAGCAACTCACGCGTACTGAATACAAAACGAAGTCCTTCCTTTACGCTCTCCCATGTCTTCAGATCTTTTCTGGAATGGGCCGGTGGCCTGGATTTTAGTTGTGTCAGTATAACAAAAGATAACAGCAGTAAACTGCAGATGGTAATCAAGGTACCGGTATTGCCCAGCCAGGCAATCAGAAAACCACCCATTGCATGGCCCGTTACCGATGCACTCAGCCAGCTTCCCTGACTCCAGGTAGTGGCATTTTGCAGCAGGGGGCGGGGAACAATGGTAGCCAGCAAGGCTGAAAAAACAGGACCGGTAAATGAACGAATGATGCCGGTAATAAAAATGACCGCATAAATAGCTATGGCAATATAGTGGTTACTCCAGCGGTCGCTTATAAAGGATGTAGATAAGAACAATAAAGTTCCGGCGGTACATAAATAACCGGCAACGCCGCGCAACAGCAGTTTCTTCTTACGGCTTACGTCAATGATATGGCCGGAATATAATGCCATAGAAAGTGCAGGAATAACTTCCGAAAGGCCAATAAGTCCGATGGCAAAAGGGTCTTTAGTGAGCTGATACACCCACCAGCCCACGAGTGTTCCCATCATGCGCAATGACATGATGAAAAAAAAACGGCCAATCACCAGGTACCTGTATTCCGGAATGCGCAGGGCTGCAATAGGATCATGCGTTACCTGTGCGGGAGTAGATTGATCATCCATGCGGAAAACAAAGTTAGTGGATTGCAGGAAGGCTGAAATATGATTTTGGCGCAGAGGGAATAACTCCCTTCACTTATCTGCATTTTATGCCGCTCATTCGCAGAAGAGTCATCCGCTATGCGCTGCGTCATCTGCAGGCAACATCTCTGCCGGTTCAGGAGAAAAATAAGCCGGCAATCCGCTATGGCAGTACCAGGTAGTGCTGCCCATCCTCATATTCTTTTTCCAGTGCATCGGTCACCACTTTCAAATGAGCCTCATTGCCCAGGAAATCGGCATTGGATGCATCAATAAAAAGCGTTTTGATATTATGCTGGCGTATATAATGTGTATAGGTTTCCTGGATGCTGAACAGGTATTCGTCTGGTATCTTCTGTTCAAATGCCCTGTTACGTTTACGGATATTGGCCTGCAGCCGCGTTACAGGAGCATGCAGGTAAATCAGCAGGTCGGGTTGCAGCAATTGCTGGTGAATGATCTCAAAGAGGCGCTGATAAAGCCGGAACTCATCATCGGGCAGGTTTACCTTGGCAAATAAGAGACATTTGGTAAACAGGTAATCAGAAATGGTGATCTGCTGAAACATGTCTTTCTGCTGCAGCAGATCTTTCAGCTGCTTAAACCTTTCGGCCATGAAAAAAAGTTCGAGCGGAAAGGCATATTGTTGCGGATTTTCGTAAAACTTGGCCAGAAAAGGATTGTCGGCAAACTCTTCGAGCACCAGCCGGGCATTATAATGTTTGCTCAGCAGGTTTGCCAGGGTTGTTTTTCCCGCTCCAATATTTCCTTCTATCGTAATAAAATTATAACGCATGATAAACTCCAAAAACAGTTAGTGGCCGAATGATAACCGGGGCGCAAAATAAACGAATTGACAGGGTACAGCCGGATAAATGCCGCTGATGTGGATAAGTAAAATGTTAGGTCGCTGTTTTCTCAGTAACCTCTGTCACCGGCAGGGGATCATTACATAATTCAAGTAATTCGCGGATCGTTTTTTTGAATACCGGATGTACCAGTTCAGGCGCAATACTGGCCAGCGGCGTTAACGCAAAACGCCGGTTGGGCAGTTCGGGATGAGGCAATTTGAGCAGGGGGTAGCGATGTACTTCGTGGTTAAACAGGAGAATGTCAATATCAATTACCCGCGGACCATATTTTTCTTCCCGGATCCGACCCATTTTTTTTTCAATGCGTAAAACATGACGTAACAGCTGGCGGGGACTGAGAGCGGTATGAATGCCCAGTGCCTGGTTGTAGAAGGCCGGTTGATCGTTTTTGCCCCAGGCGGCCGTTTCAAATACCGGCGAATGGGCAAATACGGTTCCGCATTGCTCGCCAATTAATTGCTGCGCCAGTGCCAGATTTGCCGCACGGTCGCCCATATTGCCACCTGTCAGTAAAAAAGCTGTATTCATAACCCGGTTCTTTCCCCGGCCCAAATATCTTTATTTTTGGCATTCATCAATTGGCTTATTCTATGCGGAGTTTTTTTAAAATGCTGTTTGCTTCCTTTGTAGCGCTGGTATTATTCTCCATTATCGTATTCTTTTTTCTGCTGGCCGTGGTAGGCCGGATGGCCTCCAGCGATCAGCCCCAGGTATATCAGCAATCCGTACTGGTCATTGACCTGTCACAGCATTTTGCCGAATACGAAAAACAGCAGCCGCTCGCGCTGGTACGCGGGGGAGATGCCCACCTGCCGGCATTATACGACGTGATCCGCCTCATCAAATACGCCGGAGATGATGAGCGTATTGCCGGCATGTATATCCTCGCCAATGGCAATAGCAATGGCTTTGCCGCCAGCGAAGAATTGAGGCAGGCTATTGGAAAATTCAAAACCACCGGCAAGTTTGTATTTGCCTTTGGCGATATGATTACACAAAAGGCCTATTCAGTAGCCAGTATAGCCGACCGTTTTTATGTAAGCCCGCAGGGTTTTGTAGAATGGTCGGGGTATAACGTGACCTATGCCTTTTTCAAAGGCACACTGGATAAGCTTGAAATAAAACCACAGATATTCTATGCCGGCAAATTCAAAAGCGCCACCGAGCCTTTCCGTACCGATAAAATGACGCCCGAAAACCAGTTGCAGACGGCTGTATGGCTCAACGACCTTTACAGCAGTTTTCTGATGCAGACGGCAGAAGTGCGGCAGATAGATACGGCCACCCTGCATCGCCTGGCCAATGAAGGACTCATCCGTAATGCCGCAGATGCCGTACAATACAAACTGGTAGATGGTGTGAGATATGATGATGAAGTAAAAGACGAATTAAAAGCCAAACTCAAAATAGGTAAACTCGATAAAATCAATTTTCTGCCCATTACAGATTATTATGCAACCAACCCTATCCGGCAAAAAGGCGAAAAGATTGCGATGATCGTTGCCGAAGGCGATATCATCGACGGCAAATCAGATCCGGGCACAATTGGTTCAGATACCTATCGTAGCCTTATCAGGAAAGCCCGGCTTGACGCATCCATAAAAGCGATTGTACTTCGTGTCAACTCAGGTGGTGGAAGTGCGCTGGCCAGTGAAACCATCTGGCGCGAGTTGTCGCTCGCACGTGCAGAAAAACCCGTGATCGTGAGCTTCGGCGATGTAGCCGCTTCGGGAGGGTATTATATTGCCTGTGGCGCTGATAGCATTTTTGCACAGCGGAGTACCATCACCGGCTCTATTGGTGTATTTGGAATGCTCCCGGATATGCAGGACTTCTTCAAAAATAAACTGGGTGTCACCTTCGATGGGGTTAAAACAGCCCCCCATGCCGATGCAGGTGCTATCTACCGTCCGCTCACCGATACGGAGAAACAGATGCTGCAGCAGGGGGTGGAAAGAACCTATGCACAATTTAAATTGAGGGTGGCCGAAGGCCGTAAGAAGGATACCAGTTATGTAGACAGTATTGGCCAGGGCCGGGTATGGACGGGTATGCGTGCGCAGGAAATAGGACTGGTTGACCGTTTTGGCGGTATTGATGATGCGGTTCAATGCGCGGCCCGTAAAGC
>JAGODE010000351.1 GCA_017998385.1 Chitinophagaceae bacterium | reverse complement strand
GAACTAGCCCTCTGCAATGACGATAGCGCCTATGCCGAAGCACCAGCCCGTGAAAATCTGCTGGCCTTTCTGCAGGCCTTTCAAAGAGTCATCGAAGCCCTGTATATCACCCGCCTCAAAAAATTGAAATATCAATCACCCGCCCGCGCCACACTCAACTGTCCGCAACTTCTCACGCTGCAGGAGCAGGCTAACCCCATGCCGGTCATCCGCCAGTTTGCCGAGACATTCACCCACTCCTATATCCAGGCCGAACTCCTCGACCTGCTCGAAGCAGTAATCAGCTACCGGGGCAAAAAGAAAATACAACCGGGCAGTGTGATATTTGTTTACCAACGGCTTTGCATCCTGGCTAATCTGGCTTACCAGTTGACTTAAGGAAATCAAACTTTTAACCGCTGGCTTTTTCACCAGCGGTTAAAAGTTTATATAAACACTTATGCTACTGGTGTATCCTCCGCAAGTAAACCGAGCGTTTCAATAGCATACAATGGCACATTTACCATCCAGCTTTCAGGCCGGTAATCGGAAAGCGATGTACGAACTGCGAGCGCAGGCTGAAATTTATCACAATACACCCTCAAACTTTTCGCATGCAGATTTTCAGCCGCCTTTACTTCTATAGGTATTACCTTGCCGCTGTGCTGCACTACGAAGTCCAGTTCTGCTTTTGCATTTTCGGGCGACCAGTAATAAACAGGCAGATCTGGCAGGGTCACGAGCTGCTGCAGTACATACTGTTCGGTCAGCGCTCCTTTAAACGTTTCGAAAATATCATTGCCTTCCAGTAAAGTTTTGACATCCAGGCTGGTCATTGCAGACAATAAACCAACGTCTCCTAAAAAGAGTTTGAATGCATTCAGCTCTTCATACGCTTTTAAGGGAATGCCCGGATGTGAAAGGTTATGTACTTTATGGATCAGCCCGCAGTCGATCAGCCAGGACATTGCCAACTCATACTCTTTTGCCCGCGCACCGCTCCTGATCAATCCGTAGATGAATTTCTTGTTTTCCTTTGCCAACTGAGCGGGGATTGAGTTCCATAACATACGGATCCGCGGAATAATTTCTGCAGGCGCATGTTTGGAGAAATCCTGTTCGTAGCCAGTGAGTATTTGTTGCTGGATGGTTCTGACCTGTTTGAAATCTCCGTTTGTGGCAAATGAACGGACCGCCTCCGGCATTCCACCAATAAAGTAATACTGCCTCAGGCGTTCCATAAATTTTAGCTTAAAGGCAGTGATCAACGGCCAGTCCGGTGTTTGCAGTAAGTCTGCCAGTGGCTTTTCTCCTACTGCTTCCAGAAATTCAGAAAAACTCAACGGATAAAGGTCCATGAACTCCGTCTTACCTACGGGAAATGATTGTTGATTCTTTAAAGCCACGCCGAGTAAGGATCCGGCAGAGAGGATATGGTATTCCGGAGCATTTTCCTGAAAATACTTCAGTGAGTTAAGGGCGCCCGGTGCTTCCTGGATCTCATCAAAGATCAACAGGGTTGTCTCGGGTATAATGGTGACTCCTGTCTCAATTTGGAGAGCGGTGAGGATACGCCTAATGTCAAAGTTGTCGCTAAACAGACTTTTGAGACTGGCACTGCTTTCGAAATTGATGTATGCCACCTGTTCGTACTGTTGCCGGCCAAACTCTTTCATCAGCCATGTTTTCCCAACCTGCCGGGCTCCACGGATGATCATCGGCTTTCTGGTTGCAGATGCTTTCCAGTCTTTCAGTATGTTCATCGCTTTCCTCTTCATATAACACTATTTGGTACGAATTTATGTAATAAATCACATTATTAAGTACCAATTTATGTATAACAATACATTAATCAGTACGAGTTTTTGTTTTAAAAACATAATTTACTCATAATTAATCAATTATAAAATAAACAATATTATACTGGATATTTCGCCTTTTGAGATTGTAAAAGGGCGCTCGGGAAAAGCCCAACTAACAGAACCGGGAACCTGGGAGACAAGGTTTGGCCGGAAGAATATGCTACAACGATGATCCACGGCTTTGACGATGAGCCGCGGCTCTTTGTTATGTTTAGCATAGGGTTAAGCTTACAAAGTGATTTATCCAAGTGCTTTGTGGCTATCGTTTATTGAGAACTGTGAACCCCGTGCGAGTCGGTTGGGAGCATTTAGTATTAGTTGCTGTATTAAAGGTAGCTTTTCAAATGTCTCCTTTACTTTCGGAAAGAGGTGGATATAATCAGCTAAGAAGACACTAAAGAAGAAAATGGCATAAGTCAAATTCATTTCTGTTAGACCTATATATCCGGGGTTTTCTCCATTAAACATTTCAGCAAATTGAAAAACGGAGACATTTGAAGGATGGGCATACAATGAAAAGTATGTGTACATATTAGAGAACAGTTTTTCATCCATTCCCATACTTGTGCTAACATCAGACCAGGTTAGAAAGGCCACTTTATTGTTCTCAATCTTTACCAGATATTCCTTGTTCTTAATTCGGTTTTGAATTTTCTCTTGATTTTTGGCGTCTAACCCTTGGTAAAGATTCATTGCTACAATTTCATTCGTTATGTCATTAATTTTTTTCTCTTCATCTTCCTGCTTTTTTTTAATCTCAGGTGTGATAATGTTTGTAACAAATCTCTGCCGGTATTTTAAGCCAGCACTCACCCATAACAAATGCACGAGTTTTCTATCTTCGTCTGTCTGCGTGCCTCGGTATATGGTATTGAACATGCCAGCAGTTTCGAAAACATTTCTCACCTGGCCTGCAATGATGGATGGATCGATAATGTTATTTAAAAGTACATTCTCTCTTGTATTAAAAGACACTCCATCGATTGTTTTCATTAGGTATAGTACTTTAGTCGCCATCATTTGTAATACAATTTTCGCCTCTTTCTCCGCTACAGTCGTGACCGGATCTTTATGATGAAGTTGTACGATCGTCAGGAAGTGATTGGCAAACATTCCCAATACCTCATATTTCTCATGCATGCCGGACTTATATGCGTATTTAAGGAATTGTGCCCTTAACTCTTCTTGATTCATAACTTAATTTGAATATGTCCAATTTATAAATTATTCTGCGATTTTTGCCACCCTCGTTCCTCAAAACTATCAATCTGCCCATACAAGCGTATCGCCTCGTTCTTATCTCTGAACAAATCAATCTGGAATATATCCGGCATCAAAATGCGTAACCGTACATTGATTATTCACACCAGCAAGCACCGGGTGAAAAGGTTTTGAACAGTTCTTTGGCAATGGCAATCATGCCATACTGAAAACTAACTAAGCATGATTGACAAGATAGATTCTAACCAAACATAACTAAGCATATCGACTTAAATATACTAAATTTATTAGTATATTATTTTCAATCGTAGTCTCTGGTATAACCAGAGAAAGAAAATCTCCTACAAGTATTCATTCGGCATGGTAATATCTGTTGAATTTTAATCATTCTTGTCCGGTTAAAAATAGCAATTCCTGCGCTGTAATGCATATCCAGCATAAGTTTTAGCTGATTATTTGCTTGTTTCAATTTCAGGGGTAGTACCCCGGGTCTCCTTCAGGTAGTAAATGCAAAAGAGGCGTTGTGGGTTTTTCTCCAGGCTTTATAGGTGTCTTTTATGAACTCCAGTAGATTGACATAGCTGGTTAAATGCAGGCGGATGACGGTAATCATATTAGCAAGGGATTTTTTAGTAGCTGCTTTTTTCCGGATAACCACCATCAACAGTTGTGAAATTAGCACACAATACACCTGAATCTTAATTGCGTTCGGGCTTTCACCCCAGAAGTAGCGCAACGGAAGTTTTGTTTGATCTGTTTGAACAGTAATTCAATCATCCACCGATTCTTGTAAATCGTTGCGATCTGGGTGGCCGGTAGCGTAGTGTTGTTGGTGATAAACACAGAAATCGACACGCCGCCGCCTGTTATTCCCGTCTGAATAATCTCAGGAATATAGACATCAATCGACAGGAGTTGATCCACCGGGTCGGGGGTAATTCCAGTAGCGTTCGACCATGAGAAAATAGCGTCGGCAGACGCGCTGGTCATGTCGACTTTAAGTGTTTGCGCTTTTCTGCGAGACTTTTCGCCAGAAACCGTATACACAGTTCCCGCCCCGCCGCGAGTCCAATCCGTAGCTATATTAACGTCAAGCAGGGAGGTTTCGCGCTGAACGATCCTGTTTCTCGGATAGGATTTAACTGCTTCCAGCAGGTCTGATT
>JAGODE010000081.1 GCA_017998385.1 Chitinophagaceae bacterium | reverse complement strand
GCATTCTTTATATCTTGCCAGGTGGCCATGCTTTATGCACAGGGTACGCTTAAAGGTCGAATTCTGGATTCTGCCAGTAAACAACCGCTGGCTCTTGCCACTGTTACAGTTTTTAAAGCAGCAGATACAGCCATTATTACTTATCGCCTCAGCGATCCTGAGGGCAATTTCAAAATACCGGGCATACCCGCTGATCTCAATTGCCGGGTGGTCATTTCATTTTCCGGTTATGCTATTTTCCGTAAGGAGTTTACCATAAATGCAGGCCAGGGCGCTTTTGATTTGGGTGAGATACAGATGACACCCGATGCCAAGTCGCTCGATGAAGTATTGGTTATTGCCGAGCGTCCGCCGGTGGTAGTAAAAAAGGATACGATTGAGTTCAATGCATCGGCATTTAAAACATTGCCCAATGCCCTTGTGGAAGACCTGTTGAAAAAACTTCCGGGTGTGCAGGTAGATAAGGAGGGCAATATTGCGGTAAACGGCAAACCGGTAAACCGGATTCTGGTAGATGGTAAGGTGTTTTTTGGCGATGATCCTAAAATGGCCACACGCAACCTGCCGGCTAATGTGATTGATAAGGTGCAGGTGACAGATGATAAAGAAGAACTGATGCGTAATGGCGATGATAATATCAATAACGTAGGTAAAGTAGTCAACATTACATTGAAGAAAGGAGTGAAAAAAGGATGGTTTGGTAAGCTCTATGGCGGTGGCGGTACAGACAAGTTGTATGAAGCGGGAGGTATAGCTAATATTTACCGCGATACCTTACAACTGAGTGTGCTCGGCTATATAAATAATCTTAACAAGGCCGGTTTCAGTTATGCTGAGCTTATGCAGGCGGGGGGTATGCAGCGTAATCGCAGCAACAGCAATAGTAGCAGTATCAGTATCTGGAACAGTGCTTCCGGTGGATCCAGCGTATCCATAAACGGGGTAAATTTTGGTGGTAACCAGGGGCTGGGCGGTATTTCGACCAGTAAGGGGGCCGGCTTTAATATGAATCACGCTCCCAGTACAAAAAAATCATTTTTCCTTCAGTACTTCCATGGCAATGTGCACACGGATCGTATTACGGAAACCGAAACACAACAGTTCAATGGTGATACGGTAGTGCGTAATAAAACTGTGCTGAATGGCAGAACAATTTCTTATGCGCATAATATAGGAGCCGGGGCCCGGTTGCTGCCGGATTCGGTAACTAATATTTTGATAAATGCCAACTATACACTTGGACTTACCAAAGACAGCCGCAGCAGTTTGATCAGCAGCACCAACAGTCTGCTGGGCGATCTAAGCAGCGGCGATGTACTGCAGCGCAACGATGCAGACAATCATTACTACCGCCATGCGGTATATATCACGCGTCTTTCGCGGACAAAAAAAGGGCGTCGCTTTAATATCAGTCACAACCTGGATATCAATAACCGTTACAATGATCTGAATACAAATACCGGTCTTGAATTTTTTTATCCCACTGCATACGACAGCCTGGCCGCTCAGCTTCGCAATGAGCGTATTCCCAGAACAGATGCCAGTGTGGGTTTTAATCTGAGTGAACCATTAAGTAAAAAGACCACCTTACGGATGGGGGGCAGATATGAGTATGGCCACATCACCAATAAGGTGAGCACCTTTACGAAAGATCCGCTGGGTCAGGACCCCGACGTGCCGGATGCAGCCCGCAGCAGCCGTTTTAACCGTCACAGCAACCGGATATTGCTGATGCCAACACTGGAGTTCAAAATAAAAGATATTACGATTTCTTCCGGCATACGAGCCTTGTTTCAATACATGGATAATGACCTGGCATCCCTGCCGGCACCCGTAAGACAAAGCAGTTCGGATATTCTTCCCTCGCTTAGTTTCATGTATAAAACATTAAACCTGTCTTACAGCCGTGATGTATCGCTGCCGTCTTATATATACCTCCTGCCTGTGAGCGATAATACCAATCCGTTCTTTATAACAAAAGGAAATACTTCATTACGTCCTACGCAACGGGATAACCTTTCGGTAAATTATTATTTCAATGATCCCAAACGATCACTGAATGTGAGCGTATACGGAAACGGGGGATTTGCAAAGAATGATGTGGTGCAGAGTATAACCATCGATGAAAAGGGCGTACAGACAACCATGCCGGTGAATGCCAGCGGCAGCAAAAATTTCTATATCAATTACAACCTGTACAAACAATATAAGAACAACCAGCGGTTCATATTTTCCTGGAATACGGGCGCCAATTATAACTATAACAAAAACCGCCTGCTGTATAACGGGGAACAAAGCTGGCAAACCACCTGGAATATGGGCCAGTGGGCCGGTATTGGCCTTAACTGGAATGATAAGTTTGAATGGAATTCGAGTGTTTCCTTCAACTATAATTTTACACGCTATTCCAGCACCCGGTTCAACCGCCTCAATGTACAATCACGTTACTGGGACAATGAATGGATACTCCGCTGGCCCAGGCATGTGATATGGGAAACACAGGTGGCGTATAACTTCAATAGCAATGTGCCGGCAGGTGCTCCCAAAGAAATTGTTCGCTGGAATGCTGCGATTAATTTTACCATGCTGAAAGATGAGGTAGGTGTATTGCGCCTGAGTGTATTCGATATTCTGAATCAAAATCAGAATTTATCTGCCTATGCTAACCGTAATATGATTACTACCACCCAAACCAATACACTTGCTCAATACTTTATGGCCACATTTACCTATAATGTGAGGGCCGCCGGTGTAAAGAAAAAAGTAGGGGGCAGGGAGAGGCTTTTCTTGTTTTAGGTAAAAGGAAGAAGGTAGACGGGAAAAGGTAGACAGAGGACATACGACTTGTATCCCCTCTGCCCTCGGCCTTTCCCCTTCTACCTTTTTGCAGTATTTTCGGCAGGGAGAGGCTTTTCTTGTTTTAGGTAAAAGGAAGAAGGTAGACGGGAAAAGGTAGACAGAGGACATACGACTTGTATCCCCTCTGCCCTCGGCCTTTCCCCTTCTACCTTTTTGCAGTATCTTCATGACCCTCTTTTATCCAACTCAAGCCCCGCTTATGCGTAAGTTTTTCCGAATCATTTTCCTGTCGCTCTTTATCCTGATCCTGGCCTTTAGTGCCTTTGCGTTCATCAGCGGCAAGACCTATCTGTTTAAGGCTGTTTATTACAATTTTGCAGATATCGATGATTACAAAATTTTTATAAATGATACTGTATCGGCTTCGCCGGGCACCGACTGGCCACAGGCTTTAGGGTATAATAACTCGGCGATTCCCGGGGATATGAAGACCCTGCTGGACGATCTGAAAACTGTCGCATTGCTGGCTGTTAAAGACGGGCAGGTGATTGCCGAAAATTACTGGGATGGCTATTCAGACTCGTCATGGTCCAATTCCTTTTCGATGGCCAAGAGTATCACCAGTCTGCTCATAGGGGTTGCGATCAGGGAAGGAAAGATTCGTTCGGTAGATCAGCCGGTGGGTGATTTTTTACCAGAGTTTAAAGAAGGGACTGCAGCACGCCTGCGCATACGCGATCTGCTTACTATGAGCAGTGGCAGCGATTGGGATGAAAGTTATGCCAATCCTTTATCGGTGACTACAGAAGCCTATTACGGCAGCAATCTGTATAAGACGGCTACCGGAGTAAAAATCGTTCGGGAACCGGGCAGCCTGCATGCCTATAAGTCAGGCGACACGCAGTTGCTGGGCCTGTTGCTGGAAAAAGCTACGGGACAATCACTCAGCCAGTATGCTGCAACCAAACTCTGGCAGCCATTGGGGGCCATGCATCCTGCGCTGTGGAGTACCGATAAAAAAGGCGGTGAGGCCAAAGCCTACTGCTGCTTCAATAGTAATGCCCGTGATTTTGCGCGTATCGGGCAACTGATGCTGGATAGTGGCCGCTGGAAAGGAGTGCCCATTATCGACACGGCTTATTATTCGCAGTCAATCAGTCCCTGTATGATCCCTGATGAAATAGGGCAACCCTGCAATTATTATGGATACCAGTGGTGGCTCATGCCTGCCTACAAAGGAGTATTTTATGCCCGTGGTATCCTGGGGCAGTACATCATCGTTATACCCTCCCGCCGGGTGGTGCTGGTACGCCTGGGGCACAAACGGTCCTCGCGGCTGGTAAACGGGGCACCCGCTGAAATAGACGCACTTATCCGCTGGGGACTTAGCCTGTAAAGCCTGGTCAAATCAATCGTCTTTGAATTACCTTTGCCGCTATGCGAAAACTGAGCATGGAGGAGCTGGGGCGAATGTCGGTAGAAGAATTCAGGCATTCTCCCAAAATACCCATAGTAGCCGTACTGGAAAATATCCGCAGTGCGTATAATGTAGGCAGTGTGTTCCGTACTGCCGATGCTTTTTTGCTGGAAGCAATTTACATTGTTGGTTATTCTGCCCGCCCCCCGCATAAAGAGATCCGCAAAACTGCTCTTGGGGCGGAAGAGAGTGTGACCTGGAAACATTTTCACACCACTACGCAGGCACTGGAGGCGCTGGAGGCCGAAGGGTACACTGTATATGCTGTAGAGCAGGCCGAAGGAAGTATACCGCTTCACGAACTGACCATTGAACCTGACCAGAAAATAGCTGTTGTATTTGGTAATGAAGTGACGGGTGTGGAGCAGTCGACCATTAATCGCTGTGCCGGATGTATTGAAATTCCTCAACTCGGCATGAAACATTCACTCAACATTGCTACTGCAGCCGGAGTAGTGTTATGGGAGCTGGTAAGACAGGGTTTACCGGAAAAAGAAAAAACTGCAGCCAGGCCGGCTGATCAATAAATAAAAATGACATGCGCGGAGTAAAGAATTATCTGAGTCTGATTAAATTTTCGCATACCATTTTTGCGATGCCCTTTGCCATGATCGGCTTCTTTCTGGGCGTAGTGTCTGTAGAGAAAGAAACCCATTCCAATCCCTGGTATATGCGCTATGGGCTCACGTTTGTGCTGGTGATTCTGTGCATGGTATTTGCGCGCAGCGCTGCCATGGCGTTTAACCGCTATCTCGACCGTCAGTTTGATGCCCGCAATCCGCGTACTGCCATCCGTGAAATACCTGCCGGCATTCTGAAGGCAAACAGTGTATTGTTATTTACCATTACAAATGCTGTGTTATTTATTGTAGCGGCCTATTTTATTAACCCGCTTTGTTTTTACCTGTCGCCGATAGCCCTGCTGGTAGTACTGGGATATAGTTATACTAAAAGATTCACCCCATTATGTCACCTGGTGCTGGGACTGGGGTTGTCGCTTGCGCCAATTGGCGCTTATCTGGCGGTGACGGCAGAATTCAGTTTACTTCCTGTATTGTTTTCGCTTGCGGTCATATTCTGGGTGAGCGGTTTTGATATTATCTATGCCCTGCAGGATGAAGAATTTGACCGGTCGCAGGAACTGTATTCGATTCCCGCCTGGCTGGGAAAGGCCCGCGCACTTCGTTTTTCTGAAATGCTGCATATGCTCAGTGCAGCCTGTGTGATACTGGCCGGCTGCTATGGTAGTTTTGGCTGGCTGTACTGGGTCGGTGTGGCTGTCTTTGCCGGTATGCTGATATATCAGCACAGCATTGTAAAACCCGGTGATCTGCGTCGAGTAAACCTGGCTTTTATGACGGCCAATGGAATTGCATCGGTCGTATTTGCGCTGTTTGTAATCAGTGACATTTTTATATCCCGTTAGCAGTGTCTGCACTGCGGCGTCAATTTACTAGTATGGCACGTATCATGGCAATTGATTATGGATTGAAGAGAACCGGTCTGGCAGTCACGGATCCGTTACAAATTATTGCCACTGGTCTTACTACAGTGGATACACAACAGCTTATTCCTTTTCTGAAAAAGTACCTCGCCCAGGAAGCAGTGGAACTGATTATTATTGGCGATCCGCGCAACCTCGATGACAGTGATACGCATGCTACTCCGCTGGTGAACCGGTTTATCGGCGCCCTGCAAAAAAACTTTCCGCAGATACCCGTGCAGCGGGTAGATGAGCGGTTTACTTCTGTGCTGGCCAAACGCGCCATGCTGGATATGGGACTTAAAAAGCAACAGCGCCGCAATAAGGCCCTGGTCGATGAGATTGCCGCAACCATTATGCTTCAGGAGTATATGCAGTTCAGATAGGGCGTTCGGGGCATTTCGCCGATAAGCGTTACCTTTGCAGCGCAATTTATTACAGGAACAACACGATTTTTGGAATGATTCTCCCTATTGTAGCATATGGACATCCCGTGCTTCGCAAAGAAGCCGAAGATATTGATGCCGGTTATACCGGGCTGACCAAACTGATTGAAGACATGTGGGAAACCATGTATGCCAGCAATGGCGTGGGGCTTGCCGCACCGCAGATCAACCGCAGCATCCGTCTTTTTGTAATTGATACAGAGCAGATGTTTGCCAATATGGACGAAGAAGAAAAGCTGGAATATCCGGATAGTCCGGGGCTGAAGGCCGTGTTTATTAATGCCCATATCGAAGAACTGGATGGCGAAGAGTGGGCCTATAACGAAGGCTGCCTCAGTATTCCTAAAATACGTGAAGATATTGTGCGGAGTGAAGAGGTGACGCTTACCTACTGCGATGAAAATTTCGAAGAACACACCACGACTTTCAGTGGTCTCACCGCACGTGTTATCCTGCATGAATATGATCACATTGACGGAAAACTGTTCATCGATCACATCAGTCCGCTAAAGCGTAAGCTGATGAAGAGTAAATTAAATGATATTTCAAAAGGGAAAATACAGGTAGATTATAAGATGCTTTTCCCGGAGAAGTAACTCCCGTATGAAACTAAGGATCGTCTTATCGTTTCTGTTACTTGTATCAATTGCGGTCAACGCACAGGTGCCGGCAGATACGCTGGAAGCCCAGCGGCTGGCACGTATGATCTCACTCTCCGAAGTAGTGATCCGCACAGACATCAATGTAGCCAAATTTATTGAACGGGTAAAAAATGACAGCACTTTCTACAAGGCCTTCAAAAACCTGCGGGTATTGGGTTTTACTTCCCTTAACAATATCTGGATTCGTGATAAAAAAGGCAGGCAGATAGCCGGCCTGCAAAGTAAGACCCGCCAGGTGAGGGAAAATGAATGCCGCAGCATGTCGGTGATAGAAGAAACGGTGCAGGGCGATTTTTATGATCGCGAACACCAGTATAATTATTACACCGCAGAGCTATATGCCTCGCTCTTTTTCACCAAAGGGAAGGTGTGTAACGAAACAAATATTGTAGGCGGGAACCAGTTCAGCACCCGCGGTAAAAAAGGAGTGGAAAAGCATAAGGAGCAGTTGAAACTCCTGATGTTTAATCCCGGCAAACGAGTTCCCGGTATTCCGCTCATGAGCGATCGCAAACTGGATATATTTGATCCCGGCCAGGCAGCGTATTACGATTTTTATATCGATCAGGAAGTCTATGAGGGCCGGTCGTGTTATATCTTTTCAATAACAGCACGTCCTGATCTTACCTCAGGTCAGCGGGATAAAATTGTTATAGATAAAATGATTACCTGGTTTGATGCCAAAACCATGGAAGTGATGAAACGTAATTACAGTCTTAGTTACGATGCCGGCGTCTACGATTTTGATGTGGATATAGAGGTCGAACTCACGCATTTTGGCGAGCTGCTGGTGCCTAAAACACTTCGCTACACAGGTAACTGGGATGTAATGTTTAAAAAAAGGGAGCGGGGCGGTTTTGCGGCCACGCTGTTTGACTTTACCCGTTAGCCTGTTTATATCCTGTAGTACTCACATATTTCCGCCATTTATCAATAACCTGTGTCATATCGTCGGGCAGGGGTGACTCAAAAAAGATTTCCTTACCTGTGCCGGGATGTACGAATCCGAGTGTGCGGGCATGTAATGCCTGACGCGGACAGATGGCAAAGCAGTTATCTACAAACTGTTTGTATTTGGCAAATACAGTACCTTTTACAATTTTATCGCCGCCGTAAAAATCATCACTAAACAGCGGATGACCCAGGTATTTCATATGTACCCTGATCTGGTGTGTGCGCCCCGTTTCCAGTACACACTGCACCAGGGTTACGTAGCCAAAGCGCTCCAGTACCTGGTAGTGAGTGATGGCATCTTTGCCATGATCACCTTCGGGATAGGCCTCAAATAATTTACGGAACCGAAGATGTCTTCCCACGTGTGCCCGGATAGTGCCGCTGTCTTCTTTGAGGTCGCCCCATACCAGCGCTATGTACTGGCGTTTTACCGTATGATCAAAGAACTGGCGGGCCAGCTGGCGCATAGCGTGATCGCGTTTGGCCAGTACCAGCAATCCGCTGGTATTTTTATCGATCCGGTGTACAAGGCCAAACCGGGGAAGCGTTTGCTCGCTTAATCCCGGTTGCTGCTTTTGCAAATACCAGGCTACACCATTGAGCAGGGTGCCGGTATAATTGCCGCTGCCGGGGTGTACCACCATGCCTGCGGGTTTGTTGATCACCATCAGGTCTTCGTCTTCAAAGACTATGTTGAGCGGAATGTTTTCCGGTACAATTTCGGTTTCATCGGGACTCATATCTGAGTACACAAGAATGTCTTCGAGCCCTTTTACCTTATAGTTTGGCCGTATTTCTTTACCATTTACCAGCACCATGCCACTGTTGATGGCCTGTTGCAATTTATTGCGGGTAGCACCTTCAATCCTGTTCATCAGGTATTTATCAATCCGCAGTGGTTCCTGGCCTTTATCGGTCCGGAAGCTGAACCGTTCATACAGTTCTTCGTTATTATCAGGGGTTTCCTGTTCGGCGCCCGTCAAATCCATCTTTTCTTCCGGCATATAATAGAGAATTTCGGGCAAAATTTGCTTCGCCCAATAGCTAAGTTTATTTTATGAAGACTTACAAAGTTATAAAAATAGCAGAAATATGATTTTTAATTCACGGTTCAAACAAATTTGGGGATAGTATTAACTTTATGGTTTGTTCAAATAAATAGCCCAAAATGGAGACAAATAGAAGAGAGAGGCATCGCCATCTCTTAAGTGAAAGAGTAAGAAAGGCTACACCGGCAATAGTGGATGAGGCTGAATTTATTGAGAATAAATGTTCTCCCAATGCGAAGCGTTTTTCTCAAACAGTTGAAAATACAAATATTGATATTTGGATTGATAAGCATTACCATATCCGAAGTCATTTAGGAGATGAGTACGGCAAAAGAGATGGTATTGAACCAGAAAAAGTGCGCGAGATTGTAGAAGAAGCAATCAGGCATCTTATTGTTTATAGCGGGATTGTAAAAAATTTTACTTTTTTGAATTATAGACATGTTAAAGGGCAAAGGGCTTTGAGAGTGGTATGTCAAAAGGAGTATGACGGAAACAAAACGAACGTTACAATTGAGGCACACTTGACTAATCTGAATGAAATCGAAATAACGATTGTCACGGCAATACAAAAAAATGATTATCAGCCGAGTGATGGTCAGTATGTGATTGAATTACTGGGAGGTGGCAATTCCACATTACTTCATTTTGCCAGGAATAACCTAAATCAAATCTGTGATCTATAAGTCAAGAATATTTTGGAATGGACAAAATTTATACTAACTTTACCAGATAGATAGGACATGCCTCTGGGTAGCCTGAAAAGGCAGGATGCATCTCTGGTCAATCTTTTTAGAGCCGCAGTAATGCGGCTCTTTTTTTCGTTTACAAGGTCCAACATCTTTGTTGGTAAATTTGTTGTTTCAATCATGAGTAAGCAGCGTATCTTTTTTCAGGATCTTGGGCAAATAGCCTATAAGGACGCCTGGGATTACCAGGAAAAATTATTGAGTGAAAATGTGGCCATTAAAAGCCGCCTCAGAAAGGCTGCCGAGGAAGGAGGGCCAACAGATGGTCTGCAGACGACCCATCATCTGTTGTTTGTAGAACACCCTCCGGTCTATACGTTGGGCAAAAGCGGAGACCCTGCCCATGTGCTGCTGAGCGAAGAAAATCTGGCTGCACGTGGTATTGAATATTTTCAGACAAACAGAGGAGGTGATATTACCTACCATGGCCCCGGTCAACTGGTGGGCTATCCGATTCTGGACCTCGAACATTTTTATACCGATATTGGCCGTTACCTGCGCAATGTGGAAGAAGTAGTGATCCGCACACTGGCTGATTATGGTTTGAAAGGCGAACGGTCTGCCGGAGAAACAGGCGTATGGCTTGACCCCGATAAGCTGGGTAAAGCGCGGAAAATATGTGCAATTGGTGTACGAAGCAGCCGTTGGGTAACTATGCATGGATTTGCTCTCAATGTAAATACCGACATGGATTATTTCAGCTTTATTATACCCTGTGGTATTGTAGGCAAGCAGGTGACCTCACTCGAAAAAGAATTGGGGCATAAAGTAGATGAAGCCGGGGTTAAACAAAAAGTGCGGCACTATTTCGAAGAGATATTTGAGGCAGAACTGGTAGAGGCTGACCGCAGCCTGCAGCATTAAAATTCTTTTGGTAAAAAGAACTTATTCTTCTCTTTCAATTCACCGTTTTCATACAGCTCAAAATTGAACCAGCCGGAGCTGTAGAAATTGCTTTTATCAATGCGGAAGCTTCTTTGTCTGATATCTTTCAACTCAAACAACAGGTCATTATCGAGTGTGAGCACTTTAAGTGAATAGTGTTTGCTTTCGTCATCCGGCAATGCGACACGTATGTAGCCTTCTTTACTGGTAAATACGAAGGGCGATGGCTTCCAGCGATCGGCTTTGGGGCGGTTGTCAGTTACCAGCACCGGTACATTATTAACACTGTCCTGGCCAAATAATGGCGTGGTGATAGTGCGTACATTCTCCGCTTTCTGAGGCCGGGTTGTGGTATAATTGCTGGTATCCCATACCGGACGTTTTGGGTCACTAAACAGAAATACTCCTTTGTCGAGCTGGATATAAATCCGGTAAAACATGCGGTCGTTATTCGCTTTGGTATCCACAAATCCATTTTCGGGACTGCTGGGATCGGCCACACTCAAAATAGTCTTATAATTTTTAAGGCTGTCGAATGAACGCTGGATATTGATCTGTTTTACATCCTGAAAACGATTGATCCAGCTGATCACAATCCGGTTACTTCCCAGGTTCTTTACCGTAAAGCGGGGAAGGGTATCCTGGGCAGGTGCCAGGTACGCGATCAGTGAAAGTATAAACAGTAACGCAAAACGTTTTTTCATATTCAGGACAGATAAAACAGCATCCGCAAGGGTAGCAGTACGGCTACAAATATACAGTTCCATGCGTAAGATTCAGAGTCTGTACCGGCAGCCGGGTGATTGTTGTAAAACATTTCACAAAATTGTGTACCGGTTATAATATCTGCCGGGCTGTATTCGTGCGATAACCAGCCGGGGGCTTAGCTATACAGCAATGTATGCTGCGGCAGTGATGCATTACCCTGTAGTCCGCCGCTATGAATTAATAATAAACGTTTGTCCTCACGAAAATAATTGTCGCGGATCAGTTGTGCCGTTGCCATAAATAATTTTCCGGTATAGACGATATCGCTGGGGATGCCGGTAGCTGAATATAATTCGTTCATAAAGCGGATCTGATCTGGGGTATATCTGGCATAACCGCCATTGTGAAAATCATGCAACAGTTGCCAGTTGGTCTGTGTGCCGGTGAGCGCTGTTATTTCTTCCTGTAATGAATAATTGTTTTTAAGCACACTCACACCGGTGAGGCGGGTACCGGCGGGTGCAGCCAGTGCCAGGCCGGCCAGCATAGTGCCTGTGCCGCACGCGCAGCATACAGCATCGAAAGGTTTTTTTATCAGCTCCCAGATGGTACCCGCACCGGCAGCTCCCGGCTCACCGTATCCCCCTTCGGGAATGATGCAGGTATAGTCGTTTTGCAGGCGGGCGGGAACGGTTTTGCTTTTGTAATCGCTTCGGTTTTGAAAAATTAATTGCATGCCCAGCTCAGCTGCTTTTTGCAGGGTGGGGGAGTATTGCCGGGGCTCTTCACCGCGGATGATGCCGGTTGACTTGAGGCCTGCTTCGGCAGCAGCAGCTGCGGTAGCTACGATATGATTGCTCCATGCACCTCCAAAGGTGATGATGGCTGTCTTTTTTTTCTGAAGGGCATCTGCTATGTAATAACGCAGCTTAAACCATTTATTGCCGCTGATAACAGGGTGAATGCGATCAAGCCGCAATACCTCTACCCGGTGACGTCCACCATAAAAATCAGATATATCCTGCAGTACTGCCAGCCCGGTATTAATAGATTCCATGATAAATAGCTATGAGCCTTAACGAATTTAGTTTAATTTGTGCCGCAAATTAAAGCCTTATGCAGCCTACATTAGTAATCCTTGCCGCCGGTATGGCCTCCCGCTATGGAAGTATGAAACAGATTCAGGGGTTTGGTCCCGGTGGTGAAACGATTATGGATTATTCGATTTTTGACGCCATCCGTTCCGGTTTTGGAAAAGTAGTGTTTATCATACGCAGAGAGTTTGCTGATGATTTCAAAGAAATTTTCGAGCCCAAACTGAAAGGGAAAGTAGCCATTGAATATGCATTTCAGGATATGACCGGTTTTACAGAAGGGTATGCTATTCCTGAAGATCGCAAGAAACCCTGGGGCACTGCGCACGCTGTATTAAGCGCAATTGGTGTGGTAAATGAACCTTTTGCCGTAATCAATGCCGATGATTTTTACGGCGCAGATGCTTTTAAGAATGCAGCCGATTTTCTGGTAAATGATTGCACAGAAAAAAACTACGCTATCGTAGGCTATGACCTGCTGCGTACCCTGTCTGAGCACGGCACCGTGAACCGCGGTGTATGTGGTCTTGACGATCTGGGTAATCTGTCTACTATTACCGAGCGTATCAATATTGCCATGAAAGACGGAAAGATCATGGTTGATGATAACCTGGAGCCGAAGGAGTTGTCGCTGGAAACACGCGTGTCCATGAATTTCTGGTGTTTCCATCCTTCATATTTCTCTTATACGCAGCAGCTCTTCCGCGAGTTTCTGCAGGCTCATGGCCAGGAACTGAAATCGGAATTCTTCATCCCTATCGTTGCAGACCGTTTCATCAAAGAAGGCGGAAAGGTTGAGATTATTCCCACTACCTCTTCCTGGTTTGGTGTTACCTACAAGGAAGATGCACCGTTTGTGGAGCAAAGCCTGAAAGAGCTGATTGCTAAGGGCGAGTATCCTGAGTATCTCTGGAAATAATATGCCAATTGAAGGTTTTATAGTTTGTAGCCCGGTCTCTATGGCCGGGCTACAATGCGTATAGGGACAGAAATTACAAGAGGCTGTCTGATATCAGACAGCCTCTTGCTTTGTTTACCAGGGATAATTAGTTTATCGGGATCAGTCACCATTAACCATAAAGATACAGTCCTGGATGCGCTCTACCTGCTGCACTTTGTCCAGTCCGCTTAACTGCGAGCGGATGGGAAGTTTTACACCGCGGTAGAGTTGATTTTTCTGTACTTCTTCGATGGCCTGATAGATATATTTTGATTGTACGGCAAATACGGCACCCTGTGCTTTTGTTTCGCGCGAGGTGAGTATGCCGATGACTTCGCCTTTATGATTGAAAATAGGACCGCCGCTGTTGCCGGGGTTGGCAGGGATAGATATCTGGATACTGAGTGTATCGCCCTGGTAACCGGTGCGGGCGCTCAGGTAACCTTCCCCGTATACTACTTCATCGCGTGGGTAACCCAGGGTAAATATCGGCTCAGCAATTTTTGACGGGGTTTTGCGGATGCCGTAGGGCAGGGAAGACAATGGTTTGAAACGGCGGTCATCGATTTTAATAATGG
This sequence comes from Chitinophagaceae bacterium, assembly GCA_017998385.1. Taxonomy (GTDB): domain Bacteria; phylum Bacteroidota; class Bacteroidia; order Chitinophagales; family Chitinophagaceae; genus CAYMZZ01. Next base: position 2,981 of record JAGODE010000081.1, on the reverse strand, counting down.
CCACATCGCGGTTTACATCCAGTTTCACTACAAAGGCATTGAACTGCTGACCTTTACTGTTGATGACGCGGATATTGTGTGAGTTTTGTACAATGTGGGCGTTGGTGATCATGAGGCCCTTGCCATCAATAAGAAAACCTGTACCGCCGGTAGCAGGCGTAAAGCTGGCCGCGTTGGTGTTAGGTGTATTGTTGATAAAACCTTTGGCAACTTCCGCCACGGAGGCTTTTACATCCTTAAGATCTTTCTGGATTTTGGAAAACTCATGATTCTGCTGGCTGATGCGGCGGCTCAGTTTTTCGGTATCGGCGCTGGAAGCCTTGGGGCTGATGGTCCATACCAGCGAGCTGAAAGTAAGCGCGGTAATACCGGCAATAGAAGCGGCTATGGCAGCCACACGTTTGTAGCGGTTCCAGAAATAAACCAGTTTACCCGATTTATTGGTTTCGAGTTCACCCTTATCGGTCAGGTTGCTGTGAATATCGTGCAGGTTGGTTTTAAACTGCTGCCATTCGCCAAAGCGGTTCATCTGCTGCAGAAAAAGGGTATGTTCTACAACCAGCTGGTCTACATCGCTATTGCTTTTGCGCAGGTTTTCGAAATGCAGGCGCTCATCGGGATTCATTTCGCCGCGGATATACCGCTCCACCGCGTCCAGCATTTGAATATCATGTTGCTCATTCATCACGAAGTCCATTTTTATATTGAGAAAAGAATATTTTCTTTAACCGCATCAGGCATTTGTACTTCTGGGTCTTGGCATTTTCGGCATTGGTATAGCCGAAGTCGTCTGCTATCGTCTGCATATTCCTTTTTTGAAGATAAAAGGCTTCCAAAAGGCTTTTGCAGGGTTCGCCCAGCCGTAAAATGGCTTTTTCCATCATTCCGAATTCCAGGTCCCTGCGTGTATGTTCTTCCATATCGTCTTCTACGGGAACCAGTGACTCGGTGGTATTCAATTCGCCTGTGTACCGGCTGGCATGTTGCAGCTTTTTCAGCCAGATACGGCGGGATACGGAGTATAAATATGTGCTGATCAGGCAGTTAAGCTCAAAATTGCCCGATCGGGCTTTTTCATAGAGAACGATCATGGCTTCCTGAAATACATCACGGGCATCATCTGCACTGCCATTGTTGTTGATTATCAGGGCCTGAACAATGTTATAATTATCCTTATAGATCGTTTCAACGGCCTTCCTGTCGTTACGTGCCAGTCCTTCCAGTAGAATCTTTTCGTTGTGCTCAGGTTTCACTATCCGTTATTTAATACTTTTTTTTAAAAATAGTAACCCTACGGCGACTCAAAAAAAAAATTAAAAATTGTGGGTTACCTTTTCCTCCCTGTGGTATAAACAGTGAAATATTTCAAAAAACTTTTAAAAATCACAAACAAAATGAAAAAGCTTTTCATCGTTCTGGCTGTAGCCAGCCTGGGTTTTGTAGCTTGTAACAACGAAGCAGAGAAAACTGAAACTACAGATACTCCTGCTGCTACAGCTCCTGAAGTAGCTCCCACACCTGCTCCTGACACTACCAAGAAAGACACTGGTGCGGTTACTACTCCTGCTGCTGACACTACAGCTAAGAAATAAGCTATTTCTTAATAGTATTATAAAAGGCCATTCCGGATTTCTGGGATGGCTTTTTGTTTGATTTTATGCAGTTTATGCAAGTTTTGTACCTTTTCTGACGTCTGGTTGCAGGGTAGCCCTGTATAAAATGTTACCTTTGTGCTCTTTGCTGCCATATCCTTCGCACTTTCATTATAATTATATATTACGTGATCACATTTGAATCGTTAGGAATCGAGGAAGGCATCCTTCAGTCGATTGCCGCTCTGGGATTTACCCAGCCCACACCCATTCAGGAAAAAGCGATACCCGTGCTGCTGCAGGGAACCAAGGATTTTGTTGGCCTGGCACAGACCGGTACCGGCAAAACCGCTGCTTTTGGCCTGCCCCTCCTGCAACTTATCCGCAAGGAAGATAAATATCCGCAGGCATTGATTATTTGTCCCACGCGGGAACTCTGTTTGCAGATTGCCAATGATCTCAACTCTTTTAAAAGCCGCAAACAACCGGTAACCATTACCGCCGTATACGGCGGTACCTCTATCAGCGAGCAGATCAGGGAGCTCAAAAGAGGTTCGCATATCGTTGTAGCTACTCCCGGTCGCCTTATCGACCTTATAGAACGCAAGGCCGTAAACCTGGAGCAGATACACTATGTGGTGCTCGATGAAGCAGATGAAATGCTCAACATGGGTTTTAAAGATGATATTGAATTCATCCTTAAAAACACCCCCAACCGTCAAAGTACCTGGCTGTTTAGTGCTACCATGCCGTCGGAGATCAGGCAGGTGAGCAAACGCTACATGGATAAGCCCTTTGAGATTACGATAGGCAAGGTCAACGCCGGTAATGCCAATATCGATCACCAGTATTACATGACACAGCATGTAAACCGCTACGAAACACTCAAGCGTATCATCGATTTCAATCCCGGACTGTACGGTATCATCTTTACCCGTACCAAAGCCGATGCCCAGGACATTACGGAGCAACTGATTCGGGAGGGATATGATATCGAAGCACTGCATGGTGATCTTACACAGGCACAGCGTGATAAAGTAATGTCGCGCTTCCGCGAAAAAAGCCTGCAACTGCTGATTGCCACCGATGTGGCCGCACGTGGTATTGATGTAACGGGTATCACCCACGTCATCAACTACGAATTGCCCGACGATACCGAAGTGTATACGCACCGCAGCGGTCGTACCGGCCGGGCCGGCAGAAGCGGTATTTCGCTCAGCATCGTAACACCCAAAGAGATTTACCGTATCAGACAGGTGGAGGAACTGGTTAATACCCGGTTTCATAAAATGGATATTCCCAGTGGTAAGGATGTATGTCGTAAGCAGTTTTTCTATTTCATCGAAAAAATGCTCAATGCAGATATCAGCAATGGCGAGTACGAAGCCT
>JAGODE010000080.1 GCA_017998385.1 Chitinophagaceae bacterium | reverse complement strand
TTATTGTAGATAAGGATGGTACGCCTACCAACTTCAATGTACTGCGTGGAATGAAAGATGAAGACTTCAACGATGAACTGATTACCCGCCTCGAAAAAATGCCTGACTGGAAGCCTGCCATCCTGCACGATAAACCGGTTCCCAAAAAAATGGTACAAACCATATCTGTTGAGGCGAATTAATCCTCGCTGTTTATTTTTTTAAGCCATTAACACCTGTACGGTATCGGGGGTCTGCTGGCGCAGTAAGCTTGTTTTACCGGCAGTAAGGGTCTCCAGCAATTCCAGTTGATAATGACGGATAGTAAGTAAGGAAAGATTGCGGGTTACCTGTACTTCTGCAAAGGCAGAAACAGCGAGTGCGAGTTTCTCTATCCGATCTGGACGGTCGTCCAGTACACATACAAAACTAATGGCTCCGTTTTGGGTGAGGTTGGGACGAATCTTCATTTCTTCGAGTAACTGGTAAATAGTACCTACATGCCTGTCGCCGATAAAAGAAAAGTCGCGTGAACTCATTTCCAGCATTACCTGTTTTTCTTTTAAGACAATAATCGGTGGCAGGTTTTTGACCGTATGATTATGAATGACTGTGCCCGGCAAACTGGGATCGAGGAAACATTTTACAAAGAGGGGAATCGATTTGTTTTGAAGCGGCTTAATGGTTTTGGGATGTATAACCTGTGCTCCATAATAGGCCATTTCAATTACCTCGCGATAATTGAGTTCGTATATGGGCCGGGCATCGGGAAATTGTTTGGGGTCGGCATTCATCACACTCTCCACATCTTTCCAGATAGTCTGATTTTCGGCATTGAGCAGATTGGCAAAAACCGCGGCTGTATAGTCACTGCCTTCACGGCCCAGGGTCGTGCTTTCATTTTCATCGGTAGCTCCTATATATCCCTGGGTAATCACCAACTGGTGCTGTTCGAGTGCAGGTATTACATAGCGGGCTACCTGCGCTGTTGTATATTCCCAGTCGATGTTGGCATCACGAAAATTATTATCGGTACGAATGATGTCCCGCACATCCATCCATTGATTGCTATTGCCGGTTTCATTGAGGTAATGGCTTACGATAGCAGTACTCAGCAATTCACCCACACATACAATCTGGTCATAATAATAATCAAAAGCGCGTACGGGTTTGTCGTGCAGCAACCATTCTACTTCGGTAAAGAAATCGCGCAACTGGTTTTCGCAGGCAAGTGCATGGGTTACGAGCAGGTACCTGGCCGTGGTAAGATGTTGCTGCTTTACCTGCTCAAAGAGGGAGAGCGCTTCCTCCTTTTTTCCGGCATAAAAAGCTTCTGCCACTTTTTCCAGCGCATTCGTTGTTTTGCCCATTGCCGATATAACAATCAGCAGCCGCCCGCCCCGGTATTGCTTCATAATAGAAGCCAGGTTTACAATACGCTCAACACTGTTTACGGATGCACCGCCAAATTTGAATACCTGCATATAAATGAAATGTGCCGCAAAAATAAGGAGAGAGGTTTTAAGTCTTAAGTGATAAGTTTTGGGTAGAAGGTAAAAGGTGGAAGGTGTATGTTAAAGGATTGTGTTCGGTGAACATATTGTAACCTCGCATTATCGGCTGGTTTTGATCTTCCCTTTTATCCCTTTTGCCCTCTACCTCCGGCCGTATACCTAAAACTTATAACTTATTACTTAATACTCATAACTTAATACTTACATTTGTTAGTATAACCATTAACTGCTATGCTATTTAACCGAAAAATTCTGACACTTGATGAGTTTACCATTCAGCAGTTGCGCGATTTTCCGCATGCCACCGGTGAACTCAGTAATCTTCTCCGCGATCTGGGCCTGGCTGCCAAACGGGTTAATGTGGAAGTAAATAAGGCCGGTCTGGTTGATATCCTGGGTGATGCCGGTAGTGTGAATGTACAGGGAGAAGATGTGAAAAAACTGGATGTATATGCCAACGATCAGTTTATGGGCGTATTACAGCATGGCATCAGCTGTGCAGGTATCGCCAGCGAGGAACTGGATGAATTTGTGGCCTTTGACGATGCAGTAAGCCGCAACTCCAAATACGTCTGTCTTTTTGACCCGCTTGATGGTAGCGGTAATATTGATGTGAATGTATCTATCGGAACCATTTTTGGAATCTATCGCCGGGTTACCCCAAAAGGGGATAAGGCTTCAAGAGAGGATTTTCTACAGCAGGGTATTAAGCAGGTAGCTGCCGGCTATATCGTATACGGCTCCAGTACCATGCTGGTATATGCTACCCGACGTGGTGTAAATGGTTTTACCCTTGACCCATCCATAGGTGAGTTTACACTCAGCCACCCGGATATCCGGTGTCCGGAATGGGGTAATATCTATTCGGTCAATCATGGTAATTTCTTCCGTTACGATAAAGGTGTGCAGAACTATATTACACTTTGTCAGAAAAAAGATAAACAAACCGGCGGTCCCTATACCCAGCGTTATATTGGTAGTATGGTATCTGATGTACACAGAAACCTGATCAAGGGTGGCATCTTTATGTATCCCGGTACTACCGATAAACCGGGGGGTAAGTTGCGCCTGCTGTATGAGTGTAACCCGTTTGCTTTTATTGTAGAAGTGGCCGGCGGTCGTGCTACAAATGGCACAGAACGCATACTGGACATTGTGCCGACTCAACTGCATCAGCGCACGCCCATGTTCATTGGCAGTAAGGGGATGATGAATGAACTGGATACCTGCCTTGAGCAGGCGGCCGTATAGAATATATTTTTTAACAGACTCTAAGCATATCTGCCGCCAGCCATCGAAGCAATGGTACAGATGTTGAGGCATTCTGAGCAATGAAAAAAAGTATGCGTTTACATTTGTTTCGTTTAATAATTCTTTTGCTGGCAGTGGGTATAGGGTGGCTGAGTTTTGCCGGTTTACCTCCTGCAGGCCTTGATGATGATATACTGGCTGCTACCAATCAGTTTCGCAGATCCAGGGGTAAGACCGTGCTTCAGATGCGCGAAGATCTGAATGCAATCGCACGGAAGCATAGTGAAAATATGGCTGCCGGCAGGGTGGCTTTCGGGCATGGTGGTTTTGCCAGCCGTGAAGCAGCTGCCCAGCGAAAAATACCCGGCTCCACTGCCTTTGCCGAAAATGTAGCCTATGGCGCTACTTCGGGAAAGGAAGTGGTAAAAGACTGGAAAGAATCGCCCGGTCACCGGCGCAATATGCTGGGAACATTCAGGTATATTGGTATAGGTACGGCAAAGGATAAAAAAGGGGTGATCTATTACACCCAGCTTTTTGTCAACTAATCGCCGCCACGCTTTTCCTTATCCGGAATTGCAGTAACTTGCCCCCATGCAAGGCAACACAATCATTTCCGTTACCGATCTTGTTAAAAATTATGGCAACTTTCAGGCTGTCAAAGGTATTTCCTTTGATGTGCGGGAAGGTGAAATATTTGGTTTGCTGGGACCTAATGGTGCCGGAAAATCTACCACACTTGAGATTATCGAAACCCTGCGTGAAAAGACAAGTGGTAAGGTAATAGTAGACGGACTGGATCTCGACCGGCAGGCAGGCGAAATAAAAAAAATCATCGGTGTGCAGTTGCAAACCAGCGGCTATTATCCAGGCCTCAATCTGGTACAACTGGTTGAGCTGTTCAGCGGACTTTACAACCGCCAGGTTGCGCCCATGGAACTGCTGGAAACGGTGAACCTGAAAGATAAGGCCCGGGCCAAATTCAAGGACCTGAGTGGCGGTCAGAAGCAGCGTTTTTCTGTTGCCACAACCCTCATCAACCAGCCGCGCATTATTTTCCTGGATGAGCCCACCACAGGCCTCGATCCCCAGGCCCGCCGCAGTCTTTGGGAATTGATCCGCAATATCCGCGAGCAGGGAACAACGGTGATCATTACCACGCATTATATGGATGAGGCCGAATATCTGTGCGACCGTATTGCTATTATCGATTCAGGACGTATTGTAGCCCTCGATTCGCCGGATAATATGATCGACAGCCTCGTGGCATCAGGATTTGAGCGGCCCAAAGAAGTGAAAAAGGCAAATCTGGAAGATGTGTTTATTCATTTAACCGGCCACTCCCTGCGCGAAGGCTGATGGAGTTGTAAGTGTTAAGTTTTAAGTAAGGTAAAGGGCGAAAGGAGTAGGGTAGAAGCGGTCTGGATTCAGGTTTTTTTGCGGTTGTAAGTTTTAAGTAAGGTAAAGGGTGAAAGGAGTAAGGTAGAAGCTGTCTGGGTTCAGGCTTTTTTGTGGTTGTAAGTTTTTAGTAAGGTAGATGGTGAAAGGAGTAAGGTAGAAGCGGTCTGGATTCAGGCGTTTTTGCGGTTGTAAGTTTTTAGTAAGGTAGATGGTGAAAGGAGTAAGGTAGAAGCGGTCTGGATTCAGGCGTTTTTGTGATTGTAAGTTTTAAGTAAGGTAGATGGTGAAAGGATTTCTTCATTAGCACATCAGCAAATTAGCAAATCAGCACATTAGCACATTAACCTATCATTTTCAAATCTTCAAATCTCCAAATCTTCAAATCATACCATGGGTCTTCAAAATAAACTCCGCGCATTTATGCAAGACAAAATAGAAGCACAAAAAAAAGCCGGCATAGCCTTCCTGGAAACCAATAAAACCAGGGAAGGCGTACATGTATTGCCGGAAGGAATACAGTATGAAGTGATCCGTGAAGGCAATGGGGCGCAGCCGGTTATTTCCAGTACGGTCAAAGCACATTATAAAGGCGCCTTGCTGGATGGACGTGAGTTTGACAGCAGCTTCCGGCGCAACCAGCCTTTTACCGCACCTTTGCGCTCACTGATCAAAGGCTGGCAGATTGCCATACCCCAGATGAAAACGGGCAGCCACTGGCGTTTGTGGATACCGTCTGAGCTGGCATATGGCGATCGTGGAGCAGGCAGTGATATTCCGGGAGGCGCCACGTTGATGTTTGAAGTTGAATTACTGGAGATATTATAAAACCAACGTTATATGCCAACCATGGTCGTAGATCCACGTTATCCCATCGGACAGTATGAAGCCCGGCCTTTTTCCATCGAAACAAAAGTAGAATGGCTGGCCGATATCAAATTCCTGCCCATCATCCTGGAAAATGCAGTAGCTAATCTGGATGAAGCACAGCTGCATACGCCTTACCGGGAAGGAGGGTGGACAGTGCATCAACTCGTACATCATATTGCCGACAGCCATATCAATGCATTTTGCCGTTTCCGGCTCGGACTTACAGAAGATAATCCGGTTATTAAGCCCTATGATGAAAATGGGTGGGTGCAGTTATATGATGTACAAAAATTACCGATCAATATTTCCATTACGCTGTTGCATGCCCTGCATGCCCGTATGTATGAGATGCTGAAATATGTTACTGATGATGAGTGGAACAACCGCACCCTCTTTCATCCCGAACATAAACGTACGATGCGGCTTTGGTATGTGCTGGGTATGTATGCCTGGCATGGCAAACATCATGTGGCACATATTACTACCCTGCGGGAGCAAAAAGGATGGTAGTGCTGAATAAAAGATTTGGATTTCGTTATGAAATGGAAAATACTTTCTTCCGCTTACCTGTTTAAAGATCTCTGGTTTAAAGTACGACGCGATACCTGCGAAGCCCCCAACGGCCATATCGTGGATCCGTATTACGTATACGAATTTCCTACCTGGGTAACGGCCGTGGCAATTACTAAAGAAGGTAAGGTAATCATGGAGCGCCAGTACCGTCATGCACTGGGTGAAGTATGTATGGAAATACCCGGTGGTTGTGTGGATGATACCGATCCCGATCTGGAAACAGCCATCCGGCGTGAATTGCTGGAAGAAACCGGTTATTCATTTCAGCAACTGCAATACCTGGGACGTACTTCGGCCAATCCATCTACCAACAATAATCTGATGCACATGTTTCTGGCTACCGGTGGTGAAAAGAATGCGGAGCAGAAACTGGACGATAATGAAGATATAGAAGTAGCACTCATTAGCCTCGAAGAACTGAAACAGCTGATACGCGACAATGCCATCGTTCAGTCCATGCATGTAACCTGTATCTTATATGCGCTGCGCAAACTGGGCCAGCTTGATTCTTTGTAAAATTTAATATAATTCGCCTACCAGAAACACACTGCCGCATACCAGTATGAGATCTTCCGGATTGGCATCCTGCTTTGCAGCATCCAGTGCTTCCTGCACGCTGCCGTAAGTATTGCCCTGCAATCCCCTGGCTTTGCCGAGCGCAGCCAGTTGAGCCGCTTCCAGGGCGCGGGGCAGATGCGCCTGGGTGAAGTAATACCGGGCATGAGCAGGGAGTACCGCTAAAGCTTTCTCAACCTCCTTGTCTTTTACCATACCCAGCACGATATGCAGATTTTTGTAGTCGGTAAGTTCCAGTTGCTCAACCAGCATACGCAGTCCTGCTTCGTTATGCGCCACATCGGCAATTATGCGGGGATGTTGTTGCAGCAGTTCCCAGCGTCCATGCAAGCCGGTTGTTTTCTTTACTTTTTGCAGGGCGGTCCTGATATGATTTTCTGTAATTGACCAGCCCTTTTCGCGAAGCTGTGCACAGGCCTCAAGCACGGTGAGCAGGTTGCGTGTCTGATACAGGCCAGGCAGGTCGAGCCGGTAAATCTGGTGATCTGTTTTGTGCTGCTCTGCTACTTCGACCTGCAACTGATGATGCTCCGTCCACTTCCAGTCAAGCGCCTGTCTTTTTTCCGAAGCAATACTTAGGGGGGCTGCCAGCTCCGCTGCTTTTTGTTCAAATACACTAATGGTTTCGGGCAAGACTTCACCTACCACTACAGGGATATTCTTTTTTATGATGCCGGCCTTTTCTCCGGCAATCTTTTCCAGCGTATTACCCAGTAAGTTCATGTGATCCCAGCCAATATTGGTGATTACCGATACCTCGGGTGTGATCACATTGGTGCTGTCCAGCCGCCCGCCAAGGCCGGTTTCGATTACGGCGATATCTGTTCGCTGTGTGCTAAAATAATCGAATGCCATGGCTACGGTGATCTCAAAAAAACTGGGTTCCAGCCGGTCAATCTGTGGTTTAATCTTTTCTGTAAAAGCAACTACAAAATCGCGGTCAATCATTTCGCCATTGATGCGGATCCGTTCCCTGAAATCGCGAAGATGCGGCGAGGTATACAAACCGGTCTTATAACCGGCCTCCTGCAGAATGGCCGCCAGCATATGGCTTACGGAGCCTTTACCATTGGTGCCGGCAATATGAATGGAGCGAAACTTTTTTTCGGGATTATCCAGGCTGGCGCATAAGGCAAGGGTATTATCCAGGTTTTCTTTGTAAGCAGCCGCACCGATGCGGCTAAACAGGGGTAGCCGCGTAAAAAGATAATCGACAGTTTGCTCGTAGGTCATGCAGCAAAATTACTATTCTCCCCATTTGGTTGGTGCAGCAGAAAAGAAGGTTATTTATGAATTGAGCCGTGCCGAATAGAGATTATAGTTTTCTTCATCAAAACAAACAAACAGTAACCGGTCAATACTTTCCAGTTGCGAAAGCATTTCCCTTACTGTAGCCAGTGCAATATCTGCGGCTTCAGGTTTGGGAAAACGGTATACACCGGTGCTGATATTAGGAAAGGCGATGCTGTCTACGGCATGTGCGGCTGCCAGTTGCAGGCTGTTGCGGTAGCAGCTGGACAATACCATTGCCTCCTTCTTTTTGCCGCCATTCCATACCGGGCCTACCGTATGGATAACAAATCGCGCTGGCAATAAGCCACCTGTAGTGATTACAGCTTCACCAGCCGGACATTTCCCCTGGCGGGCTACAATGGCGCGGCATTCTTCCAGTATGGCAGGGCCGCCGGCCCGGTGTATAGCGCCATCAACACCACTGCCTCCCATAAGGGAAGTATTCGCGGTATTGACAATTGCATCTACGTTCTGTTGAGTAATGTCTCCCCGGATGATTTCAATTCTTGCTGTCATCATACAAAGCTAGGACAGCAGGCAACAGGAATAAAAAACGGCTCAACAAAATGCTGAGCCGCTGATATAGTTAAGAGAATCGTGATTATCCATTGACACGGAAGTTGAACTGTACCGTAACGGTTGATTCGTGATCTGATTTATTAAAACGGATATTGCGCAGGTATTGAACAATTGCACTGCGATAACTGGAGCTGGTAGCCGTAGACCCCTTGGCAAAGCCCAGTAAGGTACCTACACCGTCCTGCGATACTTTTATTTCGGCATAAATAGTGGCTTTGTCCAGATCGCCTTCGAAGGTATAACTGGATACAATGCGGCGATCTCCTTTGGTAACACGGGGGCCATTACCCAGTCCGCTTCCCGAGCCATTACCACCACCTTCGCCAGTGCCTGATCCGCCACCGGTACCACTGCCACGGCCAATACCGCTGCCGGTACCCGTGCCGCCACTTCGGTCATAATCCTGCGCTGCGCCACCGCCATTGCCCGAACCTGTGAGCGTACGGCCCTGCAGTACGTGCTTGGGTTGTTGCGGAGCAGGAGGTTGCGGATTGGGTTTTGGCTCCGTTTTTACCACTGATTTATTCTCATTGATCTTGGTAGCGGTAGGCTTGGGATTGTCGGGTTTGATGACCGGGGGATCGGCTTCATCTTTCGTGTCTTCCACATCACGGGAGTCATCATCTGTGCCGGGATTGGGGGGAGAATAGGGGGCAGCTCCGGCCGGACCAGCGGCCTGAACGGGATTGCCGCCACCACCGCCGCCACTTTCCCGGGCAGGGGGAATCAGTTCTTCATCCGGCAGATTTAAGTCAACCAGAATGCCCTGTTCTGCGGGTGGATGAGCAATTACAGGAATACTCCATTTCAGCAAAAACATCAGCAGCAGCATAAAAGCGGCAAATCCTGCCGTGATCATGCTGGCCTGGGTGTTTTTCCTTGATTCAAAGGCTGCGGACATAGTAAGGGAGTTATTCATACAAATGTACATTTTTGCCCTCTTTGGCCGGGCAGGCTTCTTTTACACAGATGTGTATTAACGGATCAAAGCCCATGCAACTTGCCCTTTTTTTCGCTTAATAAATGTTAAGATTGGAGTTTTAAGTACTAAGTATTAGGTAATGGTGAAAGGCAAAGGGCAAAAGGCCGAAAAAAGGACAATAACGTGCTTGCGTATTAGCACATTAGCGCATTAGCACATTAGCACATTAATATATTAGTTTTCAGTGGTGTGCGAAATCTATTTCGAATTTTCCTTTAATTCGTTCCATCGGAGGATTAAAATAGCCATAGCGGAGATCGGGGAATTCATCTCTTATCAGCTGCATCAGTTGTCCCACGCCCATGCATTCGCCTGTATCGCCCACGCCAATTTTGCCGAGATACCAATCGGGATCAATATTGAAGTTTCGCCATTGTATCATCTTCAGCCCTGTGTCGCGGATCAGTTTACGTAAGGCCTCATATTCGGCTACACTGTCTGTCATACCGGGAAATACGAAATAGTTGATCGAGGTCCATCCGCCAAAGCTGTTTACGATCTTCAGGCTTTCGATAATATCCTCAAACTGGTAATTATTAGGCCGGTAATACGGCATATATACTTCGCGGCGGGCACTGTTGGTACTCACGCGGATGGAATCGAGGCCGGCTTCACAAAGTTTACGGACTGCATCGGGTCGCGATCCATTGGTATTGATATTGATGCTTCCTTTAGATGTATGTTTCCTGATTTCAATAATCGCTTCACGAATGGTTTCCCACATCAGCAGGGGCTCACCTTCGCAGCCCTGTCCAAAACTTACCAGGGGATATGGAGCGGTTTCCAGGTGTGGTACGGTAAACTCTACGATTTCTTCGGCAGTGGGTTTAAACTTGAGGCGATCCTGCGTTGACACGATCGTTTCTTCATCGGGCTGCAGCGAAATGCAGCCTACACAATTGGCATTACAGGCCGGGGAGGACGGTATGGGGCATTCCCAGCGTCCCAGGAAATAATTACGCGCAGCAGGGCAGTGATAGGTGAGGGCGCAATTTTCGGCCAGGTGTTTTACAAGACGGTTATGCGGATAAGCCTGCAGCAGCTGCTCTACTCCGCTTTCTACTTTTTGCTGATCATAGCCGGCGCAATCCTGGCGTATATCCTGTTCTATGCGAATGGCCGGTACATAAAATTTATCATTATACCAGCCTACTGCGGTATAGCAAAACAGCGGCAGTGTGGGGGCGTCGGGTGATGTTTCATAAGCGGCGAGGTAAAAGCCGGTATGAGCCGGCGGAATGAATGCAGCCACGGCCCAGCCTTTTTCACACAAGCGCATTTCGCCGCTATGTACGTCTATGCCAATGCCCCGGCGACCAGGCAACTCATACAGCGAACCGCCATCCGGCAATTCGATCCATTCTTCATCAGGTACGGGCACGGCATCCCAGCCTGTGCGGCCGGCTACGTACAGTGAAGTATCTTCAAAAATATTTCCCTTACCGTCTGAATATAAAATATAGGGTGATTGTGTGAGTGCCATGATTGTTAACTAAATGGATGAAGTCCCTGCCTCAATGGCTTTTGGACTGGTTGAGCTGTCTGCGGCAAAATTCGTTAAATTCTGTCTCATTGAGGCTATTATCATTTCCGCTATTAATTACATGATTTTGAGCCACACGATTGTTGCGGAAATCGATCGTAAGCAGACCATCTTTCAAAATAAGATTATTGAGGTCTGTCCAGCCAATGTGACGCCGGGGAAAACTGGGGTAAATGATTTGTTCGTTATTGACAGTCACAATCAATTTTCTTCGTGTGATACTGTACATAAAAAACAGCAGCAATACCAGGCCTGCAGCCCACCATAACTGGAGTAAAAGATAGGTGATCAGGATAAAGACAAGCGCCGTACCCATCAATTGAGGCAGGCGGCTTTTTTGCAGGTAATACTGAGCCAGTACAACCAGCATCATCACGCTTACAGCTACAATGATCTGTACGCGCATACTGCCACTGCCTGCTTTTACAGCTAGTATCAGCAAGACCAGCAGGTTGATGGCAACGGCAAGTTTGGTCAGCAACTGGTATTGTTGCGCACGCTCATTTTTTAATACCAGTTCAAATTGCTGCATCAGGGAAGTGTTAGTTTAAAGACTGGTCAGGGTTTGGTCGTTGTATTGCTGGCGATCATCAGGTTGCACAATTTCAGCAATACACGTGCGCCTACATTGGCATTCCAGTCGTTGTCTGAGTTTACACCCACTTCGCAGAGGTCGAAGCCAATAAGCTGACGGCCACTTTCAAGGACTTTACGGAACAGGTAAAAAATCTCTTCGGCCTCAAAACCGCCAGGTACAGGCGTGCCTGTGTGAGGGCAAAGTTTACGGTCAAGCCCATCGATGTCGAAACTGATATATACTTTCTGAGGAAGTTTGCTTACAATCTCTTCGGCAATATGTTTCCAGGTATCTCCTTCAAACTGTCTTTGTTTGATTTCCCGGTCAAAATAGGTTATGACGCGGAAGTTGCTGTTGCGGATATATTCCCATTCATCAGCACTATAATCACGCACACCTACCTGTACCAGTTGTGCGATCTGGGGTATCTCTTCCAGCGCATTGTACATGATACTGGCGTGCGAGTAATTAAAACCTTCATAAGCTTCGCGCAGGTCGCAATGGGCATCGATTTGCAGCATACCAAAGTCGCCGTGTTTTTCGGCAATCGCTTTAAAGAAACCAAGCGGCACGCTATGGTCTCCACCCAGTACACCTACCAGTTTGCCCTTATCGAGCAAAGCTTTTGTCTGATCATAAATCCAGCTATTGAGGAAGGCGCCACCTTCGTTGACCTCTTTCACGGTTTTGCACATAAACTGGTTGGCTGCCACATCTTCTCCCTGGGCAATGTAATCGATAAACAACTCTGCTTCTTTGCGCAGGTAATCACTCTTCATAAGCAGCTTGCGGTCGCAGGGGCGCATATAGTAGCCCTGTTTCCAGCCTTCCGGTACTTCGGGGTCATACAGATCTACCTGCAGGGCAGCACGGAAAATAGATTCGGGTGCACGGGCCGTACCGGCACCATAGCTCACGGTTACTTCCCAGGGCACGGGTACTATTACCAGACGCGCATTCTCTTCTGAGCTGGGGAGTCCAAAAATGTTGTTATTAGGATTACTTACGGCGTTCGGATCGTAATTAGCTAGGTCTACCATTTTCCTGGGATTAAGAAAACGGTGCAAGTTAGGCTAAAAATGGAAACAACAAAAGAGATGTGCGAATGTGCTATTGTGCTGATGTGCTAAACTGCTGATAATGACGACCTGAGTTCTTCATTACCAGAACGGTTCCTATTAGCAAATGAATTCGCCGTCAACACATTAGCACATCAGCACACCAGCACATTATTCCGGTTCCTGCTGGCTCAGGCAGTGAAAGCTGCCCAGGCCCCAGATAATATCGGTGCTGTCAATACCTACTATCTCGCGGGTGGGGAAGCAGTCCTGCAGTATGCGGAGGGCCTGCTCATCCCTGTCGCAACGGTAAGTGGGTACAATCACCGATTTATTGGCAATATAAAAGTTTGCGTAAGAAGCCGGCAGGCGCTGGTCTTCCCAGATCACTGCATCGGGCATGGGAAGTTCGATAATGTTGAGGGCTTTGCCATTGATGAGGCGCATCGCTTTCAGCTGTGTCAGGTTATGCTGCAGCAGGTCATAGTTTTCATCCCGCTTATTGGTCTCAATTACGGTAACAACGGTGTCTTCATTCACAAAACGAACGGTATCGTCTATATGTCCATCGGTGTCGTCGCCAACAATACCTTCATCAACCCACAGTATCTGCTCCACGCCATAATAGTCGCGCAGGTATTGTTCAATCTGCTCCTGGTTAAGGTGTGGGTTGCGGTTGGGATTGAGCAGGCAGGCTGTAGATGTGAGCAAGGTACCTGCACCGTTAAATTCTACCGAACCGCCTTCCATTACAATACCGGGATGAAATACAGGCAGCCTGAAGTGTTCGGCAATACGCGTGGGGATCACATCATCGAGGTCATACGGAGGATATTTATCACCCCAGGCATTATAACCCCAGTCTACAATGGCTTTAGGCTTTGATACATCGGTGTTTATCAGAAATGCAGGGCCGTGATCGCGGCACCAGGCATCGTTGGTAGGGTGGTGAAAGAACTGTACTTTTTCGAGGGGTACACCCGCTTTTTGTAAATGGGCGGTGGCAGCAGCCTCCAGTGCAGCATCGGCCACATTAATGCGTACAAGTTCACCGCGGGCCAGCTCTTTTACGAAGGCGGCATAAGCCGGATAAATGCTATCGATTTTGCCGGGCCAGCTGGCTTCTTTATGTGGCCAGCTCAGCCAGGTTGCTATATGCGGGGCAAACTCAGCAGGAAAATAATAACCCTGTTGACGGGGGGTGGCAGACATAGTACTCATGAAGTTTGTCAATAATGGTGCAATAAGGCTGATAAAACGGTTGCAAATGAGTAGCCGGTTTATTCATCGATATAACGGCGCGTAATTGGCTGATAGGAATCAATCCGGCGATCGCGCAGGAATGGCCAGTGTGTACGGTACCGGTCTGTCTGTGCCGTATCGAGTTCGTGTACATACACTTCTTCATCTTCATGCGAGGCCTGGTACATGATGCTGCCAAAGGGATTGGCAATAAATGAACCTCCCCAGAATTTCATGGCACCTTCCTGCTCAAAGCCCACACGGTTTACACTCACTACATGCACACCATTTGCTACAGCATGACTGCGTTGAATAGTTTGCCAGGCATTATATTGTTCAGTATTGGTTGCAGCATCCTGGCTGGTAGCCCAGCCAATTGCTGTGGGATAAAACAGGATTTCTGCACCCATAAGGGCTGTAATACGGGCCGCTTCAGGATACCATTGATCCCAGCAGATGAGGATGCCTATTGTTGCAAACCGTGTTTTAAAAACCTTATAACCCAGATCGCCCGGTGTGAAGTAGAATTTTTCATAATAAGCCGGGTCATCGGGGATATGCATTTTGCGGTATTTACCCAGATAGCTGCCATCGGCATCGAGTATAGCTGTGGTATTGTGATATAACCCTTCGGTTCTTTTTTCAAATAATGAAGCAATGATCACTACACCCAGTTCTTTTGCTACAGCGCCCAGTGCTTCAGTAGAAGGCCCCGGGATGGCTTCTGCCAGTTCAAAATTTTTGTAATCTTCTACATCGCAGAAATAAAGAGAGGTAAACAGTTCCTGCAGGCATACAATCTGTGCCCCTTTGGCAGCGGCTTCTTTTACTTTTGTGATCGCTTTTTGCAGATTCTCTTCTTTACTGGCGGTGCAACTCATCTGCACCAGGCCGATTTTTACTTTTGCCATGCTGCAAAGTTAGGAAGAAAACGTGGATGGTAAAGGGTGGAAGGCAGGCAGTGAGGGGTGGGTGAAATAAATTAACAGACTTACGCAAAGAACGCAAAGCGAGTAAAGGACGCTAAGGACGCAAAGCGGATAAAGGACGCTAAGCAAACAAAGGACGCGAAGGACGCTAAGCGAATAAAGCACGCAAAGAAAGCGAAGCGGGAGAAGTTCTGTCGATATTAGCACATCAGCACACTAGCACATTGTCCTCATCTTCAAATTTTCAAATTAGCACATTATTTCTTTCCCATCTGGCGCAGGAATGCCACATGCGATGCTACCGCCAGTCTCATTTTGGGGTATTCAATGTACGTGACGCCATATTCCTGACAGGCACGTTTAATGATCTTGCTGATAGCGGGATAATGTATGTGCGATATTTTGGGGAAAAGGTGATGCTCTACCTGGAAGTTGAGACCACCAACCAGCCAGCTGATCAGTTTGTTGTTAGTCGCAAAGTTGGCGGTTGTTTTCAGCTGATGGATTGCCCACTCATCTTCCATACGGCCGGTACCTTCGGCAGGCTGAGGGAAATGGGTATGCTCCACCGTGTGTGCCAACTGGAAAACGATGCTCAGTACAAAACCTGCAAACAGGCCGTAGATGAGGAAACCAACCAGCCAGGGTGTAAAACCTACTGTGTAGATAGGAATGGCAACAAATAAAATCAGGTGCACAACCTTAAATACCCAGAAAGAGATATGGTCAGACAGCTGCATTTTCTTGAGGGGCATATTACCGACACGGCGCAGAAAGTATTTCTGATAGTCGGCAACAAAAACCCACCACAGGTAAAGCAGTGAATAGGCTGCCCAGAAATAAAGATGCTGGTATTTATGAACCTTATACCGCTTCTGTGTTTCGCAAAGACGTAGGAAAGGTTTGGCATCAATGTCGTCATCCACGCCATCGATATTAGTATAGGCATGGTGTATTACATTGTGCTTGGTCTTCCACATAAAGTTGTTGGCGCCGAGGAAATTTACAGACAGCGCAGCCAGTTCATTAATCCACTGATAACGGCTAAAGCTGCCATGAGCACCGTCATGCATTACGTTGAAGCCAATGGCTGCCGTCAGAAAGCCCAGTGCCAGGCATTCCAAAATAGCCCAAACGATAGCAGGGGTGAAAAAAACAAGGTGTACATATACAAACAGAAATGACACCACCAGGATGATCGCCTTGATAAAAAGGCTGTAATTGCCTGTAGTAGACTTTCCTACTTCTTTGAAATAATCGCTGATACGTTTCTTCAGTTCGGTATGGAAAGAGTGGGGAACACTCGAAAATTTTGGAATAGTCATTCTGCTCGGGTTAGTAAGTAAGTTGATACCAAAGGCAAAGGTACGTTTATTGATACACAACAAACCCTTAAAATATGGTTTTGGGGAAAAGATTTTTTTTCGTCATGGTTTTGTAATCTACTGGTTTGCAGACCATCATGTCTCATTTTGGATCAGCGCATCCAGGTTGCGGAGTCCGATCTTTTTTTCGGTCACAAAACCTTCGGCATATTTAACCCCGATGCGTTTGCCCAGCATACGGGCACGGGCTATAACGCTATCCAGGAAATCGGGGGTGGAAATATAGGTTTGGGGCTCCTGCCCGGCGCTGTTGGGGTTGCTGCTGTGAAACTGGGTACTGTAAGCCTGGACGGACAGCATTCGTTGTTCGAAACTGTCGCTTATATCGATCAGCAGATCCGGTTCATGATACCAGTCCTGCAGGTATTGCAGGCAATATTTGGGTCGCCATTTTTCCTGGGGCAATCCATTGTCGTCAACGGTTTCGATTTTGCGCAGGCCCGACAGGAAACAGGCATCACTGATGAGGTGGCCGGCACGACCGTGATCGGGGTGGCGGTCGCTAAGGATATTGCCGATCACAATATCGGGCTGGTATTTTCGAAGGATGCGGATCAGCTGCAATTGATGTTCCTCATCGTTGCGGAAAAAGCCATCACGCATTTTTAGATTTTCGCGTACCACTGCGCCGATAATGCGGGCTGCTTCGGCAGCTTCGGCATAGCGGGTTTCGATTGTACCGCGGGTGCCAAGCTCCCCCTGAGTCAGGTCTACAATCCCGGCTGTTTTTCCTCTTTTTATTTCATTGATCAACGTGCCGGAACAACCCAGTTCCACATCGTCGGGATGTACGCCAATGGCGAGAATGTCGAGTTTCATGGATGCAAAAATAGAGAAATAATGTGCTAGTGTGCTAATGGGGGAAATGTGCTAATTGACCTGTCGGTTATTTACAGATCCTATACTACTGTTGTTCGGGGAAATATCTTTATCTGCGGTATTCGGCGTTTTCTGCGGGCAAAATTTCCCGCAGATGGCGCAGATTTTCGCAGATAAATCCTTCCCGATTTTTTCAAACTGAATTACACGTAAGTATGCACTGTTTTTTATGGTGTTTGCACAGCTGTCTTGTCTATCTTTTTGCCTCCACGGCCGGCGAACCAAAAGAAAAGAATAGGCGAATGTGCTAATATGCGAATGTGCTAGTGTGCTAATGGGGAAATGTGCTAATTGACCTGTCGGTTATTTAC
>JAGODE010000350.1 GCA_017998385.1 Chitinophagaceae bacterium | reverse complement strand
ACTATATCCGGTGGGGTAAAGCAGATGTAATGGTGGCCGGCGGTTCGGAAGCCCCCATCAATCAGTCATCGGTGGGTGGTTTTAATGCAGCACGTGCACTTTCTACCCGCAACGACGATCCGGCAACCGCCTCGCGCCCCTTTGATCCAAGCCGCGATGGCTTTGTGATGGGCGAAGGAGCCGGAGCACTGATTCTCGAAAGTATGGAACATGCATTGCAGCGCAACGCTCCTGTTCTGGCGGAAGTGCTGGGAGGCGGCATGGCCGCAGATGCCTATCACCTCACGGGCACTCATCCGGATGGAGAAGGCGCCTGGCTTGGCATGCAGGCAGCACTGGAAGAGGCCGGCCTGCAACCGCAGCAAATCGATTATATCAATGCCCACGCCACCTCCACCGATATGGGCGATACCAGCGAACTTAGGGCTATTGCCCGTCTGTTTGACGGCCATGATAAACTGGCCATCAGCGCTACCAAATCCATGACCGGACACCTGCTGGGAGCAGCAGGAGCAGTGGAGGCGATTGCCTGTATCCAGGCTATCCGCCACAGCCAGGTACCGCCCACGGCCAATACAAGAGAAATCGAAGCGCCATTTAATCAGCTATTCCGTTTCCCCCTGCAGAAAGCCAGCCATCAGCAGGTGCAGTATGCCATGAGCAATACATTTGGGTTTGGTGGACATACTGCTACGGTAATCTTCGGAAAAGTATAAAGAGTTTAAAGGTATAAGGGTGGGGAAATAGATAATAGTCTGTCTTTAACCTCTCACCTTTAAACCTTTAAACTTTTATACCTCTTATTCCTTTTACCCGTTATATTTCCCTGCCCAAATTCCCCCTTCTTTTAATACCTTTGCCCCTCAATCATCTAATCAATTAATAATCTTAGACATGGCATACGATGTAGTTGTGCTTGGCAGTGGTCCCGGTGGTTATGTGGCCGCTATCCGCGCCTCGCAATTAGGCTTGAAGACAGCTATTATTGAAAAAGAAAGCCTGGGCGGTATTTGCCTCAACTGGGGCTGTATCCCTACCAAGGCTCTTCTCAAAAGCGCGCAGGTGGCAAATGATATCCGCCACGCCGAATCTTATGGTATTGAAGCTACCGGCACTCCCCGTTTTGATGCCATCATCAAACGCAGCCGTGGCGTTGCTGATAAAATGAGCAAGGGGGTTAACTTCCTGATGCGTAAAAATAAAATTGACGTAATCATGGGCTTTGGCAAACTTACCGCTCCCGGTAAGCTGGAAGTAACTGATGCCGAAGGGAAAAAACAGATTGTGGAAGGCCGTCATATCATTGTGGCTACCGGTGGCCGCAGCCGTGAGCTGCCCAGCCTCAAACAGGATGGCAAAAAGATCATCGGCTACCGCGAAGGCATGTCACTGCCCACTCAGCCCAAAAGCATCATCATCGTAGGCAGCGGTGCCATTGGTGTTGAATTTGGTTATTTCTACAACAGCATTGGCACCAAAGTAACCATCGTGGAGTTTCTGCCCCGCGTAGTGCCGGTTGAAGATGAAGAAGTATCAAAAGAACTGGAGAAAAACTTCAAAAAGCAGGGTATCGAGATCATGACCAGCAGCGAAGTAACCAGTGTGGATACCAGCGGCAACGGCGTGAAAGCAACCGTAAAAACTGCCAGCGGCGAGATTACCCTTGAGGCCGATATCGTGTTGAGTGCAGTTGGTGTTGCTGCCAACATCGAAGGTATCGGACTCGAAACACTGGGTGTAAAAACAGACAAAGGCAAGATATCTGTCGACAAATATTACAAAACAAATGTAGCCGGAGTATACGCTATCGGCGACTGTGTTCCCGGCCAGGCACTGGCACACGTAGCCAGTAAAGAGGCCATCATCTGTGTGGAAGCAATTGCTCATGGTGAAAAGAAATACAATCACCAGCCCGAGCCACTCGACTACGGCAATGTACCGGGTTGTACTTATTGTTACCCCGAAATCGCTTCGGTTGGTTTCACCGAAAAACAAGCCAAAGAAGCCGGCTATGAAATCAAAGTGGGTAAGTTCCCGCTCAGCGCCAGCGGTAAAGCCTCAGCTGCCGGTCACGCCGAAGGTTTTATCAAAGTTATCTTCGATGCCAAATACGGCGAATGGCTGGGTACGCATGCCATCGGCTACAACGTAACTGAAATCATCGCAGAAACCGTTACCGCCCGCAAACTCGAAACCACTCACCACGAAGTACTCAACAGCATCCACCCCCACCCCACCATCAGTGAGAGCGTGAAAGATGCGATTGAAGTGGCGTATGGTGAAGCAATACACCTCTAAAAGTTTAAAGGTTTAAAAGTTTAAACGTAAGTCTCCTCTTGATGAGGAGACTTTTTTTTACCCGAAAAAAAACATTTTTAAACGTTTTTTCCTCATGGCAGATTAAAACAGAGCGCTTTACTTTATGCTAAAATTTGTACGCAATGGCTACTGTAAAAAAGTTTGAAGATCTTACAGTCTGGCAACTATCCAGGGTGCTCTATCAAAAACTGGAACAGATCATTCAGAAAAACAAGCAAAAGATCGAGTACGCCCTTATTAATCAAATAGAAAGATCAGCCGGATCTGTAATGGATAATATTGCGGAGGGCTTTGAACGAGGAAGCCGAAGGGAGTTTATCCAGTTTCTTGGATATGCAAAGGGCTCGTGCGGTGAAGTGCGTTCGCAATCGTACCGGCTACTTGACAAAAAAATCATCACTACGGAAGAGTTTCAGTTTATCCAGAATCATTGCAATCATACCAGCAGTTTATTATCGCGTCTAATGACCAAGCTCCAGCAATCTACAATCCCCGGTAGCCGCCATAAACAGAAGCCAGTTTAACTCTTTAAACTCTTTATACCCTTTATACTTTTATTCCTTTATACTCTTATACCTTTAAACTTTTAAACCTTTATACTTCCTTCCCCCCCAACATCGGCACAAAGAGGAAATTATCAAACACCTCTTCTTTCAGTGCGCCGTTTTCGAGTTTGGTGATACGCATCATTTGCTGCACCTTATCACCGCCAACGGGAATCACCATTATACCGCCAACGCGAAGCTGCTCAATAAGGCGTGGAGGAATCTGCGGAGCAGCTGCCGTGATCAGTACCCGGTCAAAAGGGGCATAGGTAGGAAGCCCCTCATAGCCGTCTCCGTAAAAGAATTTGATGGTAGGATACTTTTTAAGAAAATCGAAATTTTTATTGATATCATACAGCTTTTTCTGCCGCTCGATAGTATACACCTGTACACCCATCTCTGCCAGTACAGTTGCCTGGTAAGCACTGCCGGTACCTACTTCCAGTACTTTCATAAAGGGCTTCAGCTCGAGCAACTGTGTCTGATAAGCTACCGTATAGGGTTGCGAAATAGTTTGATCTTCACCAATAGGAAATGCCCGGTCTTCGTACGCCACTTCATCAAATGCAGATTCCAGGAAAAAATGGCGGGGAATGGAACCAATGGCCTCGAGTACTTTTTCATTGGTTATACCTTTGGCACGAACCGTGTCTACCAGTTTTTTTCTTAATCCTTTGTGCCGGTATGTATCTTCTGTGGGTCTCATAAGCTGGCTGCAAGATAGCAAAGTCTGCAGCATTTTTAATAGGGAACCTGCAGGTTTATGTGTCTTTATTACGGACAATTATTGCGCAAATAAAAAGCCGCTGTTGCTACAGCGGCTTTGACCTTATTAATTAAATAATTACAACTTCATATCGGCAATAATCGCTTTGATCTTATTATCCAGGTCTTTATTAACCTGATCAAAATCGGCAGCTGATTTCAACGCTTCCTTTACACTGAAATAAAATTTGATTTTTGGCTCTGTGCCACTTGGGCGGGCCGAGATAATACTGCCATCGGCCAGAATAAACTGCAGCACATTTGACTTGGGCAATGTAATACTCCACTCTTCACCTGTCTGCGGATTGCGGCCTTTGCTCAACTCATAGTCCAGCAACTGCACTACCGGTGAACCGTTAATGGATTGTGGCGGATTAGCCCGGTAACCTTCCATCATCGCAGCTATCTGCTGCTGACCATCCATTCCCTTTTTTGTGATAGAAATAAGATCTTCTTTATAAAACCCGTATTGCACATACAGATCTATCAGTTTTTCAAAAAGAGTGCGGCCTTTATCTTTTTCGTATGCAGCCATTTCACAAAGCAGGGCTACGGCGCTGACGGCATCCTTATCGCGAATCTTATCGCCTATCATCAAACCAAAACTTTCTTCACCGCCGACCACATAATTTTCCTTCCC
>JAGODE010000349.1 GCA_017998385.1 Chitinophagaceae bacterium | reverse complement strand
ATAATTATCCGGGTAAATACGATCGCCAATTAGCCCCCCTGTAAAGGCGATTACTCCGCCAAACCGTTGGGCATGTCGCGCCGCAAATTCCAGGCTGAGACAGGCGCCCTGCGAAAAACCAGCCAGGTAAATGTGATCTGCAGGAATTTTTTGCTGCACATTTTCCACTACCCGGGCAAGACTGTTTATAGCCGCAGTAAGCCATGGCTCATTTTGAGCAGGGGGCGCCAGAAAACTGTAAGGATACCAGCTGTGCTGGCTGGCCTGAGGCGCGAAGACTGCAAAATCTTTCAGCAGCAGATGTTGCCGCAGCTGAAGAATATCAGCTGCTGTACCTCCCCGGCCATGCACCAGGATTAAAGCTTTGGAAGCTTTGTCCAGTGGCAGGCCGGCGGTCAGTACCTCATTGGTATGAAGAGATGTTTCCATTGTTTAGTTACTAAAACACCGATGGTGCAGGTTAGATAAATTTTTTCCAGTCAAAGCTGATAGGAGCCAGGCCCTTTTCAATCTGCGCTCTTTTGGGCTCTTCCCAGGCCGGGAGTTTAAGGCCCTGTCCCAATTGATCTTTAGGCTCATCTATCGCAAATCCCGGAGGATTGGTAGCTACTTCAAAAAGCACGCCACCCGGCTCACGGAAATAAATGCTGTGAAAATACTGGCGATCCAGTACGGGTGTCACACTGAGACCTTTTGAAGCCAGGCGTTCCTGCATTTCCACAATGCTGCTGTCATCGTTGGTGCTAAAGGCCACATGGTGTACAGTACCTGAGCCACCAAGACCACGCAGGCGTTCGGGTTCACAAACCACATCGACCAGGTCGCCCACTTTGCCACTGGCACTGTAGCGGAAACGGTTGGCGCTTTCGCCCAGCAGTTCATGATTCATATAGTTGCTTAGCAATGCCCCCGTTTTTTCATAACCATCTTCGCTGAGAGTAATGCTGTGAAATCCTTTTACTGCATGCTCCAGCGGGATCTGGCCATAAGAAAAAGCAGGGCGCTCATCTTTATCGCTGGCTACGAGCTCAAGCCCCAATCCGTCATTGTCTTCGAAATATATGAACGCTTCGCTGAAACGCTCCTGAGGATCGGAATGTTTGATGCCGAATTTTTTTAAACGCTCGGTCCAGTAACCCAGGCTATTGGCCGGAATCGAAAACGAAGTTGTCGTCAGCTGTCCTTTACCCTGGCGGCCCTTGCTGATTCCTTTATAAGGAAAAAAGGTCATAATTGTGCCAGGTGATCCGTCTTCGTTGCCATAGTAAAGGTGATATACATCGGGGGCATCGAAGTTGACGGTTTTTTTAACCAGTCTGAGTCCAAGAATACCTGCATAAAAGTCCAGGTTTTGTTGCGGATCATCGGCAAATGCAGTGACGTGGTGAAGTCCGTTGATTAAAGGTTTCATATAATCCTCTCTTTTTTACCGGTTTTGCCGGCGGTTTATCAGTTATCCTGCAACGATCGTTAGCAGGAGTTTTATAATTGATTGACAACACAAATTTCGCTTCTTAGTCATTCATGGAACATAGACTTATTACGGAAAAGCATGTATAAATCAGGGTTGCGGATACCCAAATCGGATGATATGGGGCCATGGCTTTTGCCGTACCGGAAATATCCGGTAAAATTGTTGTATGGCACGTGTTTTAATCCTGTTTGCGCATCCGGCACTGGAGCGGTCAAGGGTACAGGCCCGCATGGTTCGGCATGCAGCCCATCTTGATGGTATTACATTTCGCGATTTGTATCAATTATATCCTGATTTTGAGATCAATGTAAAGAAGGAGCAGCAACTGCTGCTGGACCATGATTTTATCATCTGGCAACATCCCTTTTACTGGTACAGCGCACCGCCACTGCTCAAGCAGTGGCTCGACCTGGTACTGGAGCACAATTGGGCTTATGGCTCGCATGGGCACGCACTCACCGGCAAGTATGTATTTAATGCTATTTCTGCCGGCGCATCACAGCCTGTTTATACACGTGCCGGCCGCAATCGTTTTACGGTACGTGAGTTTCTGGCTCCTTTCGAACAAACCGCCCATCTCTGCAAAATGGAATACCTGCCTCCGTTTGTAGTGCATGGCACACATCGCATAACCGATAGTGATGCCGATTTCTACGCCGTACAATACGAACAATTGCTTATCGCTATTGTTAATAACCGGCTGAGTCCTGCACAACTCGCAGCAGCTGCCTATCTCAACGATCTGTTGCCCATTCCCCAATCACTTCAATCTTCCTGATTATGGACCAACATTCATTTCTTTTCCAGGCCATGGTATACCTGGCTGCTGCAGTAGTGATGGTGCCGCTGGCAAAAAAACTGGGGCTGGGGTCGGTACTGGGCTATTTGCTGGCCGGTATTGTAATAGGTCCCGCCGTTATGGGTTTTATTGGCAAGGAAGGGCAGGATATCATGCATTTTGCCGAGTTCGGTGTGGTCATGATGCTTTTTATAATCGGGCTGGAGCTGGAGCCGGAACTCCTCTGGAAAATGCGTCGTTCTATAGCCGGCCTGGGAGGATTGCAGGTGCTGGGTACATCGCTCATCGTAGCGGCGGTAGCATTATTATTTGATCTGCACTGGAAGCAGGCATTGGCGATAGGGTTGATTCTTTCTTTGTCTTCCACTGCTATTGTACTGCAAACCCTCAACGAAAAGGGGTTGATGAAAACGGCTGCCGGTCAAAGTTCATTTTCTGTATTACTGTTTCAGGATATTGCCGTTATCCCCATGCTGGCCATCTTTCCCTTGCTGGCCAGTGGCAATGCGGTGGCCGGGGTAAAACACGAAGAGGCTGTTGGTTTTACCAGTCATTTGCCTGGTTGGGCACAAACACTCGTTGTATTGGGCTCGGTAGGCTTGATCATACTCGCTGGCAGGTTCCTGATACGTCCGCTCTTTCGCATTGTAGCGGCTACCAAGCTGCGGGAGGTTTTCACCGCTACCGCATTGTTGCTGGTGATCGGTATTGCCGTATTAATGACACAGGTAGGGTTGAGTCCGGCATTGGGCACCTTCCTCGCAGGAGTGGTTTTGGCCGATAGTGAATATAAGCATGAACTGGAAAGCGATATCGATCCTTTTAAAGGATTACTGCTGGGTTTGTTCTTTATAGCCGTAGGTGCGTCTATTGATTTTTCATTGCTTATGGATCATCCTTTGCGTATCCTCGGACTCGTGGCCGCGCTGATGCTTCTTAAAGCACTGGTATTATTTATTCTCGGCCGGGTTTTCGGAATGAAAACAGATCAGAACCTGATATTCTCCGCAGCGCTCAGCCAGGTAGGCGAATTTGCTTTTGTGTTATTTTCTTTTTCGCTTGACGAGGGCGTACTGCCGCCGGATATCGTGTCTACTATGATTGCCGTAGTAGCTATCAGTATGGCTATGACTCCTTTTGTTATGCTGCTGAATGAACGGTTTATACAGCCCCGCTTTGGGTCCTGCGCTATTGCAGCCGAATCGCGTGAGCCCGATGTCATAGAAGAAAAGAATCCGGTCATCATTGCCGGTTTCGGCAACTTTGGCAATACCATAGCCCGTTTTTTGCGGGCCAATGGCGTAAAAGCTACTTATCTCGATATTGATACAGACCGGGTAGATGTGTTGCGCAAAATGGGATTCAAAGTATACTATGGCGATGCCTCGCGGCATGATCTGTTGAAGGCAGCGGGAGCCGATCAGGCCAAAGTGATCATTATTGCCATTGAACCTGCGGAGAAAAGGCTGGAGATGATTGAAACAGTGAAAAAACATTTTCCTCACCTGCATCTGTTTGTACGTGCACAAAACCGGTTCGATGCATACGACCAGATGAATGCCGGTATGCTGCATGTATACAGGGAAACTGTCGATACAGCACTTCGACTGAGCCAGGATGTGCTCATACAACTCGGACACAGGGCATACAAAGTAAAACGTATGGCCAATGTATTTCTTAAGTATGACGAACAGGTATTGAAAGAACTCGCCTCTATCAGAGACGAAGAAGAGTATATTGTGGCTGCCCGCGGACATATAGAAGAACTGGAGCGTCTTTTACAGACAGATATCAATAAAGCGCTGCCTGATATCGATGCAGGTTGGGACGATGATGGACTTATTGCAGAAGCGCGTGGACTGGCTTCGCCGGAGACAAAGTAAGGCGTAGTGCTTGTTGTTCGCATTAACAATGTTTTTTTCCTGTTTAAAGTCAATATTTTGATCCAAAACTGCATTCCGGCACTCATATACTGATTTACCTCAGTTTATATTATGG
>JAGODE010000348.1 GCA_017998385.1 Chitinophagaceae bacterium | reverse complement strand
GCCCGCGACCCGCCAGAGTAAAACTTGCCGGGCAGGTTACTGCTGCAGATATCGCCCCAGGGACAGGCATAGAGATGAGAAATTAATTAATTTCAATAAAAAGAAATTAACCGGCCGGCTATTTGCCGGCAGGGAAACGCATATGCCTGCAAAGAAGAAAAATACCAACAAGTCTGCAATAGCGTCGTTCACCTGCACGATTTACCGGTTTGACCGCCAGGGCGAGAAAACCGGTTGGACGTATATCGAAATCCCTGCGGAGCAGGCCCAGCAAATGAAACCAGGCAACAAACTGGGGTTTCGTGTCAGGGGCAAACTGGATAATCATCCTATAAAAGGAGTGTCTTTGCTGCCCATGGGTGGAGGCAATTTTATTATGCCATTAAATGCAGCCTTGCGTAAAGCAATCGGTAAAAAGCTGGGGGCTATGCTGCAGGTACAATTGCAGGAAGATACAGCCCCATTTGCTTTCAATAAAGATTTTATCGCCTGTCTCGGCGATGAGCCCCGTGCCCGCCAATTCTTTGATACACTTTCTGGTTCGCATCAGCGCTATTTTAGCAAATGGATTGATGATGCCAAAACAGAACCTACCCGCATAAAGCGGATAGCCCAGGCTGTCAATGCCCTGGCAGCCGGCATGGGTTATCCCGAAATGATTCGCGCTCAGGTGAAGGAGAATAAGGAATCAGGTAAAAGATAGCGAGGTATAAGGAAAAAGGCAGAGCGGCAAAAGGAGAATTAACAAATATGGTCACATTAGCACATCAGCACATTAACACATTAGCACATTATCCTCCCACATCTTCAAATCGCCTCCCTGCTCTTTTATGCAGTCCTTTCTTTTCCAGCACCTCCTGTATATAGTAGGCCGTTAATTCGCCCGGATTATATTCTGCCAGCTCCCGGGATAGCCTGGTTACTTCGGTTTTATATGTTTTATCTTTTAATACATGGTCTACCGCTTTTCTGATGGCGCTGCTTGCCGGCTTCTCAGTTTTCAGATTGATACCCAGTTTGAAGTAATCAATCCGTGCATTGATCTCGTTTTTTCCTTCATGAACGCCCGCTACCACCAGCGGCAATTCGTGCTGAATGCCGAGCATAACACCGCCATAACCGCCATTGGTGATATAAACATCTGCATAGGGCATTATGTCCTCGAAGGGAATAAAGTCTTCAATTATCAGATTTGCCTGCGGAAAACGGCTGCGAAGTACTGCCGTATCACTGCCTCCTGTGGTAGCGATTACCAAAACGTCAGTGTCTTTATAGGCTTCCAGTACCGGAACAATAATTTTTTCTACGTCACGCTCCACTGTACCCTGTGTTACCAGGATGATTTCATTATAAAGATTAAGGCGTTCATCAAACCAGGGGGTTTTATGCTTTTTAACCTGATAGGGAAGAAGGGCGCCGATGAAACGGATATTCGAACCTAAATCGCTGCGGTAATATTCAAAACCGGGTGAGCCACTTTGCAGCAGTATCGTTGCTTTTTTAACCATCACGTCAAATACGCTGGCATTGAGTGTATCGATTCCGTAACTGCCAAGCACTTTTTTCATAACCTGGTTAGGTTTTTTGAAAAGTATCTGGTTGGCTATGAAATGCAACAACGATTGCTTGATTTTACCAATCCAGCTATAGGAGGGGGTGAGTCCCAGGCCGGCTGGCGGCAGATCCTTCGATGTTTCCGTTAGTGGAAGCACGCCGATTGATAAGACAGGGATATTCATTTTGTCGGTCACAAAAGGAATTCCTGTAAAGGCGCAATCGGCTACGAGTATGTCAAAATCAAATTCCTTTTGGATAGCGCAAAGATCGGCATAGTATTCGGGGCCGCGATTGATAAATGCTTCTACAATATCGAAGCGGAGCCGGGCAACCTGGCCTTTTATTTGGGTGCGGTTGGGGAAACTTTTTTCCAGATCGGATACATCAACAGCTTTTTGTAAAGGATAATGCAGGATACCCATGCACTCTATCTTTTCTGCATATTTTGTACTGGTATACCAGCGCACATCGCACCCCAGTTTTTTGAGGTAAGCTGCCAGACCGGTCAGGGGATTGAAATGTCCGTCGGCAGGGAAGTTGGCAAAAAGGATTTTTTTGCCTGCCAGGTCTACCAGCTTTTTGGGGTCTCCGGAGACTGGGTTAGATGATATCTTCATGATGGAAAGGTTTAAGGCTGTAATATTACCGTAGGGGAGAAAGGGCTGCAAGGCAGGCCTGCATCAATTGGCGGCATGCCTGTTTGATCTGTAAAGCCGGCTGATGAATTGCGGCATCCGTCATTATTTTTCTTTATTTGCAGTATGATTCAGGATATTAAGGACTTTAAGCAGCCTTTTTTCATAGGCGTGGCGGGTACAGGCATGAGTGCGCTGGCTCAGTATCTGCAGGGTGTAGGAAAACGCGTAACCGGCAGCGATCGTTTTTTTCAGGATGGAGTATATAATGCCACACAGGATAAGCTTGAGCGTGCAGGTATCCGGTGTTATGTACAGGACGGTCGGGGAATTACTGAACACACAGACCTCGTTGTAGTATCTACAGCAGTAGAGGATACAGTGCCGGAGGTACAGAAGGCCCGGCAACTGGGTATTCCTATCATCCGGCGATCAGAATTACTGGCTATCATAGCAGCCAGTAAAAAAACAATTGCGGTAGGTGGT
The DNA here is from genome assembly GCA_017998385.1 of Chitinophagaceae bacterium. Classification (GTDB taxonomy): domain Bacteria; phylum Bacteroidota; class Bacteroidia; order Chitinophagales; family Chitinophagaceae; genus CAYMZZ01. Next base: position 1,594 of record JAGODE010000348.1, on the reverse strand, counting down.
ACCAGCGGTAAAAGCACTACCAGTGCCATGTTGTTTGATATTCTGCGTTATGCCGGCATGCAGCCAGGTATCATTAGTGGCGCAGGTCTGGTCAGTCTGATGAAGGATGGAGCTATTGGAAACGCATTTACAGGCCAGGGCGAATGGCTGGTGATTGAAGCAGATGAGAGTGACGGTTCTATTGTACAGTACAAACCTGAAGTAGGTTTGCTGCTCAACGTCGATAAGGATCATAAGGAGCTGGATGTATTGATGGATGTGTTTGCCGTATTCAAGAATAACAGCAAACATTTTGTCGTCAACCAGTCGCATCCGCTGGCAGCTCAGCTTTCGCAAGATATTACGAATGATTTTTCTGTCAACGGTCCCGGAGGGTATGTGGCTACAGACTTTGTACAGCAGGGTTTACAGATTTCATTTCGGATCAACCAGGTGTCTTTTGAACTGCAACTGGCAGGGGCACACAATATGGAAAATGCACTTGCTGCCAGTGCGGTAGCTGCTATGCTGGGAGTACCGCTCGCTACTGCTGCAGCTGCATTGGCCGGCTATGAAGGCATTTACCGGCGTCATCAGGTATTGGGGAGAAAAGGAGATGTATGGGTGATTGATGATTATGCACATAATCCGGTCAAATGTGCGGCAGCAATTCATGCCTGTCAGCCTATTGCTCCTAAAGTAATCGCCTGGTTTCAGCCTCATGGCTATGGGCCAACCAAATTTCTGCGACATGATTTTGTAGAGGAAATCGGGAAAGCATTAAGGCCGGACGATGAAATATGGATGAGCGAAATTTTTTATGCAGGTGGTACTGCCGTAAAGGATATTTCTTCAGGCGATCTGATTGCCGACCTGCAATCGGCAGGGAAATCCGCTTTTTTTGTAGCAGACAGAAATAAACTGCTTGAAACCATCCGGCCGCATCTTACCGGCAGTTGTGTATTACTGCTGATGGGGGCGCGTGACCCTTCGCTGGAAGATTTTGCCAAACAGGTTTGGGATGATCTATAACGGAAATGGGCTTACTGTTGCAATAAACGGTTGTCGCGAATAGCAGGCAGCAGGTACCAGCATAGGGTCATCAGTAAAACGGAAAGAGCCTGTGTGCCGGGAATACCGCTTACAGGTTGTTCGTTGGCAACAGAACGATCCAGCTCACATACGGCTAATGGGTGCTCCGGCGACTCCTGGTAAATGGTAAGCGCTTTTCCCTCCTGAACTTCATAGAAGAATCGCTGATCGCCTACCTCTACAAACTGCTGGTTGTTTTCGGAACCGGTACGACCCAGGCAAATACCATACTCGCTTCTGAGCACGGTACGGCTGCGAAGGAAACCTTCTTTACGAATAAGGAATACTCTTTTTTCGGCACCACTCTCTACCCGCGCAGCATTAGAGGCGGGATTAAAGACCAGCGTCATTAGCTTTTTGCCATTATTCCATAAAGCAAATGCTGAATGACCAATTGTAGATGTAACTGTTTCCCATTTCATAATTAGCCTTTTCGGAGAGTCAAGTAAAAGGTCAAATTTTAGCTGCTTTCCGCAATCTACCATGCACTTAACCTAAAATTAATATTAACTTCATATTGAGA
>JAGODE010000347.1 GCA_017998385.1 Chitinophagaceae bacterium | reverse complement strand
CGGTTCCATCGTTTGTATTGAGACTGAACGGGATGGAAAAGAATTATTGTACACATTCTATAAAATTCTTTCCCAAGTATTTGGAGGATATCATTATGCCCCCTACCTTTGCACTCCCAAATGAAAATGGGGATTTTTAGAAATGTCTCAGCGAATCAGAATAAAATTGCAGTCTTACGATCACAATCTGGTTGATAAATCAGCTGAAAAGATCGTGAAAACAGTGCGCAGCACCGGTGCCGTAGTTACAGGTCCTATTCCTTTGCCTACGCGCAAGAAAATTTTTACCGTTCTGCGTTCACCACACGTTAATAAGAAGAGCCGTGAGCAATTCCAACTGGCTACGCATAAGCGTTTGCTGGATATTTATACCTCATCGAGCCGTACGGTAGATGCGCTGAGCAAGCTGGATCTGCCCAGTGGTGTTGAGGTTGAGATTAAGGCGTAGTACGCCGGTACGTCCTGTTAGGGGGCGTTTTTTATTTTGTAAGTTCTTTTTGATAAACATATTGCTATCTCTCAAAGGCGTTTGGGTTACCGGCGCAGAAAAGAGCTCTGGCTGATTTACATAAAACAAGCCATTCAGGGTTTGTTTACCATCGGTACTTCTGTCATCCGTTTAAGCTTGGCTTAGGCGGACACTTACGATGAAGTGAGGAACTTCGGGTGCGGTCACAAGGATCGCTTTTACTGAAGCTTCTGCGACTAAAGGAAAAGGTCGGTGGCGAACGGGGATTGAAACCTCCCGATAGTTTATCGGGATGTACAAGGTTGTCCCAATAATCCTGCAGGCTAAAAACTGTACAAACCATGAAAGGTATTATTGGTAAAAAAATTGGGATGACCAGCGTCTTCGATGCGGCAGGCAAGCAAACGGCCTGTACGATTATTGAAGCAGGTCCCTGTGTAGTTACGCAGATTAAGACAAAAGATTCTGACGGCTACAATGCACTCGCGCTCTCTTTCGGCGACAAGAAAGAAAAGCACTCCACAAAGTCTGAGATCAACCACTTCGCAAAATCTCAGTCAGCTCCCAAAAAATTCACAAAGGAATTCCGGGATTTCTCCATCGAAAAAAATATTGGTGAAACTGTTACTGTTGACATTTTCGCAGAAGGTGAAAATGTAGAAGTAGTAGGTACTACCAAGGGTAAAGGTTTCCAGGGCGTAGTTAAGCGTCATGGCTTTTCTGGTGTTGGTGATGCCACTCACGGTCAGCATGATCGTCAGCGTGCTCCCGGTTCACTGGGTAACTCTTCAGACGCCAGCCGCGTTATGAAGGGTATGCGCATGGCCGGCCGTATGGGTAACGACCGTGTGAAGATGAAAGGTCTGAAAGTCGTAAAGATTTTTGCTGATAAAAACTATATCCTCGTCAGCGGTTCAGTACCTGGTCATAACGGTTCCATTGTACTTATTCAGAAATAATATTTGGTCATAGTTTTTTGATCGGTAACGAGGCAAAGGACTACAAACGATAAAGAAATGCAAGTTGAAGTTTTAAATACAAAAGGTGCCAAGACCGGCAGATCGATTGAGCTTCCTGAAGAGATCTTCGGAGTTGAGCCCAATAACCACGTGATCTACCTGGCTGTGAAGCAATATCTGGCTGCTCAGCGTCAGGGCACTCACAAAGTAAAGACACGTGCGGAAGTAAAAGGTGCCAGCCGCAAGCTGCATCGTCAGAAAGGCACTGGTGGCAGCCGTAAGGGTAATATCCGCAACCCTCTTTATAAGGGTGGTGGTACCATCTTCGGTCCCAAACCGCATGCATATGATATCAAACTGAACCGTAAAGTGAAGGATCTGGCTAAGATTTCTGCACTGTCTCATAAAGCCAAGGATAATGCCATTGTTGTCGTAGAAGACATCAACATGGATACTCCCAAAACAAAGAGCTTTGTTGAAATCCTGTCTAACCTGAAAGTGGCAGACAAGAAGCTGATGTTTATTCAGCCTGATTTCAACGAGAACGTTCAGCTGTCTCTGCGCAATGTGCCTTCTGTACTGGGTGTAAGCCTGAGCGATATCAATACATACGATATCGTAAATTCAGAAGTGCTGGTGCTGACAGAAAGTGCTGCACGCATTTTTGTTGACGAAGAAAAGGCTTAAGAAGCCGGCAGTATGCTGACTGCCTGATCAAACAGCAGAAAACGGATTATCCGTCAAGCAATCAATCAACATGAAACCCGGAAGCCCATCAAAAAGGAATCCGGACTAAAAATAAAAGCGATGAAACTTTCTGAAGTACTGGTAAAACCTATCCTGACCGAGAAGGCAAACGCACAGCAGGAAAAACTGCGTCGTTATGCTTTCAAAGTATCCAGGAAGGCAAACAAACTGGAGATCAAGAAAGCTGTGGAGAGTTTTTACGGAGTAACTGTTACAGCTGTGAATACGACTGTAACTCCCGGTAAAAACAAAAGCCGCTTCACCAAATCTGGTGTGATCTCAGGTCGTAAGCCTGCTTATAAAAAGGCTTATGTTACCGTAGCCGAAGGCGAAACAATCGATCTGTACGCAAACATTTAAGCAGACAGATCTCCTCGCAAAAGCTATGGCGATCGAGGAATGGCAATCAACCGCCGCGAAGTGTTGGAATTTGAATTATTAATCTGGAAACTGAAAAATGGCATTAAGAAAGTTTAAACCCGTTACCGCCGGTACTCGTTGGAGAATCGGTAACGCGTATGCGGAAGTAACCACGAATGTTCCTGAAAAGAGCCTGGTAGAGCCCAAGAAGAGCACTGGTGGCCGTAACTCATCTGGTCATCTGAGCATGCGCTACAGAGGCGGTGGTCACAAGAAGAAGTATCGTATTATCGACTTCAAACGTAATAAAGAAGGTGTTGCAGAGGTAGTATCTATCGAGTATGATCCTAACCGTACAGCCTTTATCGCCCTGCTGCAGTATGCAGATGGTGAAAAACGTTATATCCTGGCTCCCCAGGGTCTGCATGTAGGTGCTAAAGTAGAAGCAGGTAATGCTGTTGCGCCCGAAATCGGTAATGCTCTTCAGATGAAGAATATGCCGCTCGGTACCAACGTTCACAATATTGAAATGCAGCCTGGTCAGGGTGGCAAACTGGCCCGCAGTGCCGGTTCATCTGCCCAGCTGACCAACAAGGAAGAGAAGTATGCGGTGTTGAAAATGCCTTCTGGTGAGCTCCGCAAAGTACTGATCAACTGTTATGCTACAGTAGGTGTGGTAAGCAACAGTGACCACAGTCTGCAGAGCATGGGTAAGGCTGGTCGCAGCCGCTGGAAAGGTATCCGCCCCCGCAACCGTGGTGTGGCTATGAACCCTGTAGATCACCCGATGGGTGGTGGTGAGGGTAGAGCTTCCGGTGGTCAGCCCCGCAGCCGTAACGGTCAGTACTCAAGAGGTCTGAAAACACGTACCAAAGGAAAAGGCAGCGATAAGCTGATTATCCAGCGGAAAAACGGAAGCAAACTCTCTAAATAATTTGAAAATGTGCTGATTGGAAGATTTGAAGATGATCAGCACAGAGAGGGTTAAAAAAAGAAAGTGGGACGGAAGTTCATTTTCAAATTTTCAAATTTTCAAATCGACAAACTAAAATATGGCTCGTTCAATTAAAAAAGGTCCTTATATCGCCACTCACCTCGAAAAGAAGGTACTGGCTATGAACGAAGGCAAATCTAAAAAGGGTGTGATCAAGACCTGGAGCCGCCGCTCCACGATCTCCCCTGATTTTGTGGGACACACATTTGCTGTGCATAACGGCAACAAATTTATCCCTGTGTATGTGACCGAATTTATGGTAGGTCATAAACTGGGTGAATTTGCCCCCACTCGCCAATTCAAAGGACACTCTAAAAAAGAAGGTTAATACAGGTGAAGTAAAAGCCGGACGATATGCCGGTTGATACCGAATCTCAAACAAATATCAAAATGGGATCTAGAAAAAGACTTGCGGCTGAGGCCCGTAAAGAAGAAAGGAAAAACTACTTCGGTGCTACACTGAATAACTATCCTACGTCTCCCCGCAAAATGCGTTTGCTGGCCGACCTGATCCGTGGTCAGCAGGTTGAAAAAGTACTGGCAGAGCTGGAGCATAACCCCAAGCATCCTGCAGTGCCTCTGCGTAAACTCGTACTGAGTGCAATCAGCAACTGGAAGCTGAAGAATGAAGGTGGTGATGAAAGCCAGCTGTATATTCAGACAGTATTTGTTGATGGTGCCCGTACACTGAAAAGAATGCGTCCGGCTCCCCAGGGTCGCGGCTACCGTGTTCGCAAACGCAGCAACCACGTAACAATCATTG
>JAGODE010000346.1 GCA_017998385.1 Chitinophagaceae bacterium | reverse complement strand
ATACCATTTCTCCGGCATTTCCGGATGCCTGGTACTGGATAGGTCGTTGCCAGCAACAGGCTGGTCAGCTGCTGGAAGCCAGGGAAAGTTATCAGAAGGCCTATTCGCTCGATAAGTCATTTACTGAAGCCAGAGATGCTGCAGCAAATATGAGTAAGTAATAACAGTTGATTGATGATAACAAAAACGCTCTGAACTAAATCGTTTATCTTAGACTTTAAATCAGTACTTGATCTATGGCAATAGTGGCCCCTTCTCTTCTTGCGGTCGATTTTCTGCGTTTACAGGAAGCCTGCAATATGCTCAATGAAAGCGAAGCTGCCTGGTATCATCTCGATATAATGGACGGCCGCTTTGTTCCCAATATCAGTTTTGGCCCCATGCTGGTACAGTTTTTCCGTAAAGCCACCACAAAAGTTTGTGATGTGCATCTCATGATTGAAGACCCGGGCAATTATGCGGAGCAATTCAAACAGGCCGGTGCCGATCACCTGACCGTGCACCTCGAAGCCTGTCCGCACCTGCATCGCAATATCCAGCAAATAAAATCGTTGGGAATGAAGGCTGGCGTGGCTATCAATCCGCATACCCCTGTGGCGCTGCTTACCGATGTGCTTCATGAAATCGACCAGGTATGCGTTATGAGTGTAAACCCGGGTTTTGGCGGACAGAAATTCATCGAACACAGCCTTGAAAAGATCAGTCAGTTGCGCAAAATGATCGATGAGCGAAACCTGCAGGTGTTGATCGAAGTAGACGGTGGGGTTACGTTAGAAAACGCACCCCGTATTGTGCAGGCCGGAGCAGATGTGCTGGTAGCGGGCAGTACGGTATTCGGATCGGAAGATCCTAAAAAAACAATATCAGCATTGAAAATGTGCTAGTGTGGGAATATGCTAATGTGCTAATGAATGATCCACAAACCTTTTAAACTCCTTATACCTTTTAAACCTTTTGATGAACCGATCAAAACTGCTGCTGTGTTTTCTTATGCTCCTGACAGTATCTGCATGGGGACAGAAGAAAACAGCTTTTGTATCCGGCCGGGTAGTTGATGAAAATGAAAACCCGCTCACACACGTTTCCGTAACCATACTGGGACGTCAGGAAGGTATTACCACCAATGATTCTGGTTATTTCCGGCTGCAGGTGCCTGCAGAACGAGCCTTTGCTCTTGTTTTCTCTTTTGCTGGACGTAATGCTGAGCAGCGCAATTTTCTGTTGAATGAAAATGAAGAAGAAACCGTTACCATCCGGCTCGAGCGTGGAGAAAAGCTGCTGCAGGAAGTAATTGTAACCGATCAGCGCGACAGACGTGAAGCCGGCCTGATCAGACCTAATCCCAAATCCATACTCAATCTTCCATCGGTCACTACAGGTGTAGAAAGCCTCATTAAAGTTTTTGTTGGCTCCAACAATGAGCTTACTTCACAATACTCTGTACGGGGCGGCAGCTACGACGAGAACCTGATCTATGTAAACGATTTTGAAGTATTCAGACCATACCTGGTCAGAAATGGCCAGCAGGAAGGTCTCAGTTTTATTAACCCCGAACTGGTGCGCAATATCAGCTTCTATACCGGAGGTTTTCAGGCACGTTATGGAGATAAAATGAGTAGTGTACTCGATATCCAGTACAAAAAACCGAAACGGTTTGGCGGATCGGCGTATGTCGGTATACTCGAGCAGGGGCTCCATGTTGAAGGTACTTCGGCCAACAACCGGTTTACCTATCTGATTGGTGCACGCAACCGCAGTAACCGCAACCTGCTGAGCCGTCAGGAAACCCAGGGTAATTATGTACCCGCCTCATCTGATATTCAGGCCCTGCTTACCTATCAGCTCAATTCGCACTGGCAGGCAGAATTTTTCGGCAATTATTCGCAGTCCAAATTTTCATTAAATCCTGAGTTCAGCCAGCTCACTACTTCCGTATTCTCCCCCTTTTTTACATCAAATCTCGGACTGGATATTTATTTCTCCGGCCAGGAACGTGATCAGTACGAAACCCAAATGACGGGGATATCGTTTACCAACCAGGTAAGCCGCAGGTTAAAATTGAAATGGATGGCTTCACGCTTTGTAAACGATGAGCAGGAGCGCATCGATATACAGGGCGCCTATCTGTTTGGTGATCGTGACTTTGATAAGAATCAACCCACATTCGGATTAATCGTGAATCCGCTGGGTGCTGGTGTATTTCAAAACTATGCCCGCAACCTGCTGAATATCGAAAACTGGAACGTATCTCATAAAGGCAATTACGACTGGCGCAACCACTCCCTGCAATGGGGACTGGCTTATGACCGCACGCATATCAAAGACAAACTGAATGAATGGGAATTCCAGGATTCAGCAGGTTACTCGCTCCCATTTAACCCCGATCAGCTGCAGCTCAGCAAGGTCATAAAATCAAAAGCCGATCTCGCGGTTAACAAATTATCCGGATATATCCAGGACAATCTGCTGCTGGGAGATACGGCGCACTCGGTCACACTCTCGGCCGGGCTGCGTTTTAACTACAACTCGCTGAATGGCCAGTTTCTCCTTGCTCCCCGTCTGGGTGCCAGCTGGAAGCCGAACTGGAAAAGGGATATCATTTTACGTGCTGCACTGGGCGCTTACCATCAGCCCCCTTTTTACCGGGAACTGCGCAGGTATGACGGCACCGTCAATACCAACCTGAAAGCCCAGCAAAGCTGGCAGGCGGTGGCAGGTTTTGATTATAATTTTACCGGCTTCGGCAGGCCGATGCGCTGGACTACGGAGGTGTATTACAAAAACATGTGGGATGTTGTGCCATACGATGTAGACAATGTGCGCACCCGCTATTACGGCGAAAACAATGCAAAGGCCTATGCAGCCGGCATTGAAATGCGCCTGCATGGTGAGCTCGTAAAAGATGCGGAGAGCTGGATCAGCCTTGGGCTCATGCAAACCAAAGAGAATATTAAAGGAGACACGTATAAAAACTATACGCTCGACGACAACAATCAACCCATTGATAGTGTAACGCTGGAAAAAGGATGGGTACGCCGGCCTTCAGACAGACGTATCACTTTTGGTATGTTTTTTCAGGACTACCTGGCTACCAACAAGAATCTGAAAATGTATCTCAATCTCATTTATGGCAGTAACCTTCCGTATAACATTCCGAATAGTGTAAAATATCGCAATGGGCTGGAAATACCTTCCTATATAAGAGTTGATATTGGCTTCAGCGCCCTTCTGCTCGACAGCGACCGGAGCAAACGCAGAAGCCATAGTCCATTTCTGGGATTCGACAATATCTGGGCCAGCCTCGAAGTATTTGACCTTATAGACCGCAGTAACACTATTTCCTACCTGCTGATAAAGGATTTCAGTAATACCGTTTATACCATGCCACAGCGCCTTACGCCACGCCTACTGAACTTTAAAATCGTTGCCCGCTGGTAATGATAACAGGCCGTTAACACAAACTCTTTATCTTACATACCGTGAAAAAACGGTATTAGGGGAATCCGGTGAAATGAACCATTCGGGCAGGATTTTTGTATTAACATCTGTTGATAATTATATGTAGGAAAATAAGTAACTACTGAATTATATTTGAAAAGAGGGGGTAAGGCTTCTGTACCATTTCAGAAGACGCAATTAAACCCGGTATTTACCCTCCGCCGGTTTGTCTAAGAATTAAACTAATCCGCATTGACTGAAACGATCATCAACCTCGAAACTGTAAATCCTATCGAGTTTTTCGGCGTTAATAATGGCAAACTAGATATTCTCAAGAAAAAGTTCCCGCTTTTAAAAATCCTTTCCAGAGGCACCCAGATCAAACTGAGCGGCTCACCGGAGCAAATTGAAAGTGCAAAGGAAAAGATTGAGCTTATTGTGTCATACCTCGAAAGAAACGGGCACATGAGTGAGAACTATTTTGAGCAGGTACTGGGTGGCGATGATGCCGAAACCGTGGATCATTTTGTAGAACGTCATCCAAATGAAGTTCTCGTATTTGGTCCCAATGGCAAATCGGTAAGAGCCCGCACGGCCAATCAGAAACGGCTGGTGGAAGTAGCTGAAAAAAATGACATCGTATTTGCCATTGGCCCTGCCGGTACAGGTAAAACCTACACGGCCGTAGCACTGGCTGTACGCGCGCTTAAAAACAAGCAGGTCAAAAAAATCATTCTTACACGCCCGGCCGTAGAAGCAGGCGAAAGTCTCGGTTTTCTGCCCGGTGATCTCAAGGAAAAGATCGATCCATACCTGCGCCCACTCTATGATGCGCTGGACGATATGATACCTGCAGATAAAC
>JAGODE010000079.1 GCA_017998385.1 Chitinophagaceae bacterium | reverse complement strand
ACTTCGGGCATCATGTTATGTGCCACACGCCTCAGCTCTTCGGAGGCAACACCAATCAGCTCTCTTGTTTTTGTATAGAGGGCAATGTCCCGCAGGGCGGGTACCTGCTCCTGCAGGGTGCTATAGAGCATCCTGACGGTAGAGAAGAGGCCGCCCAGTCCATCGTGCAGGTCTTTGGCAATACGGCTTCGCTCAGCCTCCTGGCCATTGATCATAGACTGGAGCGAAATGACCTTTTGCTGTCCTTCCAATAATCTGATTTCCTCTTCTTTCAGCATTCTGTCTTTTTCGGCCAGCAGTCTGCGCTGACGATTGCTGCGGTACAGCATCATGCTAAACAGCATCACGAGTATGGCAATAGCGATACTGGCCAGCATCCACCGGTTTTTTTCTTTCACTTCGAGTTTGTGCAGCTCATTTTCTCTTTCGAGGCTGGCAATCTGTGCCATCCTTTTTTCGTTTTGATAGCGGGCTTCGAGGAAATTGAGCTCTTTCAGTTTTTCGTCTTTCTGGAGGCTGTCGCTGAGACTGATTGCCTTTTCGCGATAACTCAGTGCCAGCTCAAAACGGCCATTACTTTTAAAAATATCAGACAGGTGGGCAGCTGCTTTCCTGGCATTGAAGGTGAGCCCTCTTGCCAGTCCCTGCTGGTAGACTTCTTCAAATAGCGGGATTGCTTTATTCGTCAGGCCGGCTTTATAATAGCTGGTAGCCAGGTTTTGCAGAGCCGACAGTCTGCTTTCTTCGGCATTCATTTTAATAGCTGTCTCGAGCGATTGCTGATGTGCTTCAATCGCTTTTTTATAGTCTTTCTGATAATCCCTGAAAAAGTTTCCTTCGAGTTTATAATACTCATACTCTGTATCGAGGGCCTGAAATGGGCTAAACTTTGCAGTGCTTATCAATGTCTTCATTCCGGCCAGTGCCCTGGTGATACCGGCGGTATCGTTTTTGACTTCATCGAGCGAGTGTAGTTCGTAGAGATAGTCAAAGTGGTAGATGGGTTTCAGCTCTGTCAGCATTGGCTTTACTCTGTCCAGATATTCGGCGGCTTTATCATACAGTTGCAACTGGCGGTATTCACTGGCTATATTGCAGTAGACGATTACAAGTGTATTGGGGTCGGGGGCCTGCAGCTCTGCCAGTTTTAATGATTGCAGACGGTGAGAGAGGGCAGTGGTGTAGTCTCCATTTCGGTTATAAATGCCGCCAAGATTGTTGTGGGCCATCATCTGAGCGCGGATGCGGCGCAGACTGTCTTTTCCCGTAAATGGTTCCTGCAGTATGTCTTCATAAGTGGCAATTGCCGCGAGCCAGTCATTTCGTTTGGTTGCATAATTGCCACGGGCCAGTAGCGACTGGCAAATCCCTGTATAGTAACCGAGCGATCGGGCATCGCGGAGTGCTTCTGCCAGCAGGGAAAGACCACTGGTATCCTGCTTGTGCGAAAGCAGGTAACCTCCCAGCCGGTTCAATGCATCCACCCGCAGGGTATCTCTTCTATGCTGTGCAATGACCTGGCGGAGGCTGTCTTCATTGATCGTCTGGGCTGAGGCAGGCCATTGCAGAATCAGGAGATAAACACAAAGCAAGCAAAGGCTTCTATAGAAAAGGGTCATGCAATATGCATTAATTATTATCAATTTAATCAGTTGCAGCAGCGCGGGAAGCTACTATTATAACCGGTCGCCGCCATACCGGATTTCAGGTATTTAACGGCCTCTTTTTTCACCACTGGCCGGTAGGTATACCGGCCGGTTTATGCAGAGATTTACAGGATACAAAGCATTTCATCTGCTATGCAATCCTGTAATATATACAATCTAATCCGACTACTGCTTGTTTTGCCATTGCTGGTACTTTCAGACTGGTGCCGGGCACAGGAAGAAGAGGAGAGTAAATCGGGCCGGTTATCGCCCAAAGAGTTTTCGATTCCACCTTCGCCTGTATTTGACCTGATGGGCGTAACCCCATCGCAGATAAACCGTACTTCAGATATCCGTGATTTTAAAGTTGACTGGTCATTCCGCTCCTGGCGTCTTAATCCCAATATTGCCATACAGGCGCAACCCTTGTGGGAGTTATTGTATAAAAGAAAGCCACTACTCAAATACCAAGAGGCGGGCTATTTGATGCAGCGTCTGTCTACCCTCGATCTTTCGGTCGGTACAGTACAGAATGAAGAAAATGACCGGCGAATCGGTTTTTCGGTAAAGATGAATCTGCTTAAGGGTAAAGACCCGCTTATGTCTCCAGGTCTCTACGATGATATTACGGTTAGATTTGAAGAAGAAGAGACTTCACTCAAGCTGCAACTGAAAGAGCTGCAGCATAAGCTGGATTCCAGTATCAGTATAGTGGAGAAGGCTGCCATTCGCAACGAAATAGTATCTGTAAATGAACAGTTGCAGACATTCCATACACGCCGGCAGGCAGCCATCACTGAGCGCGTAAGCCTTTTTGTAGCCGAACACTGGAATGCTGCATCACTGGATGTGGCATTCGGACGGGTGTATACCTATCAAAGCGATAGTGCCGGATCGCTGCGCAAACTGCGGCTCAACCGCAATACCGGTTGGGGACTCTGGATCAATGGAGGAATGCCGCTGGGAAAAAGATGGTTACTCACCGGCCTGGTACGAACAACCTGGTATGAAGAGCAAGTCGATTTTTTAATCAGGGACCAGGTGACGGCAGAGGAAATACAACGCTCTGCAGTAGCTGAGAATAAATTGTACTCAGTGGGCTTAAATATCCGTTATGGCGGACCGATCTACAGTTTTTTTGCGGAGCTGCTGTATGAGAAGAAGTCGTTGAAAACTCCGCTTGCAGCACTCGAAGAGGTATTTACAGCTCCAGCGGGTACAGACATCGTGAGCTCATCGGTGCAGTGGACAACCGTACATCCCACTACTATCAGCGTGGGAGGCGACTGGCGAATCAGTCGTAATGTCATTATCAACTATGGCATGCGTTGGCTGCTGGATAAAAACGGAAGGTCGCAGGCCTTTACTCCGGTAGCTGGTATTTCCTGTATGATGCGTTAATCAACCCTTAAAACAATAAATAATGAATAAGAGTCTGCTATTGGTCTTGTCTTTTTGTGCCGCCGTGACGGTGGTTCAGAGCCAGGTCAGGTTTGCTACCGACGACCGGTTGACATTTACCATACCCCAACGGGAAAAGAACTGCATGCAGTTTTTTAATTATAATGAAACGACTACCATGTCGCCGGTTAACGCTTTTTTTCTGGCCAAGATGAGTGAGATGATGTATCCTGAACGGTTGTTTTATCAACTCCGTTATCTGCAGAATGGCCAGCGGCCCGTGACTTCGATTGCCAGCTCCGACTGGATAGAAAGGAATAGTACGGTTACCAATGCGAATTTCGAAATGGCATTTGCCGGCCGTTTTGCGCATTATTTTTTTGATGAAACGAAATGGCCGCGCCGGCTCAATATGACGCCAATACAGTTGCAGCAGGTCAACAAAACCGTAGCGGCTACCAGGCTGGCCGCGGGTATTGAAAATATCAGACTCGATTCCGGACGGGTAGCGCAAACGAAACCTGCGCCCGCACCCGAGCGCAATTTTGTGCAGGATTCTATCGACTGGATCAAGGCCAATACAGCGCAGTTCAAATTTATCAGGCAACGGCAGGGGATGAAATTTTTTGGTATCGATGCCGGCTTTGATCCCGAAGTAATGGTGGTAACTGCACCACGGGCTAACTTTATCGTATTCCGCGGTACAGATGCCTATAACGAGATCGGTAATAAGGGTGAGTGGATCGGTACGGATTTTAATCTGTTATTTAAAGATGGTACTGGCCCGCTGGCAGGCACAAAACTGCATAGCGGGTTTTATGAAAGTTATCTCCTGATTAGAAACGAACTGATTGCCCAGCTGGATGCCCAGGGAGGAAAATCAAAGAAAATATGGATAACGGGGCATAGTCTGGGCTCGGCAATGGCCATCGTTGCCGGTGCCGATCTGAAAGCTGCGGGATATAATGTGCAGGCAGTATATGGGTTTTCTTCACCGCGAACGATTGGCAATGATGCCTTCAAAACCAGGGCTGATAATCTGCTGGCTGGCCGCATACACCGTTTTGAATACTATCTGGATCCGGTAACGGTAGCCGGTTTCCCGTTTTATTATGCACCAGGTAAACGCCATTGGTTTGATGAGTCGGAGTATGGAAATATGCAACTGTACACAACCGATGAAGACCGCTATTTATCACCCAACCCGTGCGAATTTAACTGGTGCCCGGGCGACAACCGATCTGCCAATACGGTACGGTTGCTGAAAGCCAAAAAGAGCGGTATGCTCACCGATTTCATCACCCAGCCCACCCAAATAATGGGGTATTATCACAATCCCCAGTTTATGCTCAGGGGCATCAGCAAGTTACTTTCCGCTACGGAAAAAACAAGAATGCCGGCCATCGATGATAGTTTCCCATTTCTCTATGGCAAAGGACCTACCGATGCGCCTATTCCCGGCACACGTTGACTATTTTATTACTCCTAAAATGAAAATATGAAAACAAAACTTCTGCTGTTGCCGGTAGCCATGCTGCTGGCCCAGCTTTCCATTGCCCAGAATGATAAACCGGTCATTGTAAACAGGGCGCCGGGTAATGCGGCTCTTAAAACTCCTCTTGCCTTTAAGCGCTTTGAACTGGCCGATGCCAAAAAGGATGGCAAAGCCCTGAAGGCAACTGATAAAATAAAAACGGCAACGGGAAAAGAAATTACTGTTGAAGATTATTTGTCTCGTGTCAATGAAGTGGAGCAGGAAATCAGCAAACGCGGTTATACCCTGCGTAATTTTGAACCTGGCAGTTCGTCACTGAAGTATAAACCCGTTAAACTCGTAGATACAGATATTGAGCGGCTGAATGTACAGATCAATTCAGGCAGAAAGGCACCATTGAGTCAGCAGCAACGAACGAACCTTTTATTTAAAAAGAAAACAACTACCAATGCCTCTGCTTCCGGTACTACAAAGGCCCTTAATCCGGCTGTAACAGGCCAAAGTAAGGTCAATACCGGGCAACTGAGCGCATTGAAAAAAGTGGAAAAGAAGATTGAAGAGGAAGTGTCAATAACAGAATTGCTCAAACCGCTTACTGATCGTATACAGGAGTCGATCGGTGCAGATGGAGCCAAATTTAATCTTGCCAATGCATCGCTGAAGGTCACCAGTCATGCCATCAGACCGCTTGGTGCCGATATTGAAAATAATATGACCAGCACCCTATCCGAATATCGGGTAGCCGTTAATTTCAACGCAAATGTTTCGGGCTCCTTCGGTCTTCCATTTAACATTACCATACCCATGGCCACCATGAAAGGAGAATTTACCGCCCGTGCAAATGCTGGTCAGCGTCATGAGCGAAAGGTCGTGGTGAATCTGATGGGCCGTTCTTTTTTTAATAAGACAGGAGCAATTTCCGGCGATAGTTTTTCTGAAGAGGATGAGGAAGAGCTACAGCTATCCGAACTCCTGGCTAATCGCTCTTTTTCTTCGATCAGCTTTATGGACTGGTTGCCGTCAATGGGTATCAATACGAGTTTTACAATGGGCGGTTCCGTGGGTTGCAGCTACCATGTGGAAATGGATCGAAACGGCGTTTCTGCTTTTATTGGCCCAACATATGGTACCACCGTTCGTGTGAGCGCTTCATACGGTTACCGCGATGTTATTGAGGGTGGGATAGAAGGTATCGTGACCCTGCTCAAAGGAGGAATCGGTTTTGGTGGTTCGGCCGGATTGGAAAAACAGGAAGGTGTATGGCGATTAAAAAATCTTTCTTCCGTAGAAGCAACTCTCGAAGCGCTGAAAGGTGAAATCAATCTTTTTGTTCGCTACCCCGATCTTTCCAACTGGAACTGCTGGGGTCCCTGTATTACCAAAAAAACATTTCCGCTTTTTGAGACGCCAACGGCATTTCGCTTAACCGGTACATTGCTTGAATCGGATAAAGGAGTTAATCTCGACTGGCAATAACATGACAGCGTATTTCCACCTGATGGAGACCCGGTCGCTGCGACCAGCGTTGTTGTTTGCACTCAGCCTGTTTTTTTTATCTGTAAATGGGCAGAGCGAACGAAACGCAGGTACATTGTCGTCCGGAACAAAATCATGGGAATACGCTGTTGTTTTTAAGAGCCAGGTCAAAACAAATCTTTCTTTTTTCAGTGAAGCTATTGCCGACACGCAGCTTACAGTCTCCTTAAAAGGATTATTAAGGGTACGTTCGCAAGTCGCCGATCGGGAGCATACGCATATCTGTGCGAGTTTTTCGGCTATTGAAAAACTTGACCTGCCTGCTCCACCTGCTGTCATCAGCGAGGTAAAGCAGGGATTGCTGACAGGCTTTTGTTATTTGCAAAACGGGGAGGGGGGTATTGATAGTCTGTTCTTCAGCTCGCTTCCTGCAGACGCAACAGAGCATATCGTCGTTCAATTGGCAGAGGCGCTGCAGTATTACAATCACCCTAATCAGTCATTGGCAAATTGGAGCGAGGTAATCGATCTTTCCGATGGAAGGCTGCTGGCAGATTTTCACCGTGCTGATAGTGTAAATGGGTTATTCCGGCTAACGCTTGATTCATTGGTTGCGGGGCAAAGCCGCCCATCAAGACAGGTAGAATTGTTGCCGCAATATACACGCTATCGTACAAGGCTCAGCTACTTGCTTGATTCATCGTCTGCCATTCCGGTAATGGTGAATGGTTTTATAGATCGTGAATCGTATATCAGTCACCGCATTGCCAGTAAGTTGGTCAATAGTTATTCATTTGTACGCGTTAAATCTGTGGTGAATACCGGTATTTGTGCGAGACAAATCTATAAGCGCGCTCTATTCTATCCCGGAAGAGTGGCAGAGTTTCGCGATCGTCAGCAGAAGTTGCGGTCAGATAAAATTGAGCCGGCCGATCTCGAAACAGCATTGCGTTCCGTTACCGATAGCACATCGGAACAATTGCAAATGAATATTGCGGATGATCTGAAGGCTTTTTTAGCCAACTCAGCATCTTCTCTTTCCGCTATTGAAGAGATACTGATTGGTTCCGACCCCCGCGGAGCGAGGTTTAAACTGATTAGATCGGGCCTCATTCATGCCGCTACTCCTGAAGCGCAGGATATGCTGGTAAAACTTATCCGGGAGTATCGGTTGCGCGATCCGTCTCTGCTAAGGTTTGTAGTGCCATCGGTGGGGTTAATAGCGAAGCCGGAGTATACGCTGCAGGCTGCGATGCTTGAGCTGCTCACAGACATGCGGGTTGTAACTGACCGGCGCGGCACAGTATTGCTGGCATTGGGGAATATGGCGGGTCAACTTAGTGAGACAAATTTGGCGAGGGCCGATTCGCTGGTAAGCCAGTTGGCGGACCTGCTGCGGCCGGTTAACGATCCGATGTTGTTACTGGCTGTATTGGGGAATGCCGGAACAACGAGCACGCTGCCTTTTATACTGCCTTATCTGGAAGACAGCTCAGCAGATATACGTAGCATGGCTTATTATGCGCTGCGTTTTATCGATGCCCCTGTAGTAGAGGAGATATATCGTGATGCGTGGAAGAAAATATCTTTTTCAGATAATCGTATTACGGCAGCAATACTTGAAGCTTCATTTTACCGCCCATGTCAGCCTTGGGTTTCGTTGCTGTTTGAGCCAATAATGTCAAATAGTGATGCGGCATTGAAGCTTTTGTACCTGCAGCTGATCTGCCATCACTCTTATCGCGAGGCATCGCTGATTGAACTTATAGACCGGGTCAGAAAACAATATACACAGACGGAGGCAGGGGTGGCAGCAGAGGCTTTTATGGTGAATGCGGGATTATAGCTATTAAAGATCCGGGTATGTTTACTGAATATACGCATCCGATAATCGGTTATTCCTCTATTGGAAATAGCTTTTATCTGCTCCTCCATTGTGGGCTTTAACGAATTAATAGATCCCGGGTAATGGTAATAGAAAATTTATTGCGATGATATTGCATTCACTGTTGTCCGGGGAATCCTGAAAATGACGTAGTAACTCTATTCAGATTTCAGTGTGACTAACTCCTGTTGAAATCCTTTATCTGCGGTATATCGCCTTTTCTGCCGGCAAGATTTCCCGCAGATTTACGCAGATAAATCCTTCCCGGCTTTTTAAAACTGAATTATAAGCAAGCATGCGCCGTTTTTTATGGTGTTTGCAACATCCGGCTATTCCATCTTTTGCCTTTACCGGCCGGCGAACCACATGAATAAGGCGAATGTGTTAATACGGCAATGTGCCAGTGTGCTAATGATTCTCTGCGTCTTTTTTGTCACTTTTATTTTCCCCGGACAATAGTGATGTTGAAATATAATAATGATATATAACCAGTCATTCCTCCTCCCGGTACTCCAGTATATCTGCCGGCTGGCAATCGAGTGCCTTACAAATAGCTTCCAGTGTACTGAAACGGATGGCTTTGGCCTTACCGGTTTTGAGTATCGAAAGATTGGAAAGGGTGAGGCCTACTTTTTCGGATAGCTCATTGAGCGACATTTTCCGTTTAGCCATCATCACATCCAGATTGACAATAATAGGCATATACTAAACGGTTAATTCATTTTCAGATTGCATTTCAATTACTCTTTTGAAATATGGCTGATCACAAAAAGGATAATGCCGGTATACCGGCATCTTTCAGTCCCATACTGCCTGTATCGGCTATCTGCCCACCTTTACGTACCAGTCACTTATTATAGCTGTTTCCCCACAGGCAAAAGACGCGAAACGGGAGCGAAAGATAAGACAATGTAAAAATAAAGTGCCTTCCTGCTTTTATTGAAAACCGGGACCGCTTATCCTGCATTTGGTACAGGGGTGTAAATATCCGGGATATTGCTTGTTTCGGGCGTAAATTACACTACTTAGCCAGGCAATATTTTATGCGACCCGCACCCGTCACCGAAATATTTGAAAACCTTAAGCGGTTTTTTGTTTTTGCTCACCCATCGCCCGGGCTGGATAAATATGTAGAGTTTTTTGCAGAATCTTCGGCCAGCCAGTTTGTATCGGCCCGTGATAAGGATTTTTTTGCCTGCCGGATGTTTCCCAGTTATACACCTACATTTTTTATTAACCTCACCGGTCATTACCAGCTGGAACTGGATGGTGAAAAATTCGGCATCGGCGCCGGGCAGGATATCCTGTTGCTGAGGGATACATCTGTACAACGAATCAACTCGCCGGGGGATAATATTTTTACGGTTAAATTTCATGCCGGCACTTTGCGACAGTTGTTCAATATTGCGCCTGCCCGGCTCAATGGAAGTTTTATGACACTTGATAATTTTATTCCGCGGGGTTTATTGCAGGCAATCAGGGAGGCGACCGGCTTTGCAGCGAGGGTTGAGCTGATGAGTGATTATTTGAAGGAAAAGACCCATAACAGTTCTGGCGGTCTTTATGGGCAACTGGTAGATCGTGCATTAAACGAGCAGCAGTATCCGGAGGACCGGTCAGCGGTTTATGAAATAGCGGCCAGTCTGCATGTCTCTTCCAAAACACTTACCCGTTACTTCGTCAGGGAACTGGGGGTTTCTCCAAAAAAATACTTTTCCGTCATTCGTTTCCGCAAAGCTCTTAACGATTACCTGCATAATAAGCCTGCTTTCCACCCATTCGACTACGGTTACTACGACCACAGTCATTTTAGCCGGGAGGTTCTGCAGTTTACCGGAAAGCGGCTGAAGCAGCAATAAAACTGTCCTTTTTTTACTTTTTCGGGCTTTGCCGTTATGCGTACTTCGTATGTATTAAAAGAAAATGATGACCACATTTCGGTTACTGTTCTTACTGGCTCTTACAGGCCCATTGCATTTGTATGGCCAGCAAAAAGCAACTATTGAGCCGGCTACTATTGTAAAAGTAGCTCCGGGGCTAATTGTAAAGCAGGGCTACCTGGTAGTTCCCGAAAACAGGAAAAAACAGAACGGTCGTGTAATAAAGATTCCCTTTGTTTTTGTACGCCGCCCGGAGCAGAGTGCTACCAGCAATGTGTTTTTATATACTACAGGCGGACCTGGTTACAGCACTATAGGTAATCTCGATAGTATCAAAGCAGATGTTGGAATGCTGAGTCTGGGAGGTTTTATTCTCTTTGATCAGCGGGGTACCCGGTGGGCGAAACCTGCACTGGATTGTTCCGAAGTCGGCGAGGCCATTAAACGCAGCTACCGGGAGAACCTTAACCGCGATAGTCTGGTAAAAATAGCGGTACAGCAATGTCGCAGCAAGTTTGTAAAAGCAGGTATTGACCTGTCTGCCTACAACACTACAGAAAGTGCAGCAGACATCAACGACCTGCGGGTAGCTTTACAGATAGATTCATTGCAC
The DNA here is from genome assembly GCA_017998385.1 of Chitinophagaceae bacterium. Classification (GTDB taxonomy): domain Bacteria; phylum Bacteroidota; class Bacteroidia; order Chitinophagales; family Chitinophagaceae; genus CAYMZZ01. Next base: position 6,746 of record JAGODE010000079.1, on the reverse strand, counting down.
CTGATGGGTGTATCCTATAGCGGAGGGCTAATGCTTACCGTGGCAAGAAATCACCCGGAGGGCATACAGTCCCTGATCCTTCAATCACCGTTACCTGTATTTACTAATTATGAAGAGGAGGCGTTACTAAATATCAATGAAGCGCTGGAGTTGGTTTTTGCACGGGCAGACAGCGATACTGGGAGTGGCGGAAAATACCGGGGGCTACGTAAGAAATTTCAGAAGTATTTCATCAGCCTGGGTAATAACAAATTCAGTCTTCGCTATAAACCCAAGGATGCAGCAGATAGCATCTCTGTTTATTATGGCAGACATGAATTGCTCGATATTATAGTTGACCGGCTCAATATCAGGCAGGTGGGCAGTCTACCGGAAATTATCACCAATATTATCAATGGGCAACATGCGCAATATGTACCGGCACAAATGGATCAGTACTTTTCTGCAGACCCTAATTATACAGCAGGTATGCGTTATTCCATTTTTTGCAGCGAGCAGGTAAACTGGTCGGATGCGGTATTAGAAAAGCAACAAAAAATACTACTTCCCTGGCTGGCAGGTTTACGATACAACAATGTGGATCATGCCATCTGCAACTGCTGGAATGTAAAGAAAGAGCCTGCACTAGTGAAAACACCGGTATATTCCGGCATACCAGTGTTAATTGCTGCAGGCGATATTGATCCCTGGTGCAGTCTTTTCTACAACCGACTTATAAAACGAACTATGCCGAATACACAGATACTTATCAGGCATCATGCAGGCCATGTGCCAGGGTTTGTGATTGATGGTACAGACTATCTGAAAATGTTTTTGTCTAATCCATATAAGCCCATAACCGGGAGATCTGTATCTGTAAGCGTAGAATAAAGCGAAAGGCAGTAGGTTTAAAAAAATGACCTTCTGCCTTTCGCCTTTTCCTTTATCAAACGGCTATTTTTTCCACGGCTCTTTCAAATGCTGTTTCCTGTATGCCGGGTATAGCCACCCCTTCTACCCGATAGGTAGTAATATCGTTGAGGCCAACAAAACCAAGTGTTTTAAGCAGATAAGGTTCTGTAAAGTCGTACGATTTCATAGGCCCGTCACTGTATACACCACCTGAAGAGATAGCGAGATATACTTTTTTATTAACCAGCAAACCTTCGGGGCCTTTTTCGGTATAACGGAAGGTGACGCCAGCGCGTAATACATGATCGAGCCATGCCTTTAAACTGGAGTGAATACCAAAATTGTACATGGGTGCGCCAATTACAATAATGTCTGCTTCCATTATTTCTGCAATAGCGGCATCGGAGTGGCTGGCGGCTACGGCCTGCTCTGTTGTTCTTTTTTCTGTTTCGGTCAGGAAAGAACTCAAATGTACTTCTTCGAGGTGCGGAAAAGGTGTTTGAGTAAGGTCATGCGTTTTGACAACGCTACCCGGATACTTTGATTGCAGGTGAGCAACGATTTCATTACCCAGTTTAATACTAAAGGAGGCCTTTCCCCTCGGACTTGAAATGATGTGTAGTATTTTCATTTGTTTTTTTGACAAAATTATTTTCACTACACGGGCCAACGAGCAGACTATACTGTTGGATACTGCTATGCTTTTGGATACTGGTCAGCGGAAAGTGAGCTGTTGACAATAAAAAAGAGGAACGTATGACATTCCTCTTTTATTGATATTGAAACCGGTCGTAAGGTTACTGCCTAAAGAGTAACAACGACCTTACCTGCTGTTCTTCCTGATTCTACCTGTTCATGCGCTTTGGCCAGTTCTTCAAACGGGTAGATGGCAGATACATGCGATTTCAGGATTCCTTTGCCAAGCCAGTCTGCAATGACCTGCATATCTTCACCGTTGGAGGTAACCATAAAGAAATAACCATCTACCTGTCTGGTTTTTGCTTTTTCAACAACTGCCTCATTTAGCCCTGTTGGGATACTTATCAGCGTACCGCCAGCCTTGGTGACATACAATGAATGGTCAATATTGTCACCGCCGATGGTGTCAAGAACAAAATCAAATACCGGTGTTGCGGTTTCCCAGTTGAAGGTCGTATAGTCGATATGGGCATCTGCTCCCAAACTCCATACGAAATCTTTTTTGCTGGCCGATGAAGTACCTGTAACATTTGCGCCCAGGTGTTTGGCAATTTGTACAGCATAATGCCCAACACCTCCCGCAGCGGCATGAATCAATGCATGCTGGCCGGCCTGTAGTTTTGCTTTATGCACCAATGCCTGATAGGCTGTAAGAGCGGCAAGGCTGGCTGCCGCTGCTTCTGCATGTGATATAGATGCCGGCTTAAGCGCAAGGTGTGATGCCGGAGCTGCTACATATTCGGCATATGCCCTGGCATGGCCGGGGAAATTGACCATTCCAAATACTTCATCACCGGCTTTGAAAGCTGCTGCTTTCGATTCAGTGACGATTCCTGAAATATCCCAGCCAAGAATAAGTGGCTGCTGATCTTTGATACGTCCATACACTCCTTTGCCTTTGCGGCTCTTAACATCTACCGGGTTGATGCCGATTGCCTTTACTGCAATCAGCACTTCGCCATCTTTTATACCCGGTTTTTCCGTATCTGTGAGTTGGAGATTCTCCACTCCTCCGGGTTCGGTTAATATGAATGCTTTCATTTTGATTATTTAGCAGGGCAAAAATATACCGGATTCTGGGCTTAATAATTGTATAATTTTGCCATTAACCGGTATTTTAATAGCTAATTAAAAGGCGATAGTATGAATCAGGAGAATCTGCATGAACCGTACTCCATCACGTACAAAACAATCGATGAATGCAGCAAACAGGTGCACGGGCATAATTTTTTTGAGCTCGTATATATAATAGAGGGTACAGGATTTCAATGTATAAACAGAAGCAGGTTTGCTTATCATGCGGATCATTTATTTCTGATTACGCCCGATGATTACCATTCTTTTGATGTGCAAAGCACTACTACCTTTTTCTTTTTGCGCTTTAATAATATTTATCTCAAAGACGGGCGGCTTCCGGTAGAGAATGTACAGCGTCTGGAGTTTATTCTGCAAAACGCCAATCGCCGCCCCGGTTGTATTTTAAAAAACCAGACAGATAAGCAGTTGGTTAAACTACTAATCGAAGCCATTGGCCGGGAGCATATGAACCGTGATATTTATAATCAGGAACTTATTCAGCAATTGGTAAATACGCTGATTGTGGTGGTGGCGCGTAACATCGCGAAATACCAGGAGCTGGATGTGTCTGAACAAACGGATATGCGTGTGCTTGATATGCTGCAATATATTCAAACGCATATTTATGAGCCAGCGAAGCTGCGTGCGGAGCAACTGAGTCGGGCGTTTAGTATTTCACCGGCATACCTGAGTCGTTATTTTAAGCAGCATACGGGCGAAACCATGCAACAGTATATTGCCAGTTATAAAACACGACTGATAGTACATCGCCTGCAGCACAGCGGGAAAAGAATCAGTGAAATTGCTGCCGAATTCAATTTTTCAGATGAAAGCCATTTCACTAAGTTTTTCAAGGCCCGGATTGGGCATTCTCCCAGGGAGTTTCGGGAGCATCACCGGCGGGCAGTTAGTTCGGGTTAACTAGGATGAAACTGGACTCCTTCAATCGTAAAATTGGTTTATATTGATAATCAATTAAATAAGCTAATACTCATTATAATAAATCATACTATTGTAAAGTTATAACTTTACTTAAAATATTTTTTGTAAAGATATATCTTTACAAAATTTGTATATTTGTAAAGGAATAACTTTACAAATATGGCAAAAGCAATTTTAATACACGAACAACTGGAAGGGCGTATGCGCTCACTGGCTAATCCGAAAGCGGTGACACCTTTGCCTACGGGCTGGATCAGAGCGGTTCGTCTTGCTTTAGGCATACGGGCTCAGCAGTTGGGTAAAAAGCTATCAATAACCAGGCAGGCTGTGGTAGATATGGAGAAAAGAGAAGTAGAAGGGTCTATTACACTCAAATCTCTTCAGGAGGCTGCGGTTGCCCTGGATATGAAACTCGTTTATGGTTTTGTGCCAAAGGATGGCAGTTTGGATGCATTGATAGAAAGAAAAGCAAAAGAACTGGCTGTACAGATAGTGATGCGTACATCGCAAACTATGTTGCTCGAAGACCAGGCAAATACAGAAGAGCGGTTGCAAAAAGCCATCGAAGACCGCACCAGCGAATTGAAGCGGGATATGCCCAAAACTCTATGGGATTAGAACTGCAATATGAAGATGGGCAAACGTTGCTGGATGACGAGGAAAGAGAAGGAATTCTTATTCCTACAATAACTACGCGTGGAGAGCTGGATGAACTTGAACAGTATAACATAGAACAGGCCATGTTATGGTCTGTAAGCCGCAGATTTAAACAGGACCTGGTCTTTACTGAAAAATTTATTCAGACTGTACACCGTCAGATGTATGGATTGATCTGGGACTGGGCAGGCCAGTTCAGGAAGACCAATAAAAATATCGGAGTAGATAAATGGCAGATTGCCGCAGCGCTTAAATATCTTCTTGATGATGCGTCATTCTGGTATGCGCATAAAACTTATCTGCCCGATGAAGCTGCCGTCCGTTTCAAACACAGATTGGTTAGTATTCATTGTTTTCCCAACGGGAATGGCCGGCATAGCCGCCTTATGGCAGATATTATTATCAACAAACTCTATCAGCAACCTGTATTCAGCTGGGGAGCCGCAGGTCTTATCCGTAAAGGAGAGGCTCGTAGTGCTTACCTGGCCGCATTAAAGGTGGCGGATGCAGGTAATATACAGCCGTTGCTGCAGTTTGCCCGGTCGTAAGGTCATGCGTGGCTGAAGGTAAACGGCAGATGGTGGAAGGCGCTTAGAAAACACCTTCTACCATCTGCCATTCACCTTTTACCTAAAATGATGGTCGTTTATTTGCTGAAATCGTTGATACCATAATAATAGACATTTGCGCTGCCGGGGTAAACGCCTTCGAGTTGAAGGTTACTGTTCTGTTTACTTAATACCTGTTTGAGTTCATCGATCGTACGAACGGCTTGCCCGTTTACTTTAGTAATGATGAAACCTGGTTTCATATTGGTCTGATCGTTAATCAATCCTTCATTGTTGATATCTGTCACACGTACACCACCACTGATACCCGCTTTTGCAGCATCTGCCTTACTAAGCTGTTCAAATTTTGCACCCAGTTCATCCAGTAAAGCAGCCTGCTGACTGGCAAATGTGCCCATTTTGTTTTTCAGAGTGGCGGTAACTGTTTTTTGATCTTTACCACGCAGGAAGCCAATGCTGATTTTGTCGCCAGGTTTATAACGGGCTATTTTTTCTGAAAGCTCTGCGCTGGTATTGACAGCCTGTCCATCGATACTGGTAATAATATCGCCTTTACGAATACCTGCTTCTGCGGCGGCGCCGGAAGGATCAGTTTCCATAACCCAGACACCATCGATGTCATTGGTAATGCCCAGTTCTTTTTTGTGTGCATCGTCGAGGTCTTCGGGTGCCATGCTGATGCCCAGGTAACCCCGTTGTACTGAGCCAAATTTCATGATGTCGCCAATGACCTTTTTCATGAGATTGGAGGGAATGGAATAGGCATAGCCGGCATAGGACCCGGTAGGTGAAGCAATGGCCGCATTTATGCCTATGAGCTCACCATCTGTATTGATCAGCGCACCACCGCTGCTGCCGGGGTTTACGGCTGCATCTGTCTGAATAAACGCTTCAACCGGGGCTGAGCCCATGCGGTTGATACCGATGTTGCGGCTTTTAGCACTTACAATACCCTGGGTAACGGTTACATCCAGGTTGAGCGGGTATCCGATTGCCAGCACCCATTGTCCGAGGTGTACATTATCGGAGTTACCCACGGGCAGTACGGGCAGATCATGTGCGTCTATTTTGAGCAGTGCCAGATCTGTATTGGGGTCTGTACCCACTACTTTGGCGGAATAGTTTTTACGATCGTTGCAGGTAACAGTGATTTCACTAGCGCCTTCAACCACGTGATTATTGGTAACGATATAACCGTCGTTGCTGATGATCACGCCCGATCCGGATGCTTTCTGATCGGGTTGAGCAAAACCACCGCCATCGCCAAAGAACCGTTTAAAAAGATCATCGTTGCCAAACAGATCCCCAAAAGGATTTTGTTGCTGCTGTTGCTTGCGGGAAGATGTTTGGTTGAATTTAATAACGGTGCGTATATGTACTACCGATGCCACACTGCCTTCGGCTGCCTTTTCGAAATCGGCCGGAGGCGTGGTATTTTCGGTATACCTGGCTTTCACCAGCGGCATTTGTTCGCTTTGTGCGATGCTGTTTATTGTTTCACGGCGCTGGCTAAACATAAAATAGCTGCTTGTCAGAAACATGCCGGCTGCCAGTGCCAGTAGAATTTTTGCATTACTTTTCATTGTTTTCTTTTTAATGAGTGAGCGATTTAACCAGGATATCATGACGTTTATCATGAGTGATCGGGGAATTTGAATTTTTTGAAAATGGATTTAACTTCAGCGTTCACATCCTTTGAGCGCACGCGGGGCGAAGAAATTTCGCCTTTGGCCCAGCCCTGCCAGATCAGTTTATTATTGCGTGCATCAATCATGTTGATGGTGAGCTGGCCTTCGCGAAACGGAATATTGTAACTACGATAGCCCATGAGCATCGAAGGGCTCCAGATGCGATAGATGCGGCCATGACCGCCATACATGTATTGTGTAAAAGGATAGCTGTACACCGGAT
>JAGODE010000345.1 GCA_017998385.1 Chitinophagaceae bacterium | reverse complement strand
CGCCGGGCACTCCCTGCTCACTACCGAAGCCGCGAAGGTGCAGGAAATAATAATTGACAGGATTCTTCCGGAAACAAAGAAATGAATGTAGGATGCGGTAATTGAATAATGTGCTAATGTGGTTAATATGCTAATGTGGCTAATGTGCCAGTGTGCTAATGGATTTGATGATTAGGTGATGACTACTGTCAGGGGAAATCCTGAAAAACGCTGTAATGACTCTATTCAAATTTCAGATTGATTTACCCGAAATCCTTTTTCTGCGGTATTCTGCGTACCCGACGGACAAAATTCCCCGCAGATGGCGCAGATTTACGCAGATAAATCCGTCCTGATTTCTTTATTTTTCCGGGACAACAGTGAAAGGAACATTAGCATATTAGCACATTAGCCACATTAGCACATTAATATATTAGCATAACATTTGCATCTATCCGATCGCTTTAATAATTAATTTGCTCCTGCATTCCCCTCACGCATGAAAAAATCATTTCCCGTTATCATTCTTTTTTCCGTTTGTTTGCTGTTTACTTCAATGAAAGGCTTTAGCCAGCAGGTACAGGAACCTGCAGGCGGTAATCCCGAATGGTCAAAACCCTGTGCTCCTTTCCGCATTGCCGGCAACCTCTACTATGTAGGCACCTACGATCTGGCTTCGTACCTTATCACTACCAGTCAGGGACATATCCTGATCAATACCGGCCTGTCCGCTTCCGGAGAATCTATCAAAGCCAGTATCGAAAAACTGGGATTTAAATACCGGGATATTAAGATCCTGCTCACCACCCAGGCTCATTACGATCACCTGGGGGCCATGGCGGCTATTCAAAAAGAAACAGGGGCTATGTTTATGGTCAACAGGCCCGACTCTTCGGTAGTAGCCGATGGCGGTTTTTCTGACTATGCGCTGGGAGGCAAAACCACTTTTGCCCCCATTCCGGTAAGCAATTATCTAAAAAATGATGACACCATTCTTTTAGGAAATACAGTTCTGACTATGCTGCACCACCCTGGCCATACCAAAGGTTCCTGCAGTTTCCTGTTCACCACTTCAAAAGATGAAAAAGGAAAATCGTACCGCGCACTCATTGCCAACATGCCAACCATCGTAACGGAGCAAAAACTGACCGAAGTTGCTGCTTATCCCAGTATCGCCAGCGATGTGGCTTATACACTGGCTGCCATGAAAAACATCTCCTTCGATATCTGGGTAGCATCGCATGCCAGCCAGTTTGATCTGCACAAGAAACATAAACCGGGCGCACGCTACAATCCCCGGGCCTTTGCAGACCGCAAGGGATATGACGAATACCTGAAAGAATTGCAGCAGGACTACGATGAGCGAATGGCCCGGTAAGTATCAGAACGAAAAACTGAGATAGGCCATTCCCCTGTCACCCGCCTTCAATTTACCCTCGCCCAGGTGTTGCGTCAGTGGGGTCTGGTAGTTCATGCCCAATCCTATACGTCCCAGTGCTACTTCGAGTCCCAGTGTACCCATGGTGGAGCGGCCTCCGGTTTCCCATACACTGATACCACTGGTCTTATGATCCTTTGACGATGACTCATACAGTATACCGGCATTGGGCGAAATAGCGTACCCATCATTCAGCTGCCATTTATAATAAGCCAGTACATTGGCGGTAAGCTTATTTCCATACCGGTAATCGTATTTGTTGGCGCTGTTGATCCGGTAGCCGATGTTGGTATTAAGTCCAAGATTGTTGAGGCTGATGTCGTACATCATATGCAGCGAATAATCCAGGCTGCCTGTACCCAATTGAAAAGTATTCTGCGAGCCTTCCTGCACATTTTTCTCTTCCGGATTGTATCGCCCCGAAGGCGCTTTGATACCGGCTCCCAGCCAGAGTGACTGCAGGAGCCGGTTGCTCTTTTTCAATTCCTTATCACTATTCAGCATCTGATAATAACCAACCAACGATATATCGCCCAGACCATTTTGTTTAAAATGTCCCAGCCCATTCTCCCTTTGCATAAAATTGACCGGTACAAAACCGGCTATCCTGAAACGCTTACCGAGGTTGACAGCTCCCCATAATTCAAGCAACTGAAAGTTCTCCTTTGTAGTCAGATAGGTGGAACTGCCTCCGCTGCCAAGATGACTCAGCAGGCTGTTTTGTGAATAGCGAAAACTGATAAAGCGCTTACGGAAACCGGGCAGCAGCCCCATATATCCTCCGCCAGCCCCTGAGCCACAAATATCACAGGCCAGTACACTCAGCGACACCAGCGAAAAGCAAAGCAGTACAATACACTTTTTCATAAGGTCAGATCGTTTTAAAGGGAAGGCTTACACGAAGACTATCCCAGGAAAGGTGAATAGCCCCGGCATTGTCTGCAGTTTTCTCCACTGAATAGGTAAGCCGGGGGGTAAACACATGCGCCTGGGGTTTCACCTGCACACGCAATACATCTTCTTTCTCCTGGTACTCATCGGTCAGGTGCTGATTAAAACGGGTATTCAGGATAAGTGTCCAGTTTTCTTTACCGGGTATGGCAAAGAAACCATATGTGCCGGCTGCTATCTTTTTGTCATCAATCAGCACATCTTTATAAAAGCGGATACTGGTAGCATCATGTGCTCCGGCCACCCACACTTTGTCCATAGCCACCAGGCCGCCCCAAATCATGCGGCCTTTTACTCCCGGCGAACTGTATTCGATATGTACATGGGTATTGCCAATAGTATTCATAGCTGTGCGATGCGGACTTCCTTTCAGGGTATCTTCTTTGATAAGTCCTGCATTCAGACTGTCGGCATATCCTTTTTCAGCATCCGGCATTGACATCGCATGTCCGGCATGTTCTTGATCTGCCTTCGTGGGCGTTTCTGTTTGCTTCGTATCGTTGGTACCACATGACACCAGCACAATACTTATCACCAGTAATAATTTACTTTTCATTTTTTTATATTTTATATGTTCAAACATCCTCTATCTACCCTCTACCCTCTGCCTTTCCCCTTATTGCTCTGCCAACAGCGGATTGGTTAAAAACCGGCGGTCGCTGAGCGTCTTAAGAAATGCGATCAGGTCCGTTTTATCCTGGCTGGTCAGCGGGATACCGGAACTGAGCAGCGGGTCGAGGTTAGGCGTTGACTGTACCTGGCCACGGTAATGATCAAGCACGGCATCGAGGGTAATAAAACGTCCGTCGTGCATATAAGGTGCGGTAAACTCCACATTCCGCAGGCTGGGTACCTTAAACCGGTACTCATCGGCCGGATTAAGTGTTACGAGGTAGCGGCCTTTATCGTCGTTGAGACCAATAGCAATGCCGTTGTTACGAAAACTGAAATCGGTAAACAGTGGTTCTTTGTGACAGGCCGCACATTTTTGCTGAAACAACGTATATCCACGCTGCTCTGTTTCTGTAAATGAAGCACCAAGATGGCGGCTTACACTATCATATTTACTCTCTGTACTCACACACAGCAGCATAAACTGCGACAGGGCCTTCATTGTTCTGACCGTATTGATAGCCGTATCGCCAAAAGCCTGTTTGAACAGAGAAGGATATTGGGGATGGGCGCGCAGCTTGGCCAGTACATTGTCTACCGTCTCATCCATCTCTACATGATTGGTAATAGGTGCAACCGGCTGCAGGTCCAGATCAAAAACTCCTCCATCCCAAAAGAAGGTTGGCATCCAGGCCAGGTTCATGATGGGTGGAGAGTTACGTGTACCCAGGCGGTCGTCGATCCCATGGCTTACATCATGACCATGCTGCGTAAAAGCCGATGATTGAATGTGACAACTGCCGCAGGAGATGGTATTGTTCCGGGAAAGACGCGGTTCATAAAACAGCTTCCTTCCCAGTTCAAATTTTGCCTGCGATATCGGGTTGTCTTGAAACCGGTAAACCGGCTCGGGAAATTCCGCGGGTTGCTTAAATCCCTGGAAGCGATTGACGATCTCCTTACTGCACGACAAAAAGAAGAGAAATGCCAGGGAAAATATCCAGTACTTCCTGTTCATACTTTTTAATTTTCGGTATGATCATGATAAAACATCGACACATAGTTATTGGCTATGTTTACGCTATAGTCGCTAAACATAACTGTGGGGTTAGCGCCAATACTAAGCGTTGTTGGTCCATTGAATGCCTTCAGCACATCGACCATCAGGTGAATGTTGGAATTGCGTCCGGCGCGCGCCTGTGCATTGCCGGAAGCGGTAAGGTCAATGGTGATGGTTTTGATATTGCTGATGGTGGGAGCAGAATAGCCGCCAAATCCACCGATATGGTAGCGGAATTTACGCTGGCCGGTAGGATCAACGGGTGCTGCCGGTGATAT
>JAGODE010000078.1 GCA_017998385.1 Chitinophagaceae bacterium | reverse complement strand
CTGAAGGAGAGGGTTAAACTACCTGAACAGATAGCACGTATTATCCCTGAAGTGCGGCAGCACCACTTACGATCTCTGTAAGTTCGGTGGTGATGGCAGCCTGGCGGGCGCGGTTATAGGAAATTTTCAGGGAGCGCAGCATCTCATTGGCATTTTCACTCGCTTTGTCCATGGCGGTCATACGGGCACCGTGTTCGGAAGCGTGTGTATCCAGAGCTGCCTTATATAATTGTGTGTTCAGGATTTTGGGCATGAGTTCAGCTACGAGTTCTTCCTTGCTGGGATCAAAGATGAAGTCGGCTTTTTTGTCGCCTTCTTTTTTGGCCACTTTGGGGATGGGAAGAAAACGCTCTACTTCATAACGCTGAATGGCGGCATTGCGGAACTGACTGTACACAATCTCTACCACATCAAACTGCTTTTCTTCAAAAGCCTTCATGGCAGCCAGTGATATCTTTTGTACATTTTCAAAGCTCAGATCCAGGAAAAGATCTTTGAAGGTCGCATCGGCCTGATAGCCGCTTTTGACAAAATGCTCATATCCTTTTTTACCAACACCCCAGATCGTTACATTGCCTTTTCTGAGCTGGCTGGCATATTGTGTATTAATAGTGGACTTGGCCAGTTTGATCAGGTTGGTATTGAATGCACCTGCCAGACCACGGTCACTGGTCATCAGAATGATCAGCACTTTTTCTACAGGACGCTCTTCTGCCAGTTTCATACCTACTTCACCTTCGCTGTTGCTGACAATATTGCTGAGCAGTTCCTGCAGCTTTTTGGCATAAGGACGCATTTGCACAATAGCATCCTGGGCACGACGCAGCTTGGCTGCACTCACCATCTTCATTGCTTTTGTGATCTGCTGTGTGCTTTGTACCGATTTGATCCGGTTACGCACCTCTTTTAACTGACCAGCCATTGTAGGTATTAATCGTTTATAAGTAAATTAGTTAGAGATAAAAATCGGGATCATTCACCAGTACCCTCTAACGGGGTTGGCCAACAGGCCGATTTTCGGCGGCAAAGGTATGGGTAGACGGCTAATTTTCCAGCAGTAAAAATAAAAATGACGGCTATGTGGATAAGCCGGGAACAACCACTATATCAGTCTTTCAGGTCAAACCGGTGCCGCAGGGTATAGGTTAGCTGCAGTTTTCCGCCCTCACGGGTGGTTTGCTGCAGTGGCAACTCCTTATTACACACCATTTCGAGATGAACCGGCCCCCGGCTAAGAGCTGATAACTGTGCGCCCGGAATAATCAGCTGCCCGTTTCCAACCCGCTGAAATGTATCTATGCCCCGGCTGGCCCAGGCAGTGTCTGTGAGCACTACGTGCAAGGTATCTTCCTCCGCCAATCCGGCTATTTTAAGCTTAAAATCAACTGGTTGTATAGATCCGGGTAAGGAATCAATGGTATGAAAGAACGGGAATTCGAAATTTTCCTCATATTTTTTCCCCGACAGATCGGTATAGGAAATATGATGCCTGCCTTTAAAAGACTCCAGGGGTAACCTTATCTCATAATACGCACCGGAAAAACGGGAACTGTCTACAGCAAGCGCTTCGCCATCAAAAAACACCTGGCTGGGCGGTTCCAGTACCAGGGTTGTTCCGAAAGGTCCGGCATATTTAAATTGCAGCACTACTGTTACGTCTTCTTCATCATTATAACCCGCCACCCGGTAATCCATGTATACAGCATCCGGATTCACATCGCCACTATTGCCGATTTCAGCATTGTTGCAGGAGAATAAGAAAAACAGACATGCTGCAAGTGCAGTATGTTTCAACCGGATAAAACGCATAGCAAACTATTATTACAGCTGTTAATACTGGAGGTGCGGGCAAAGTAAGTTAAAGAATCGGTAAATACCCATACCCTTCAGCACTGAAATTGCCAAATGAGGGTATGAGCAGGTCGGGCAATGCCTTATCTTTGCCATCCTGCCAAATTGACTCTAAAAGGATTGTAGCATTTTTTTTGACAGGGGAAACGGTCACTGCCCATAGTGGTATATATTATATAAGACACAACAACATTGAACCATGCTCGGAATTATTTCCAAACTGTTTGGCGGCAACAAATCAGACAAGGATGTTAAAAAGATCCTGCCCATTGTGGAGCAGGTCAATCAGCATTTTGCCTCTTTTGCCAGCCTGAGCCATGATCAACTTCGTAACAAAACCCAGGAATTCCGCCAGCGTATACGCGAGCACCTGAAAGAAATTGACAGCAACATTGAAGCCCGCAACAGGGAGGCCGAAGCCCTCCCCTTTAGTGATCTGTCGGGTAAAGACGCCATCTACCAGGAAGTGGATAAACTGAAAAAGGATCGCAATAAACAGATCGAAGAAATCCTGGAAAAGATACTGCCCGAAGCATTTGCCGTTATCAAGGAAACCGCCCGCCGCTTCAAAGACAATCCGGAAGTGGAAGCCACTGCTACCGACCTGGACCGTCAGCTGAGTGCGAAAAAAGACTATATCCGGATTGATGGAGATAAAGTTTATTTTAAAAATTCCTGGACGGCTGCCGGCGCTACCGTTACCTGGAACATGGTACATTATGACGTACAGCTGATTGGCGGTACCGTATTGCACCAGGGTAAGATTTCCGAAATGGCTACCGGTGAAGGTAAAACCCTTGTATCTACCTTACCCGCTTACCTCAACGCATTGCCTGGCGAAGGCGTACATATTGTAACAGTAAACGACTACCTGGCCCGTCGTGACCAGGAATGGAATGGCCCCATCTTTGAATGGCTGGGTCTGCAGGTAGACTGTATCGATAAACATCAGCCCAATACTGATGATCGCCGCAAGGCCTACCTGGCTGATATCACTTATGGTACCAACAACGAATTTGGTTTCGACTATCTGCGCGACAACATGGTGCACTCTGCCGAAGAAATGGTACAGCGTGGTCACCATTTTGCCATGGTGGATGAGGTCGACTCCGTATTGATTGATGACGCACGTACACCGCTGATCATTTCCGGTCCTGTGGCCCGTGCAGATGAACAGCAGTTTCATGTTCACAAACCCCGTATACAACAACTGGTACATGAGCAGGAACGTATCGTTCGTTACAGCCTCAATGAAGCCAAAAAACTGATCGAAAAAGGAGATGATGATCCCAAAACAGGCGGTCTGCATCTCTTCCGCGCATTCAGAGGTCTGCCCAAATATGGCCCACTTATCAAATTCCTGAGTGAGCCCGGTATACGTGTAAAACTTCAGAAGGCAGAAAACTATTACCTGCAGGATCAGCAGCGCAATATGCGCATCGTGGATGAAGAATTGCTGTTTCATATCGATGAAAAACAAAACTCCGTAGACCTTACCGACAAAGGTCTCAACACTATCACACGTGCCGGTGAAGATGCCGAGTTTTTTGTACTCCCTGATATTGGTGTGAAACTCGCCGAGATCGAAAAAGGCGGGTTAAGTAATGAAGAAAAGCTACAGCAGAAAGAAGTCATCCTCAACGATTATGCACAGAAAGCAGATCGTATTCATACCGTACAGCAATTACTGAAAGCCTATACTCTTTTCGAAAAAGATGTGGAATATGTGGTAATGGATGGTGCAATCAAAATTGTGGATGAGCAAACCGGTCGTATCCTCGATGGCCGCCGCTATTCAGATGGTCTGCACCAGGCTATTGAAGCAAAGGAAAGTGTGAAAATTGAAGCCGCCACACAAACCTATGCCACCATTACCCTGCAAAATTATTTCCGGATGTATCACAAGCTTTGTGGTATGACCGGTACGGCCGAAACAGAAGCTGCTGAGTTCTGGAGCATCTATAAGCTGGACGTGGTTTCGATACCCACCAACCTCAAGATGATCCGTGATGACCGGCAGGATCTGGTATTTAAAACCAAACGGGAAAAATACAAGGCAGTAATTGATGAGATCGAAAATCTGCGCAATGCCGGCCGGCCTGTACTGGTAGGTACTACTTCTGTAGAGATCAGTGAATTGCTGGCGCGGATGCTGACGCAGAAAAAAATTCCGCATAATGTACTCAACGCCAAACAGCATGCCCGTGAAGCACAGATCGTTGCCGAAGCCGGTCTTTCCGGCGCGGTGACTATTGCCACTAACATGGCCGGTCGTGGTACGGATATCAAACTGGGACCTGGTGTAAAAGAAGCAGGTGGTCTGGCCATTATAGGTACGGAACGTCACGAAAGCCGCCGGGTTGACCGCCAGCTGCGTGGCCGTGCCGGACGCCAGGGCGACCCCGGTTCTTCACAGTTCTATGTATCACTCGAAGACGACCTGATGCGGATGTTTGGCAGTGAGCGTATAGCCTCGCTGATGGATAAACTGGGCTACAAAGAAGGCGACGTGATACAGCATAGCATGATCAGCAACAGCATTCAGCGTGCGCAAAAAAAGGTGGAAGAAAACAACTTTGGTATACGTAAACGCCTGCTGGAGTATGATGATGTAATGAACAAACAGCGGAACGTAATTTATAGCAAACGTCAGCATGCCCTGTTTGGTGAGCGCCTGGCACTGGATATCGACAACGCATTTGCCGTGGTGGCTGAAGGCCTCATTTCGGGCTTCCGCGAGCAACTTGATTATGAAGGGTTCAAACTGGCCTGTATCGTCAATTTTGGGATCGATACCCAGATTGGAGAGGAAGAGTTCAAAAAAGGAGATGTCAACCAACTGATCGACAAACTCTACCTGGAAGCCAGTGAAAATTATAGCCGTAAAAAGACGGAAATAGGTAAAGCGGCCATACCTGTATTTACAGGTATCCGTCAGACACAGGGACAGCATATTGAAAATGTGGTGGTACCCTTTACCGATGGTCGCAAAGGCCTGAATGTGCTGGCTCCGCTTGATAAAACCGTACAAACACAGGGGGCTGAGCTGCTGGCTGCTCTGGAAAAAACAATTACCCTGGTGGTGATTGATGACGCCTGGAAAGAGCACCTGCGGGCCATGGATGACCTCAAACAAAGCGTACAGAACGCCTACCTCGAGCAGAAAGACCCGCTTGTGATCTATAAAAGCGAGGCTTTCCAGCAGTTTAAGAATATGGACGCCGAGGTAAATAAAGATATCGTATCCTTCCTGTGCCATGCCAGCATACCTGTTCAGCAGGAAAATGCGCCTTTACGCGAAGGCCGGCCAGAAAAGACCGATTACAGTAAAATGACCGCCAATAAGGACGAAATTGATGCGGCTGGTGAGGATTATGCAGCCAATGAGCGCGACCGGTTTGATGAAAATGAAGCCCCCCGGCAGGAGCCGGTAAAAGTGGCTCCAAAGATCAACAGAAACGCCCCCTGCCCCTGCGGAAGTGGTAAAAAGTACAAGAACTGCCACGGCAAAGAAGCCTGATTTTATTGATAAATATCAAATTCAAAGCCCGATACAAAAAAAGTATCGGGCTTTTTCTTGCGCCAAAGTAAATGGCAGACAATCGATTAGACTAATATATGCTGTTTTCATAATAAATGGATGGGTAGTTTTACTATTGCATCTGCGTAATTCCTGCAATAGCTTTGCGTCAGATTACGAGGGAAACAAGGTAAAACACATCGAAAGATTTCTTCGTAATCAGATCCGATCCCAACGATACCCGATTAATTCAACCCTAAGTGAAAACAACATGATCCGTATTTCTACCCTTTTACTCTTAGTTATTGCTATTAGTTTCTCTGCCAACGCACAGCGTACTTATGTAGATAATGGCAGCAATTCTTCTTACACAATCAATAACGGCGATAGCCTCTTCATCAAGTCTGGTACCTTTACCGGTTCAATAAACAGCTGGCAGCAAGGTGGCAAAATCACTGTGGCTGAGGGCGCTAGCTTCTCCCCCAGCAATTTTGGCTATTTCCAGGGCACTATTATAGTGCGTGGTCAGGCTACATTGCCTGCCCTCGACGGACAGTCTGCACGTTTTACGATCAGCAATTATGGTAAAACCACTATCAACGGTAAAACTTACCTGGGTGGTAATGCCACCTTCGTTAACGCCTATGGCGCCCTTCTCGTCCTCAAAGGAGCTGTAGACTTCAACAGCAGCAACCTGGTAAACGATGGCGTAATCAAGGCTCAGAGCACGATGTACATGGGCAGCAGCTCTAAACTCACTAACAACAACGTGATTGAAGTGAGCGGCAACCTGGAATTCAACAACGCCCGTATCAGCAATGCCGGTAAATTATATACTGCCGGTAAACTCACCGTATCTGGTGGTAATTTCGCAAATGACTGCCGCACAGTAATCGACAACGGCGTGGAAATCAATAACGGCACTACTTTTACCAATAATGGCCTGTTTTGGGTGACCAGCGCCCGCAATAACGCTGTATTTATTAACAGCGGTACTTTTACCAGCACAGCTACAGGTCGCGTAAAGAGTGCCGACTTTGAGAATAATGGTACCGTAAACGGAAAAGGTTATTTCTACTTTACCGGCACTACTAAAATCAATAAAGGCAATGTAGGTACGAATGGTACAACAACAGATACACTGTATGTATACGATGTAACCCGCCTCAACAACAACACAATCTTCGATTACCAGTCTGGTAATGTGCGTAAGAATGTGGTCTACCGCGCTTTTTCAGCCCCTGATACGATCAGCGCATATCCCTCCTGCGGTCTGGCTTACCGTTCTGAGATCATCCTGCCTGTAAAATGGAACTACTTCTTTGTAAACGTTGCCAACAACATTCCTGTACTTACCTGGTCTTCTGAGCAGGACAATGGCACCCAGTTTGAAATTGAGCGTAGCTACGATGGCAATAACTTCTCTGCAATCCAGACAATGGCTGCCACTACTACCAACAACTATCGTTACGAAGACAAACAGGTAAATACACAGGCTGCTGCAGTATACTACCGCATCCGCGCTATCGAGCCTACAGGTGCAGAGAAACTGTCTGAAACACGTATTGTACGTTTTGGTAACAAAAACGGCATCAAAGTACAGACAACCCCCAACCCTTTCAGCAGCCAGTTCAGCATCAGCTACCAGTCTGCTACCCGTGAGACAATCAGCATCCGGGTACTCAATATGGCTGGTCAGGTACAGCTTACCAAAACTGCTGCTATCAGCACTGGTTACAACAGCGTAACAATCGCAGAAGCCGCTTCTCTCAACAAAGGCATCTATCTGGTGCAGCTGGTTGGTCAAAATGGTATCATCGCTACTGAGCGTGTAGCGAAGCAATAATATTCAACAATGGACGGTTGAGCAGTGGCTGGCAGATCTGATCTGTCAGCCATTTTTATTTTAATGTGCTAATATGCTAATGTGAGGAATGTGCTAATGTGCCAACGATACGAATAGCCTGCTTAGTTCAGCACTCTTTAAACTCTTTATACCCCTTACCCCCTTTAAACTTTTAAACCTTTATACTTTTAAACTTCGTCTTTCACTGCAAGCAGGTAAGCGTACTCATCACCCAGGTTGAAGGGGCGCTTGCGCGGAGTGCTGAAAACCTGTTTAAGGGACAGACCCGTCTGTTTCAGCATGTCGCTGAATTCAGCAATGGAAAAAATGAAGTCGGTATCGTTCTTTTCCTCCATCTGTCCCTCTTTAGTAATGATGGTGTGCGTTGTTTCGAGACGTGTGGGGAAGAGGTGAAATTTATTTTCGAGCAGGTATTTGTATTCACCTATATGAAACCATTCATGCTCCTTGATCTTATGGCTTATAATCTCGGTAAGCATCCAGGTGTTGAGCACAAACACAGAACCGGGTTTGAGATATTGCGCTACTTTTTGAAAAAGGATAAGTGTCTGTTCCCTGTTGAGCGAAGAAATGCTGTTGCCCATACAGATAACAGCATCGAAAGACTGAGCCAGTTCCAGGTCTTCTACCCTGGCAGCGAGTGCCGTTACCGGTAAAGAATCACCTGCCGCCTGCCTGATTTCTTCCACATATTCCGGTGCGCTGTCAATGGCAGTAAGCTGAAGTCCTTTTTGTGCCAGGCCAAGTGTATGGCGGCCATATCCGCACATGAGGTCCAGTACTGCATCGCCGGGTTCGACCCCTGTAACCTGCAAAATAAATTCGAGTTCAACCTGCGTAAGTGCTTCGGGCACTATTTTCCGCCACAGATCTTTATAAAGGCCATCAAATAAAGTACCCGGATTGCTCATAACACAGCTGGTTGAAAGGGAGAGACCGTGTGATAATTGATTATTCTAAAATCTTATTGCGCATAGCATACATAACCAGACCGGCAATGGTTTTGGCGCCTACCTTCTGCTTCATGTTCTGCCGGATGGTTTCGATGGTACGGGGACTGAGGAAAACTTCTTTGGATATCTCTTCCGTCGTCTTGTCTTCTGCAATAAGGCGCAGGATACGGATTTCCTTTTCAGAAAGTTTTATCGGATTGGGATAAAACTGGCGAACGGTCTTCTTATGCTGTAGTTTGAGAAGGACCGCTTTATTCACCAGCTCATTGAAGTAGAAATCGTCGTTCATACAGGTCAGGATGGCCTGGTAGATCTCTTCAGGGTCTGTGGTTTTGGTGAGATAGGCATTGGCACCCATTTCCATCATCTTGGTGATCATTTCCTGGTCGTCGTACATGGTGAGGACAATGATCTTAACTGCTTCATACTCTTTGCGGATCATGCTGATAGCATTGATACCATCTACTTCAGGCATCCGGATATCCATGAGGATTACGTCCGGCACCTTGAGTTGAAGTTTATGCATCAGGTCTTTTCCGTCCTCGGCTTCCCAGAGGATTTTGAGATATTCTTTATCCTTCAGCGCCATGCGGATACCGTCCCGAAATATCTTGTGGTCATCTGCAATGGCCACTTTAATCTGCTGCATGCTCATGAGTAGTCAGGTTTTAGCCCGTATTAACGGAACCGGGTGATTTTCCGATGCCAAATGTAGTTTTTTTTACGCGTCTTATTTGCTTCACATTCAAAATTTTGACCGGTCAGGACGCTGTTATCCCTCCGGTCATCCAACTTCCTGCCTGGTTCGTATCATTACCTGGCTACCTGCTGGTAAGGTTACGTTTGTGGCCGTAAATACCAGCTTTCCGGAAGTCCGCACTATTGCTCTTGTGGCGGTAGCCAGACAGGGCTATATTTGTTATAAGTTGATTGACGAGGATCAGCCCCTCATCATCCAATATCCCAACCCGCTCAACCCGGGAAAACCGTCCATAACATGATTTCCTGTATCCCTTGAAGAACCGTTGCGAAGTCCGGTGTCAATCAACTTCTTTTTGTTTTCTCCCCCTCCGTTTATCCACAGCTGTGCATAACCCAGAAAAAAAAGTAAAAAATCCTGGTAAGTTTACCTATTTTTAGGATAGTAAAATTACGGTAAAATACCAGGGAAAATCCCCATTTTTAGATAGATTATCTACCTGGTAATTTTCCCGAAACCCTTTACCAGCTTGCATTTCAGCCGATTTGTATGCCTCCTTCCGTGTTTCCCCCTATGGAATAACCTGCCGGTATACCCAAATTTTGGGTCAGAATCGATTCAAGAATTCAAAAAAACGTTACTGTTATGAAAAGGTTAGGCAAAAGACAAATCGATTGGGATTCAGTTCTGATCGTTGAAGATTGGTTCAACAAATAAGTTCCAATTCTTTCAAATCTTTAATTGGTTTTCTATATTTGGGTAAAATCCAAAGTCATAGAAAACCTTTTTTCATATATATCTGGTTACGCGGACTACCTACCCTTCGCACTTTTCCTTCTGTTTATTGGCAAATTACGCAGTGAAAAAGGACTTTGGATCATTTTTGCTTACTGTTCAGTAAGTATTTTGGGCGATCTGTTATTTACTACCCTCGAATCATTGCCACCCGATGCCAGCCGGTATTACAACAGCTTTCTTACCTTTTTTGAATATATCTGCTTTTCGGGATTTATCTGGCTGAGTGTACGAAATAAGATCATGCGCCGGATTATCCTGCTGTTTTCGCTGGCATTCATCACTTTCCTGGCAATATACTTCTTTACGGCCAAGCGAAGCCGCATCGATTCGATCCCCATTGGTGTGGAAACCCTGCTCATCCTCAGCTTTTCTTTCTATTTACTTTTTGAAATGAGCAACCTCATTAAAGATTCTTACATCAATTATAATTACAGGTTCTGGGTGGTTATCGGCTTTATGCTATATTTATCGGGATCATTCTTTATCTATCTTTACGCCAATCAACTGGCGCCGGGAGAAGGAAGAAAATTCGCCGTCCTGATTGATATCTTCTATATTCTGAAAAACATATTTTTTGCCATAGCCATGATCATCTGTTATAGACAACCTAAACCTAAAAACCCGCCATCATCCATTCCGTTTTTGGACCTGGATGTTAGATAAAGAACTGTACTACCCATTATGTTTTTTCTTCAAGCCACCAACCAATCAGGAGTTTCCTCAGTGCTTTTTATAGGCACCATGGGGATGTTGGTGCTCACTGTAGGCCTTGTAATGTTCATCATCTTTCACCAGCGCAAGGTGAGCCGCTATCAGCGTACCCTGCAAAAAATGGAAGAGGAGCAACAAAAGATTCTTCTTACTGCCTCAATCAAACTGCAGGAAGAAGAACGTCAACGCCTGGCAGCCGACCTGCACGACGATGCCGGCCCCCTGCTCGCTACAGCACGCTTATACCTGAATGAAAACCTGGTCAACCAGGATAAGGCCACCCAACTGCAATCTATTTTCCAGGCCCGCCAGATCATTGATGATACCATTCAGCTGGTACGTAATATCAGCCACAGCCTGATGCCCCCCACGCTGAAAAACTTCGGCCTGGAGTCTGCCGTAAATGATCTGTTTCAAAAGATCAGCGGCTCGGGGACCATGAATGCAAGCAGCCGTTTCCACGATTATCGTGATCGGTTAAAACCTGAAAAAGAACTGGTGGTATTCCGTATTGTACAGGAACTGGTCAATAATATTCTCAAACACAGCAGTTCCAGTTTTATCCACCTTACCCAAAATGTACACGGCGATAAATTCTATTTGCGTATTCATCATGACGGACGAGGACTGGTACAGGCCGATTTCGACAAGCTCAATAAAAGCAATATCGGACTTGGATTAAAAAATATCAGTAGCCGCCTCCGTGTAGTACAGGGCAGTATATATTTCGAAAAAGATATTTCTCAGACCTATTACAAGGTTACCATTGAACTGCCCAAAGATGAGCCCTACCAGTAGTTGGGTTTAATTTGCTAATTTTATCTTTCATCTGAATCTATGGGAATGATCAAAGTAGCAATTGCTGATGACCATAAAATATTTCGCAAAGGTGTGATCCTTTCGCTTCGGCCTTTTACCAATATCAAATTTGTACAGGAAGCCGAAAACGGGGAAGAATTGCTGCAGGGATTACCCGAGTCAGAACCAGATGTTGTGCTGATGGATCTTCGCATGCCCGGCAAAGACGGCATTGAAACGACCAAAGTAATCAGCAAACAGTTTCCGGGCATAAAAGTGCTGGTGCTTAGTATGTACGAAGACGAGCGTTTTGTCTATCACCTGATGGAAAATGGCGCCAATGGTTACCTGCTCAAAAATGCTGAACCGCAGGAGATACGCAGAGCCATCATGGAAGTATCTGAAAAAGGATATTATCTCAACAACTTTGTAAACCGCATCCTGCTCAAGAAATCACACTCCCGTCAAAAAGTGGTGCCCTCCCTCAACAATGAGATCACCCTGAGCGATAAAGAAAGAGATGTACTGCGTTTTATCTGTATGGAATTTACTGCGCAGGAAATAGCTCAGAAGATGGAGATAAGCCCGCGTACCGTAGAAGCGATCAAAGACCGCCTAATGGAGCGTTTCGGCAGCAAGAATACCGCTGGGCTGGTGTTTTTTGCTGTAAAAAACAACCTGATTGATTAGAGAGCAGGTGTGAAAGTATAAAGGTTTAAAAGTTTAAAGGGGTATAAAGAGTTTAAAGAGTGCTGAACTAAGCAGGCTATTCGTATTATTATTGGCATATTCGCACATTTCTTTCCCATCTTCAAATCCTCAAATTTCCAAATCTTCAAATCATCCCTCATTAGCACATTAGCACATTCTCTCCATTAGCACATTAACCTATTATCTCCGGTATTTCCCCATCCACCACCAGTCTGCCTGCTGTCTTTTGCTTTATTTCATCCACACTTACACCCGGAGCACGCTCCAGCAGTCTGAATCCGCCTTCGGGTAATACATCCAGCACGGCAAGATCCGAGACAATTTTTTTCACGCAACGCACTCCCGTAAGCGGTAAGGTACATTGAGGCAGCAGCTTACTCTCACCCTTAGGATTGGTATGCATCATAGCCACGATGATATGACGGGCACTTGCAACCAGATCCATAGCGCCGCCCATTCCCTTTACCATTTTACCCGGAATTTTCCAGTTGGCAATATCGCCCTGTTCACTCACCTCCATGGCTCCGAGTACTGTGAGGTCTACTTTTCCGGCACGGATCATTCCAAAGCTGAGTGCCGAGTCGAAAAAAGCCGAACCGGGCACGGTAGTAATCGTTTGCTTACCGGCATTGATCAGATCAGGGTCTTCGGTACCGGCCAGCGGAAATGGGCCCATACCCAGCAGGCCATTTTCGCTTTGCAATACCACTTCCACTCCCTGGGGAATGTAATTGGCGACCAGGGTTGGGATGCCGATGCCAAGATTTACATAATAGCCGTTGCGCAATTCACGCGCTATACGTTGGGCGATTTGCTCTTTGGTTAATGCCATAACTGATAAAATGAACTAAATGAAAAACTTTGTCAACTGGTGCGTACCGTACGCTGTTCAATTCTCTTTTCATACTGTGTGCCCCTGAAAATACGGTGCACATATATACCCGGCGTATGTATGCTGTCGGGCTCCAGCTCACCGGCAGGAACCAGCTCTTCTACTTCGGCTATGGTAATACGGCCTGCCATGGCCATCATGGGGTTGAAATTTCGGGCGGTGGCATGAAAGATCAGATTGCCGGCCGTATCACCTTTCCATGCTTTTACAAGGGCAAAGTCTGCATCAAATGCCATTTCCATGAGGTAGTCCTTATCACCAAATCGACGCTGCTCCTTTCCGGCAGCTACTTCGGTACCCACACCTGCAGGTGTAAAAAATGCAGGAATACCATAGCCGGCAGCCAGGCAGCGTGTGGCCAGTGTGCCCTGGGGTATCAATTCCACTTCCAGCTCACCACTGAGCAGTTGGCGTTCAAACTCGGCATTTTCACCTACATAGGAGGAAATCATTTTTTTGACCTGCTTCTGCTGAAGCATGAGCCCGATACCAAAATCATCGACACCGGCATTGTTGGAAATACAGGTAAGGCCGCGTACGCCTTTACGAACCAGTGCCGCAATACAATTTTCGGGGATACCACAAAGACCAAAACCTCCGAGCAGGAGTACAGCACCGTCTTTAATATCGTGAATTGCTTCATCTGCTGAAGCCACTACTTTATTCATCGGCAATACAATTGTGCTGTAAAATTAGGAAACCTGAAAGGGAAACTGACAGAAATCAGTTTTGTTTTTGCAGGGCGCGTTTCCGTCTCTCCCTTATACTATCCCTTAATATCATACTACCCGATGGTTCGATCTTAATCGAACCCGGCATTTTTGATGCAGTATCTTTTCGTAAACGGGCTGTATCCGGAGACGAGGTGACTGAGGTGTCTTTGACAATAGCTGCAGGAGTTGGTTCCGGATCTTTCCTGACTGCCAGGGAGTCCAGAATACGCTTCATCATATCCGGATGATCACGATACCAGTTATAACTGCGTTTGAAGTCTTCTTTGCTGATCTGATGAAAGGAATATACTTTCTCGTACCAGCGCTGACTTTCCAGGACTGCATTGATATTCGTATCGCGGTATAATACAAATCCGCTCAGAAACTCACCTGTCTGGATCATATCCCACAACACATCTTCCATCTTATCGGGCTGCAATACCCCTTTAGGCACTTTGGGGCCACGGTTGCAGGCCATCATGCACAGACATATACTAACAACACAAAGGGAGATTCTCATTTCAATTCTTTATACGCGGCTGCATTGGTTAAATCCAGTTTGCTCAGCATTTCCTGAGCCCTGGTACGAAGATCGGTATCTGCTTTACTAAATACTTTTACCAGTTCCCCGCTACGCCCCTGAAAGAAAAACTGGATGATCATCGAATTGGGATTTTCCTTATTGATATTCGAGAGAAAGGTAATGGCATTCAATACACCGGTGCGTCCCTCATCTGCATTATCAAAAAACAAATCCATACCCGAACGGTAATAGGAATACACGGCCTCATGCACCTGCGCAAAGCGATTGTTATTAAGGTTCTCGGCCAGCCAGTAGCGGTTGCGCTGACTTTCAAACGATTTCCATCCGGTGATATCTCGGCTTTCGGGCGCATTGTTGACAATATTCCAGGCTTTCTGAAAATAAGGATCACCGCCCCTCAATGAAAAAGAGGCATAATCAAAGCCGAGGATAATGTTTACATAATAGGCCAGTACTGCAGTAAGGTTGGCGGCAACGGGATCATTGCCCTGTACACGGTTTTCATTAAACTCTATTGGCTGATACTCCTGGTAACGAAATACCACATTATCGTCAACATAATTGATCATGGGCGAATCGTACATTGTACCATATACAGGACGGGCGGCCTGTACCGTGAGGCGGGCTTTAAAAATATTATTCCCCAGTTCCTGCTCTACATTAAGCAGGAAGTTGCAATTGATTTTTTCATTGGGCAAAAAAGCGTCCTTTGTCCATTTACGGGCATTCAGAAAGGTGGTGAGACCCGCCTGAAGTGTTTGAAAAATCTTTTTATCTGTTTGTGTACTGATCTTGGTGGTAAGCACAGTAATCCGGGCCTGCAATTCCTGGGCCCCGGGCCTGGAAAAAACCAGTACAAGCAACAGTAACAGACAAATATGTTTACGCATCATAACAAATTAGCGGTTAGGGTATCAATGATATCGGCAGCTACCTCAGTTTTGCTTTTGGTCTCAAACGTTTTTGTTTCGCCATTCCTCAGCATTAGGGTTACTTTATTAGTATCATGTCCAAAACCGGCGCCGCTGTCGCGAAGCGAATTGAGGACAATCATATCTGCATTTTTTTTCTCCAGTTTTTCACGGGCATGCGCTTCTTCATTATTCGTCTCCAGGGCAAACCCTACCAGCACCTGCTCTTTTCTCTTCTGGCTTCCAAGACTGCCCAGTATGTCGCGCGTACGGGTCAGCGTAAGTTCCAGTTCCTGTTCTTTTTTCTTGATCTTTTCACCGGCTATGGATGCGGGCCGGTAATCGGCCACGGCTGCGGCCATTACCGCAATATCCATTTGTGGAAATACGCCTGCACAGGCTTCATACATTTCTTCGGCACTGGTAACTCTGATCAGCTTATGCAATGCCGCAGGAACGGGCACTGTTGACGGGCCCAGTACCAGGGTCACTTCCGCTCCTCTGCGCTGCAGCTCTGCTGCCAGGGCCACACCCATTTTGCCCGAAGAATGGTTGCCTATAAAACGTACGGGATCAATCGCTTCGTATGTGGGACCGGCTGTAACTAATGCTTTCCTTCCTTTCAGTGATTGGGTAGACTGAAAATGGCTCCTGATCATTTGCAGCATATCTTCCGGTTCAGCCATTCGCCCGTCGCCCACCAGTCCGCTGGCCAGATCGCCCGTCCCAACGGGCAGTATACGATTGCCATAGCTCTGCAAACCCTGCAGGTTAGCCTTTGTAGCGGGATGATGCCACATATCCTCATCCATCGCCGGAGCCAGCCACACGGGGCAGGTGGCAGAAAGATAAGTAGCCAGCAGCATGTTGTCGCAAAGTCCCTGTGCCATGCGGGCAATTGAGTTACAGCTGGCCGGAGCAACCAGCATCAGGTCGGCCCAGCGGCCCAGCATTACGTGATTGGACCAGCTTTGCCCGTCAAAAAGGTCGGAAACAACCGGGTTGCGGCTAAGGGTAGACAGCGTAAGCGATGACACAAAATCGCGGGCAGAAGGAGTGATCACTACTTTTACCTCAGCCCCTTCTTTTACAAGCAGGCGAACCAGTGTAATCGATTTATAGGCTGCAATGCTGCCGGTAATGCCCAGCAGTATCTTTTTTCCGTTTAGTGACATAGACCAAAAATACCATTTATAACCAGTAAAGGCATCATTTAGAAAGCGCCGATGCCCCTTACATAAAAAAAGCGATCCGCAATGGATCGCTTCCAGTATGATGTTTGGCAGGATTAATCAAACAGCTGATCCTGGCCTTTGCGGAAATACACTTTGTCTTCCATAAACTCCTGGGTAGCGAGCAGGGCAGGATTGGGCATACGCTCGTAAGCGCGTGAAATTTCAATCTGCTCTTTATTCTCATGAATTTCTTCCAGGCTGTCTGTATGACTGGCAAATTCATCGAGTTTGTTGTGCAACTCTTCTTTCAGGGAAATATTGATCTGGTTAGCCCGCTTGGCCACAACGGCAATGGACTCATACAAGTTACCCGTTTTTTTACGGATATCTTCCAGGTTCTTTGTTTCCACATTGTTGGCAATGCCAGCACTAAGCTGACGTCTTAGCTTGCTCATCCTTTATTTTTTTAATATTAGTTTGCGATAAATTTAAGAAATCTTCTGCTTCTTTCCGGTATTTGCTGTCAGGATAGCGGTCCACAAACTCGTGGCACTCATCAATCACCTGCTCAAAACGCTGAATTTTTTTGTCTTCGATACTCATTTCTGCAAAACGGAAATAAGACCGGATCACCATCAACTTATACTCATCCGCACGTTCTGAATCAGGGAAACTGTTAAGCAGCGTGGTAAATGCCACACCTGCAGCCCTGAACTGGCCGATATCATAATACAGCCTGGCACCCTTATAGTCTTTTGTCTCGAGCTTGTTTCTGCAGATATCAATGATACCATTGGCATCTTTAATACGTTCAGAACCCGGGTGAGTATTAATAAATACCTGCATCATACCCATGGCTTTGATCGTATTGGTCTGATCCAGCTCAGGCTTGGGTGATTGCTTATAAAAGGTATAAGCCCGCATATAATCGACCTCTTCGCCTTTGGGACTATTGGGAAATATCTCCATATAGGTCTTAAAGAGATTTTCCGCATTGGGATAGTCATGCTGGTAATAAGCGCAATAGGCATACTT
>JAGODE010000077.1 GCA_017998385.1 Chitinophagaceae bacterium | reverse complement strand
CAGTAACTCATCGTTTACAATATTCGACTCAAAGCACATATTGCGCACGTAAGCGGGATATTGATCCTGCAGCGCAGAAACAGTAAGGTCGTGTGTGGCTATAATACCACAGGCATGAGCGGCTACCAGTTTATGAATAAGACCGATAGTACCCTGGTGTTTATCGTTGCTATTGGTGCCACGCAGAATTTCATCCAGTATTACAAGCGTTTTTTGTCCGGCCTCCAGTTGCTGAATGATACTGTGCAGTTTTTTAAGCTCTGCATAAAAGAATGATTCACTATCCTGCAGGGAGTCTGTAATACGCATACTTACCTGCACGGCAAAGGGGTAGCAGGTAAACTGACGCGCACAGACCACCGCACCTGCCCTGGCCAGTACCAGGTTGATGCCCAGTGTACGCAGAAAAGTACTTTTTCCCGACATATTGCTGCCGGTAAGTATAATAAAACGACGACCGGTAAAGCTCACATCGTTATTCACCCGCTTATGGGCGAGGATCAGCGGATGGCCCAGTTCAGTAGCTTCCAGTGTTTCTTCGCGGCTGATGACTGGCCTGCAATAGGAAGGATTATTATACGAAAGATTTGCCAGGCTGTTGAGCGCTTCTGCTTCTCCCAGCAGGCGCAGCCAGGCCAGGGTTTTTGAACCATGTGTACGCCTCCATTCATCTAACCGGTACAGGATATGTATATGAAAAAGGAAAAGCCCGTTGAGGAGAATGCTGACCAGCAGGTTTACGATCGCTTCCAGGTAATTGAAGAGTGAAGAAAGGCGGCCAATAGCTTTTGAAGCAGTGAGGCCATCCTGTTTAAGGCCTGCCTGCAATTGCTGCAGTAAAGGCGATTGAAAAGATTGTGTTTCTATCTGTTTTAACTGTCCGGCAAATTGCTGCAATACGGAAGTGACCGAGGTAGATACAGATAGCTGGGCAGAAATTTTTCGTGCAAAACCAAAAGCCACTGCCAGGTTAAGAATACCGGAATAATATACCGCATTAAGCGCCCAGTCATTTTCGCTGATGAAGTAATATACCAGCATGCCAAGAGTAAACAGGGGAAATAGCTGTAAGGCATAATACAGTGGCCGGCTGAGTGCAGGAGCGGCCTGGAGCCAGCTGCGCAACTGCTCCATTTCTTTTTCTTTTGTGTCAAGCAGGCTGCCATGCGCCTGTAGAAACTGGCGGAATTCCAGTTTATCTTTTAGCTCGGCAATGGCCTCTTGCCGGGCTTCGATGCTGGTGGTATCGGGCTGTAATAACAAACCGGCCAGGGCTTCTTTGCCAAATCCCGTACTGCAACGGTTGAGAAAGGGATAGAGTCCGCCTTTGCCAAAAAGATCCAGGTCGTAAGAATAGGCGTGATGCGGATCGATATATTCGCGGCCTGTGGCATAGGGGTTGATCTGTTGCTGCAGAAAGGCCAGTTCATCCTGGTTGAGTTTTACCAGTGCTTTGTAAAAACGACGTTTTTGCTGCAGGCGGTCGTACAGTCTTATGCTGATCAGGAAAAGGACCAGCAATAGCAGGCCTGCCAGTGCATACCAGCCACTGCCTGCAGCCAGGGCGCGATAAAAAATGTAAATGCAGAGAACAAATAAGAGCAGCCGGCCCCCGCTCATCCAGGCCAGCTGGCGGGTGAGCTTTTGTGCTTCCTGCTGATAGGTTGACAAAAGCTGCTGGTAGGTGCCGGTTACAGTATCCGGCGAACTTGTGTGCTGAGGCATGCGTGCAATTGCGTGATTAAGAAAAAGCCGGTTAATTTATCGGACAATTTTCATGATAGTTGATCAGCTGAATAGGTGTGCGGTTGATCTCATATCCGCTGTAGGTGGTCACTACATCGTCCAGCACGGCATTGATCTCTTCTTCTGTAGTAAGGGTGACCAGCTTTTGACGAAACTCTTTAATGTTGGGCAGTCCTTTGAGGTAGTTGGTGTAATGCCGGCGCATTTCATTAATACCCACTACAGGGTTTTTCCATTCTACCGATTTGCGCAGGTGTTTCCGGCATACGGCTACACGGTCTTCCACGGTAGGTGAAGGCAGGTGCTCGCCGGTGGCCATGAAATGTTTTATTTCATTAAAGATCCATGGATAGCCAATGGCAGCGCGGCCAATCATGATGCCGTCTACGCCATACCTGTTTTTATAGGCCAGCGCTTTTTCGGGCGAGTCAATATCGCCATTACCAAAAATGGGAATATGGATGCGCGGATTATTTTTAACCTTGCCGATAAGGGTCCAGTCGGCTTCGCCTTTATACATCTGCGTACGTGTACGTCCATGTATGGCGAGCGCTTTGATACCAACATCCTGCAGTCGCTCTGCCACCTCTTCAATGTTTTTCGTGTCATCATCCCAACCCAGTCGTGTCTTAACCGTTACAGGCAGATTGGTTGATTTTACAACGGCAGAGGTGAGCCGCACCATCAGGTCGAGGTCTTTGAGCACACCGGCACCAGCGCCCCGGAGTGCTACTTTTTTTACAGGACAACCAAAATTGATATCCAGCAGATCCGGATTTGTTACTTCTACAATTTTAGCAGCCATTGAAAGACTTTCTTCATCGCCACCAAAGATTTGAATCCCGATGGGACGCTCATAGTCAAAGATGTCGAGTTTTTTACGGCTTTTGATGGCATCACGGATCAGGCCTTCTGAGGAAATAAATTCCGTATACATCAGGTCTGCCCCATTGTCTTTACAAACCGCACGGAAAGGCGGATCACTCACGTCTTCCATGGGTGCCAGCAAGAGGGGAAAATCCGGCAATGATATGTTATCAATTTTTACCATCTTCTAATAAGGCAGTTGTATGCAATCCCATGATTTACATATTGTAAAAAGAAATCAATCCCGATTCATGCCGTGTGGCGGCATACAACTATTTTTGGACCTGCAAATTTACACACTTATCGCCGAAATCTATGTACGACAACGATTCGAAAGGAATTTCCTATACAGGCGGGTTTTTCATGCTGATAGCTTTTATGATCGCCGGAGCCGTGCTGGCAGCACAGTTGACTCAAGTAATATGGTCACTTGGGGGCGGCGATGATTATCTTAAGATACGGCAGAATGTCACTCACAGTCAACATGCTATAGCCATCAAGCTGGGACAGGTCCTTACTTCAGTAGTGGGTTTTTTTCTTCCTGCCCTGGTTACTGCCTGGCTGCTCAACAGGCGTCCCATCAAACTGCTGGGCTTTACTGCAAAACCAACCTGGGAGCAGGCGGTATATACAATCCTGATCATTGCCGCAGCCCTGTTTGCGGCCAATGCTTTTGCCTGGATTACCCAGCATATTCCTCTTTCTGATGCCCTGCGCACAAAGTTTGACAACCTGGAGAATGAATATACCAAACAGACCATCGCTATAATGAATATGCGCGGGCCGGTAGACTATATACTGAGTCTGCTGATAATGGCCTTATTGCCTGCTATTTGTGAAGAGGCTCTTTTTCGCGGCGGCTTGCAAAATTTTCTGAGCCGGGGTACGGGCAAACCCTGGCTGGCCATTGTGGTGGTGAGCTTGTTGTTTAGCCTGGCGCATTTTTCCTATTATGGCTTCCTCTCCCGCTTTGTGCTGGGCATTGCACTGGGTGCGATCTTCCAGTATTCGGGCAAGCTCTGGTTAAGCATACTCGCGCATTTTGTAAACAATGCGTTGATTGTAACCATCCTTTACTCTTATGTAGTAAAAGGCAAACCGGTAGAACAGGCTATGCGCGATGGTTCCGGAAGTCTCTTGGGTATTGTAGCCGTTCCATTGCTGGTAGGGCTTTTGTTTATGTTCAAAAAAATATCAGCCGGCCAGCGCCGGGTGATCTAATACTATTGTTATGGCGCTCAACCTGCACACATTTCGTACCCGGGCTCTTACCGCGGTTGTTTTTGTAGCAGTCATGCTCACGGGATTATTATTGAATCACTGGAGTTTTCTGATACTTTTTTCGATTATTCATTTTGGTTGCTGGTGGGAATATTTCAACCTGCTCGAAAAAATACACCGGGTATCGTTTAATCCATTTGTAAGGCAGGGCTTCATGTTGCTGGGCTTTGGGATGATGTTGTTGTTCTGCAGGCCTATTTTCCATATTGCCCAATATGGATTACGCGAAAATATATCGCTGCCGGTATCGGCTGCGGGTGTGGCCATGCTGATCATAGGTATTTTCCAAACCAATACGATAAAGCTGAAAGCATTTGGCGCGGCGGCGCTGGGCCTGCTTTATATCTCGCTTAGCTGGTCGCTCATGCTGGATCTTTTCCAGCTCGAAATAAATGTGATTGCCAGCGATACCAGCTTTGTTGTATCCGGCATCTTTATACCCATCACTGTTATTGTAAGCATCTGGATCAACGATACCATGGCTTATATAGTGGGCTCGTTTATTGGTAAGAGGCCGCTGTCGCCCATTTCTCCTAAAAAAACCTGGGAGGGAACTATCGGAGGTATT
The DNA here is from genome assembly GCA_017998385.1 of Chitinophagaceae bacterium. Classification (GTDB taxonomy): domain Bacteria; phylum Bacteroidota; class Bacteroidia; order Chitinophagales; family Chitinophagaceae; genus CAYMZZ01. The sequence goes on along the minus strand of JAGODE010000077.1, from coordinate 12,725 downwards.
ATTCTGAGCATTGCTGTGATGTCGCTTGTATTTCCCCTGATCTTCTTCGGATTTACCAATATGGCTTTTGTGGCCTTAATAGCGCCCATTGCCACACTGGCTTCTGTAGTCGGCACATTTGGCGACCTGCTCGAATCGCGCCTCAAACGGATGGCAGGTGTAAAAGACAGTGGCCAGATCATGCCCGGCCACGGCGGGTTTCTGGATCGTTTTGATTCATTATTACTGGCCGTGCCTTTTGTGTGGTTGTTTGTGAAAGCGGCAACCTGGTTTTGAGTGAACAGGTGAATGGTAGAGGGCAGAAGGCATAGGGTGGATAGAGAAGGATGTAAGGTGTACAAAGTATTGACTCCGCTTATTCAAATGTCGAGGCCTGGTACAGAAGTCTTTTCTTCCCGGGATGTCTACCCTTTACCTTCTGCCCTTTACCTTTCACCTTGCCTGTTATTTGCTATATTTGCACTTCAATTTCAGCCCAATGACTATCCATAAGGAAGGATATCCGACGATTGCCTGGACTGCTATTATTGTAGGCATCATTAATCTTCTGTCGTTTTATTTTATCAGTTTTGACCTGCCGCTGGTAAGTGCGTTGATATCGGTGGTGACAGTTGGTCTGCTGATCTTTATTATTTCCTTTTTCCGGATTCCCCGCCGCACGCTCACTATTAACGAAAATGCTATTATTGCCCCTGCCGATGGTAAAGTGGTAGCTATTGAGGAAGTGCAGGCAGATGAGTATTTTACCGATCGCCGGATTCAGGTGTCTATTTTTATGAGCCCCCTCAATGTGCATGTAAACCGCAATCCGGTTACAGGCGATGTCGTATACAGCCAGTATCACAAAGGCAAATATCTGGTAGCCTGGCATCCTAAATCGTCCACAGAGAATGAGCGTCATACCGTGGTTTATCGCAAAAACGGCAAAGAAATTCTCACTAAACAAATAGCTGGTGCTCTCGCTAAACGCATCGTCAATTACCTGAGTGCAGGCCAGTCCGTGAAGCAGACAGAAGAAATGGGTTTCATCAAATTTGGCTCCCGTGTAGACCTGCTGCTGCCGCTTGATGCCAGGATCAAGGTTAAGATTGGAGATAAACCACAGGGTGGTGTGACTGTGGTAGCTGAATGGTAATCAGAAAATCGTTTCCAGTTCCTTTAATGAGCTTACTGTGTAGGTAGGGCTGATGCTGGCTTCCACTTGCTGATGGTTTACAAATACCTGGTCCATTCCTACATTCATGGCGCCCAGAATGTCTACATCCAGGGTATCGCCCAGCATAATGCTGCTTTCTGCAGTGGCTCCTGCTTTCTGAAAAGCGTATTCAAAAATTTCTTTATTGGGCTTTAAGCTATTTGATCCTTCAGAAGTGATCACCTGGCCGAAGAAATGGTCGAGACCGGAGTTTTTGAGTTTACTGTGCTGTACGGTTTCAAATCCATTGGTGATCAGGTGCAGTTCATAATTCTTATTGCGCAGGTAATTAAGAATCTCATGGGTGTGTGGAAATACAATGGTGCGCGTGGGAAGCAGATCAAGAAACTGCACACTCATTTGCCGCGCCAGCGGCTCATCGGCAATTTTGAAGTCGAGCAACGAAAGCCACATACGTTTTACACGCAGTTCATCCTGTTTGATATAGCCTTTGCGGTAGCGCTCCCACAGGCGGTCATTGTGTGCCAGGTAATTGGTGTAGAACAGTTCAAAGTCATGAATGCCCCTGCCGGCCAGCTGCAGGTCATTGAAAAGTGTTTCAAGTGTGGCACGGGCATTGGCTTCAAAATCCCACAGGGTATGATCGAGGTCAAAAAATAAATGCGTGTATTGTTTGCTCATAGCTGCAAAGTACGAAGGTGCATATTAACAATGGCCGGATGAGCAAAAAGTTCTTACTTCGCTTTACTTTTTTGTTATGAAGATATTAATTACAGGAGCATCAAGAGGGATTGGTAAGGCTGTTGCCCGGGCATTTGCGGCGCATGGCCATGAGTTATACCTTACTTCGCGAAACGATTTGTCGCTGTACAAAGTCCTGGAAGAATTGCAGCTGCATTTTCCGCAAAGTCGCTTTAAAGCAAAAGCATTTGATGTGGCAGAAAAGGAACAGGCACAGGAGTTGGGAAGCTGGATGCTGGCAGATGGCGGTGCACCGGATGTGCTGGTCAACAATGCGGGCATATTTGAACCGGGCAGTGTATATAGTGAGCCCGATGGAGCGCTCGAGCGCCAGCTGGCTACAAATCTGTATAGTGCATATCACCTCACCCGCACATTACTGCCGGCCATGATGAGCCGCCGTTCGGGTCATATTTTCAACATGTGCTCTATTGCATCGTTGAAGGCGTATGATAATGGAGGTGCTTACAGCATCAGCAAGTTTGCACTCTATGGATTTAGTAAAAATCTGCGCGAAGAGCTAAAACCACATGGTATAAAGGTAACGGCGGTATTGCCGGGTGCGGTCCTTACAGACTCCTGGGGTGATTATGACAATAGCCAGGCCCGTATTATGGAGGCGTCTGATATTGGCCAGCTGGTATATACGGCTTCACAGCTATCTGCCGGCGCCTGTGTGGAAGACATTGTGGTTCGTCCGCAGTTAGGCGACCTGTAATAAAAAATACAGGCCATCTGCCGGTCATCAATTTTTGCAAACGCTTTGCATCTGCTGCGTTATTTTAGATTTCCCATGCGGCTGCTCATCTTAATAAGTATATTTCTGCTGGGGCAGATGCCGGTATCTGCCCAAACCACTTTTGAGGTGCTGGTGAGTCGCGGCCCGTTTGTGGCCGGTCAGTCGTTTCGTGTACAGTATGTAATGGAACAGGTGACGATGGATGATGAATTTTTCCCTCCCAACTTCGGGAGGCTGGAACTGATAACAGGACCGCAGATCAATCCTGCAACTCAAAATGGCACCTCCGGATTAAAGAAGCTGCAGAATATATCCTATACACTAAAGGCCAACCAGGCTGGCCGGTACAAATTGCCCGGAGCCAGGGCTCGTATCAACGGAAAAATGCTGAGTTGCAGCAGCGTTACTATTGATGTGCTGAGTGAGGCCGAAGCACAGCGTCAGTCGCAGGGTTCATCGGGACTATTTGGCGAGTTTTACCTTGCGCCGGGCGAAGACCCACAAAAGAAAATCGAAAGCGGCATTTTTATGAAAGTGCAGGTTGACAGGCAGCATTGTTTTGTAGGACAACCTGTAGAGGCCACTTTTAAGTTATACTCACGTCTGCAGTCCAGCTCCGACATTGTAAAGAATCCCGGATTTTATGGCTTTGCTGTGCAGGATATCATAGGTCTGAAAGACCAGGTGGTGACAAAAGAAATAGTCAATGGCAGGGAGTACGATGTAAACGTTGTACGCAAAGTACAACTCTATCCGTTGCAGGAAGGGAACTACACGATCGACCCAATGGAAGTGATCAATAAGATCAGCTTCTGGAAAGGGGGGGCGCATCAGGCAAAAGGACCGGAGGTGGTAGAAGGGGTTTTTGATGAAGAAGAAAAGAAATCCAATGCCAATGTGGTAACTGTTGAAAACACCATGCGGACAAAACCTGTAAGTATTACTGTGCGCCCGCTGCCCGAACAGGGACAGCCTGTTCAATATGCGGGAGCTGTGGGCAGGTTTACCATTGCCAGCAAGGTGAGTCAGTCCCGTCTCGCCAAAAATGAACCGGGTATACTGGAACTGGCTATAAGTGGAAAAGGCAACCTTACCCAGCTGACGGCACCACGTCTTGAGTGGCCATCGGGTATAGAGGCGTTTGAGCCGGTAGCGGTAGATTCCCTGCAGCTGAATGCATCGCCCATGCACGGTACACGCACCTTTCGTTACCGGTTTGTGTCATCTAATCCCGGTAGTTATGCTCTCCCGGTATTTGCGTTTAGTTTTTTTGATCCCGATAGCAATCGTTATAAAACCCTTTCGAGCGCTGCAGGCAATGTGGAAGTGACCAGCGAGGAAAAACCTCAGCCATCTGCAGGCGATCAGCGGGTAAAGAAGATTGAAAAACCGGTCAATCCGGCTACCCTTTATCTGTCAGCCATCGTACTGCTGGTGATTGCGGGCGTGATTTATACCTGGCGGTCGGAAACGCGTAAAGCAAAAAAAGCAGCCATACCTCCGCCACCCCCTCCTCGTGTGTATCTGTCGGCTGCTGATGTGCTACAGCCTGCGGTGATATTGCAGGAAGCGGCTGAGCGTGATTTTCTTCAGGCATTACGTCAGTCAGTATTGCTTTTTTTCCAGGACAGGGTGCCAATGATGGGCAGCAGTTTCAGCAAACAGGAATTGCTGCGTCTGATGCAGGCAAAAGGAGTAGCGGAAACGGTACAGCAGCAGTTGCTGCAGGTACTTGAGATCTGTGAGGCCGGACTTTATGCACCGGTCGATTCGGGGCTCGATAAAAATGCCCTGCTCAATCAGACCCGGCAATTGCTGCAGCAACTGGAGCAGCGTTTTTAGACTAATCTTTATTCAGAATATTTGTAACCCACTCCGCGTACGGAATGAAAGTAACGGGGATTGCGGCTATCTTCTTCGAAGTATTTGCGGAAATTGAGAATGAAGTTATCGATTGTACGGGTGGTGGGGTATACGTTGTAGCCCCATACAGCCTGCAGTATCTTTTCGCGTGGCACCACTTCATTTTTATTTTCGATCAGCAATTTAAGCAGCATCGTTTCTTTTTTGCTGAGCTGAATCTTTCCGTTGCTGCGGGTGGTGGCTTCCTGGGCTTTAAAATCGATGATATTGTCGCCAAAGGTGTAGCTGTTGCCTACTGTGGAGCGGTCCTGCAGGCGTTTGTTTTTATCTATGAGTTTATGAACGCGCAACAATAATTCTTCGAGGTTGAAGGGCTTGGTAAGATAGTCGTCGGCTCCTTTTTTCAGACCCAGTACGCGGTCGGCACTGGAGTTTTTGGCACTCAGAATCAGAATAGGCACTTCATTGTTGCTGATGCGGATGGTTTCTGCTACGCTGATGCCATCCATTTCGGGGAGCATAACGTCGAGTACGATCAGGTCAAAATACTCATCGCGCACCGCATTGAGGGCAGACACACCATCAAAGGCAGAAGTAACATCGTAGCCTTCAAGCTCCAGATTAAGCTTCAGGGCTTCGTGCAGGTTTTCTTCGTCTTCAACCAGCAGAATTGATTTTTTCTTTTCATCACTCATGGCGAAACAGCTTTTCAGTCAGTACATGTCACCGTCGGAAACTAACTGCAAAAATACTTCCGTGCGGGTGATTGTTTGTCACCGAAATGTCGGCATTGTGATCGCGGGCTATTTTACTGCAAAGATATAAGCCCAGGCCTGTGCCCTGTGTTTTGCGGGTAGATTCATTACCTACCCGATAAAATTTATCAAAAATGCGCGGCTTTTCAGTATCGGGTACACCGGGGCCTTCATCGCTGACAGACAGAACCATTTGGTTAGGTAATTGTTGCAGGCGGGCACGGATGGGTTTTTCGCGCGGGGAATATTTAAGAGCGTTTTCGAGCAGGTTATTGATCAGGATCTGGAGTAGCAGCGGGTCTCCTTTTATAACCACATCCGGTTCAATATCGCCCTCCAGGGGGCGGTCGGGGAAACGGTTACGGAAATCCTGCAGGCAATCTTTGAGCAGGTCGGAAAGATCCAGCTCCTCGCGCGAAAACTGGTAACCTCCGCCTTCCAGTTGTGAAGATAGGAGGATATTATTGGTAAGTGAATTAAGGCGTGTGGTTTCTTCGAGCGTCATTTTGAGGAGCTTCTTCTGCTTTTCGGGGTCGAGCGTATGTTTCTGGAGTGTCTCCAGGTTGAGGCGGGCTACCGCAATAGGTGTTTTAAGCTCATGTGTGACGGCCATCATAAAGTTTTGCTGCTGCTGCTGAAGGCGGAATTGCCGTCTTACCGAGCGGTATACAAAGGCTGCTCCTACAAAGATGATAGCCAGGAAAACGATGCCTTCGCCGGCAAATTTGGTGCGGTTACGCACATATTCATTATCGATTGTGTACCGTACATTGCGGTAAAGGGCGCCCGAGAAATTGCTGTCTACTGTAGCATCGAGCTGGTGGATCTTAAAATCGCGCATCTGGTCATTCTGCCGCTCCAGTGAAATAAACCACCAGATATAGGCCGCTACAATATAGATCAGCAGCAGCCAGTAGATAAGTGTGGCCCTTCCCAGTTTTTTCTTAATGGTATCCGGCATAGCCGTTGCTTATTTCTTTTCTACCCGCAGACCCACATCCAGTACATTCTGAAGCGGATCTTCGCGCATGATCTGCTCAATCTGCAGCCGGTAGCGGCCGGGCCGTATGGCGCGCGATTCGCCCAGCAACCCTATTGTCATACGATGTTCATAGATGTCATCCATACCATCGCCCAGCCATTTATCATTGGCGGCCAGTGGTAATTCGCGCTGGATCTTCATGGCCGTATCCTGACCGGGCCCCTGCACATAAAGATTGACGTAGATATTATTGAAATGATATTTCTCGTTGTGGCGCAGCACCAGGAGTACCTCATATACTTTGGTGCTGTCTGTAAGGTCAAACTCGAACGATGGTTTGAAACTGCTTTGCCATGCATGGCCGGGCACAGCAGTGATTTTTTCATAAAGATTGATCTGTTTGCAGCTGAATGCCACCAGGCCCAGCATGGCCAGACCTATCAACTGCAATGGCCGGGATGGAAAAAATAAGGACAATTTCATAATGCAAATATAGAAACCAGGCGCTGAGACTGTACAAGACGTGGTCTTGCCTTACAGTACGTTCAGCACCTGCTCTTTGGCTTTTTCAAGTTCATCTTTCATCAGCACCACACATTTCTGGATCGAAGAGTCGTAGGCCTTGGATCCGGTAGTATTGATTTCGCGGCCAATCTCCTGCAACACAAAGGAGAGTTTTTTGCCCTTGGCTTCGTCGGCATCCTGCATGAGCGACTTGATATAATCGCAATGGTTTTTGAGACGTACCTGCTCCTCGCTGATATCTATTTTCTCGATATAATAAATGAGCTCCTGCTCCAGGCGGTTGCCGTCATAATTTTCCCGGCCTACATTTTCTTCGAGCAGGCGGGTGATGCCATCTCTGATCTTCTGGATGCGGAGTGGTTCCAGTTTGATTACTTCTTCCTGCAGCTTTTCAATATTTGTGATACGGGTAAGCAGGTCTGCTTCCAGTACCTGGCCTTCATGCTGGCGGTGAGTGTTGAGCTGACTGATGGCGTGCAGCAGTACTTTTTCAAAACCAGCCCAGTCACTGTCGCTAAGCGTTTCGCTGCTGGGAGTAATTACTTCAGGTAATTTTACGAGAGTGCTCAGGATATGTGATACATCCAGGCCCAGCTCGGCCGATAAATGAGCCAGTGGCTGATAATAGGCACGGGCCAGATCGGTATTGATTGTAATCGGTTTGGCATTGCCGGTGTCTTTGAGACTGATGGCGCAGTCTACGCTGCCACGCAGCAAGTGCTCCGAAAGAATACGCCGTATATCAAATTCAAAAGGCTTCAGAATAGCCGGCATCTTTAACTGCAATTCAAATTGCTTTCCATTGAGCGATTTGATATCAATAAGAAAGGTTTTATCTCCTACCGTCTGTTCCGACCTCCCGAAACCCGTCATGGATTTGAGCATACATTGTTTTTTGATTGGGCATAAAGGTATTTGAATTATTATTTACCGGCAGAGAAAACTGGAAGCTGCCTTTTTCAAAACCAGCCTGGTCGTTGCAGAAAGGCGGTTTGCCGATAGCGCAGAGAATGAAGTGCCGGAAACAAAAATCCCTTCGAGAAATCGAAGGGATCATTATAATGGATGGGTTAGTAAGTACAGGGAAACGAATTTCCCAACACAATATTAAATATAATTTTTACTATCCAAAAAATATTTACCATAAATTTTATTCACATTTTAAACCCGACTGTGGATAAGGCAATGCCTGTTACCTCATTTTCTGCAACGCATTTCATGCATAAAAGAGTTGTTACACTATCCGGTTTGCATAGCGATACTGAAGACGCGCCTGATCCGATGTATGCAATGAATACATGTGTTTGCAAACGGTTTTCCGAAGAGAAAATCAAAATTTATGCATGCTGTTATTTACGGCAGCGATACCGATTACCTTTGTTAAAATTTTTCAGCTATGCGATTTGATCAACCTGTTCCGCTTACTACGATTGCAACGCTTATCGGTGCAGAACTCATTGGTAACACCAGTGCGCTGGCTACCGGTATAAATGAGATTCACAAGGTGGAAGCCGGCGACCTGGTATTTGTAGACCACCCCAAGTATTATGATAAGTGCATTTACTCAGCGGCCAGTTATATCATTATAAATAAAGTGACTGATTTTCCGGAAGGCAAGGCTTTGCTGGTAACTGACAATCCTTTTGAAGCCTATCAGAAAATAGTGCGCCATTACCGTCCGTTTACCCCCTCTATGAAGTCTGTCAGCGATACAGCTGTCATCGGTGAGGGAACGGTTATTATGCCGCACGCGTATATCGGCAATCATGTTACCATCGGAAAAAACTGCATCATTCACCCCAATGTTACCATTCTGGATCATTGTGTGATCGGTAATGATGTGATCATACAGGCCGGTACTGTCATTGGCAGCGATGCCTATTATTACAATAAAAAAACAGACCGGGAAGTACATTATCAGAAAATGCTCAGCTCCGGCCGTGTGGTGATTGAAGATGCGGTAGAAATCGGAGCCGGCTGCACGATTGACCGGGGGGTAAGTCACGATACACGAATCGGGAAAGGAACGAAGCTCGACAATATGATACATATAGGTCACGATACCGTCATTGGCAAAAACTGCCTGCTGGCAGCCCAGGTAGGCATAGCCGGTGCTACCACACTCGAAGATGGCGTGATACTATGGGGCCAGGTGGGCGTAAATAAAACGCTTACCATTGGTGCGAATGCGGTAGTACTGGCGCAAAGTGGTGTAGCCGGTTCACTGGCAGGAGGTAAAAACTATTTTGGTTCTCCGGCCGTTGATGCTTCAGAAAAGAAAAAAGAGCTGGTGTGGATCAAGCGTATTCCGCAGTTGTGGGAGAGGGTGATGGGGAAGTAAGTATAAAAGTTTAAAGGTATAAAAGTATAAAGGAGAGGTAGAAGGAAAATGGCAGAAGGTATAAGGTATTCTTTGGGCATCACCCATATTCACCGTTTACCCCCAACCTTTCACCTTTATACCTTTAAACTTTTAAACCTTCTTACGGAAGATAATCATACGGCAACAGATCTGCCAGATTCTTCCATCCCCAGTATCCCTGATTGATCCAGGCACTTTGCTCATAGTAATATCCGTTTTCGCGGATAGCAATGGCATCGGTTAAGTCAACATAAGAAATCTGAATGGGTACATCGGCCGGTAGTTTCAATTGCTGCAGATACTCCGGTTCCGGTTTTTGACGCTGATAGGTAACACTTGCCTTACGGGGAAACCATATTTCAATTTGCTGTGTACTGTCAAGCGCGCCGTAATAGCTGGTATCGTAGGGATTGCTGATGGGGTTGAACTTATTTTTGAATTTCTGATCCTGCAACGCGATCACAAATCCATCTTCTGCCAGCGTGCTGTCATAATAACTCCGCATAAAATGCAGCTTTGAGCCGAGATAGTTTTTTTCGCGGTTGGCAGTCCATATGGCACGCAGACTGTCGGTGCCTTCCAGTTCACTAAACAGGCAGAATCCACGATACGTGCTGATGTCGTTATTGTAAGCGTATACAAACGAGTCGAGCTGATAAATAAGCTGATAACCGAGGGCTTCGTTGCGGATACGAAGCGGTTCAGTAGCCAGTACACGCAGCTTATTACTTTTTTTCAGGAGGAAAAACTTGAGTGCCTCCGGATTTTCCAGTTGGGTCTGACGCGAAAAAGGGGTGGTGCCAATGAAATGGTCGATGAAAAAGCTGCCATATTTTTCCCAGCCATCTTTTACCTCATTGCTGCTGCGTACGATCACTTCACCCAGGCTTTTATCTTCCTTAATAAGTAAAATATCGGGAATGACTGGTTGCGACTGACTGATACGTACCTGCTGTGTCTGGTAGCCGGTAAAACTGATGACGAGGTCGTACCCGCCGGATTTTAAGGAAAGGGAAAAATGACCTTCTTTATTGGTAACCGTGCCCAGGGTAGTGTTTTGACAATACACCGATGCTCCGCTGAGCGGCTCGTGCGAGGCGCTATCCACAATACGACCCTGTATGGTAAACTGGGAGTAAACGCTCTGCGAAACCAGGAAGAGGGCAGGCAGAAGGAGGTACTTTAGTTTTTGCATAGAATAAAAATTAGCTCAGTAAAGATAACAAACTCCCGCACGTAGACTTAACGGAGGCGGCGCCCTGGAAAATGCTGGTCTGTTCCCAACAGATCATAAAGTATGCCGGACTGGCTACTTATTATTTATGGGCGGCCTGGCTGTACATACGGCAGGCGTTTTCAATACTTTGTTCAAGCGGAGTAAATGCAAAACCTGGTAATGCTTCCAGCAGTTTATGATTACTGAACCGGGTATAGCTATGGGCTACCCGCGCACTTTCGCGTGTGAGCAGGGGTTTTTGCCGGGTAAAAAACGATTTGAATGCTTCCAGTCTCCAGGCAATGCTGGTAAGTGTGGGAGTAGCCAGGCGATCGGGGCGTTTTACGCCAAAGCGGTCGGCAATAGTAAACATCAGTTGTTTAAACGGCCAGTTGTCGCCATTGATGATAAATCGCTCGCCGCTGATATTACTTTCCAGTAGCAGAACAGCGGCCCTTGCCGTATCGGCTACATCTACAAAACCGTTGATGCCGGGTGTAGACCACTTAAATCCTTTGTAGATATTGCGAAAAATAGCACAACTGCTGTGGTGCCAGTCGCCATAGCCCAATATAGTGCTGGGATTCATGATTACCGCATCGAGGCCTTCGGCCATGCCACGCCATACCTCCAGCTCTGCCTTAAACTTGCTGCGTGCATAATGAGTCGTCAGCTTATTTTCTTCCCACTTCTTTTCTTCATTCACCTCACCGCCCTGCTCACTGCGACCCAGTGCCGCAACCGAACTTACATGCAGCAGGCGGGTTACGTTATTTTCCAGTGCCAGGTTTACCACATTGGCCGTGCCTTCTACGTTTACACTTTGCATCAGGTTGCGGTCGCTGCGTTGAAATGAAACAACGGCTGCGGCATGAATAACGGCATCTATCCCTTTCATCGCATCGTCGAGCGATACTACATCGAGCACATCGCCTTCTATCCATTCCACTTTTTCCAGAATTGATGCCGGGATATAAAAAGGACGTTTATTGCTCCGGCACAGGGCGCGCACCTGGTATCCTTTTTCGATGAGCGCTTTCAGGATGTAAGATCCCAGAAATCCAGTACCGCCGGTAACGAGAATTTTTTTATCCAAAGTCTAAAGTTGTAGTTAGCGCCTGTATGCTTTTTCAGCTATTTGTTTTGGGCGGGTTATCTGTGTAAATATAATACCCTTCACCACTTTTACGTCCCAGTTTGCCCTGGTCTACTTTGTTTTGCTGCAGGTAAGACGGTTTGAGCCGCTCTGGTTGACCCAACTGCTCATATACGGATGTGCTCACGGCGTAGTTCACATCATTACCAATCAGATCCATAAGTTGAAAGGGGCCCATTTTAAAACCCGTTGCGGTCAGCAGCCTGTCGAGCTGTGCATAGTCAGACAGGCCTTCTTCTGCGAGCCGCAGGCTTTCTATATAATAAGGGCGTGCCACGCGGTTTACAATAAAACCAGGGGCGTCCTGGCAGGTTACCGGCGTTTTGCCCATCTTCCTCGCGAGCTCAACGATGGTATGGGTAACATCAGCGTGGGTAAATGGCGTATTTACTACTTCAACCAGCTTCATTAGCGGAGCCGGATTAAAGAAGTGCAGCCCAATTACCCGTGCCGGGTTTACCACCTGTTGGGCAATACGCGTGATGGATAGGGATGAAGTATTGCTGGCAAATATGCATTCGCTGTGATTGAGCTCAGCCAGCTGATTGAACAGTGCTACTTTCACCGATTCTTTTTCTACAATCGCTTCAATAAAAAGATCGGCGAGGCAGCTTTGCAGGTCACGCGTGTACACGATACGGCTGCTGATGACAGCCTGCTCACCGGCGTCTATTTTTTTCCGGTCAACCAGTGTCTGCAGATTACGTTCAACAGATGCCTGTGCCCGGCTTAATACGTCTGCATTAAGATCGAAAAGGATGGTATGGAAGCCTGCCTGTGCGCTTACCTGTGCAATACCGCTGCCCATGGTACCCGCTCCGCAGATGCAAATGCTTTGAATAGTCACTGAGGGTGTTATTGAGTGACGAAGATAGTATATAAGGTAAAAGGGGGAAGGTATAAGATATAAGGTAGAAAGGCTGATGTAGTATAGTTGTACGTAGTGGGGCATAAATGGGCTAACTGGAGTGGCGTAATACCCACCATTATCCTTCCTCCGTTACCCTTTTCCCTTTTACCCTTTACCTTAAACGCATAAAGGCTGATGTAGTATAGTTGTACGTAGTGGGGCATAAATAGGCTAACCGGGGTGAATTAATATCCTGCCTTTATCCTTCCTCCGTTACCCTTCTCCCTTTTACCCTTTACCTTAAACGCATAAAGGCTGAGGTAGTATAGTCGTACGTTGTGGGGCATAAATGGGCTAACTGGAGTGGCGTAATACCCACC
>JAGODE010000076.1 GCA_017998385.1 Chitinophagaceae bacterium | reverse complement strand
CAACTCATTTTCCTGAAGTTAGCTGGCCCGGGGAAAATTGCTGAAAAACAGTTTAAATTTATTGTTATTCAATAAATATTTTCTGATATTTGTGCTGTCAACGAATTAAACCCAACAATTACCCAGGAACCCGACAGCAAAGGGCGGCAGACTCCCGCTCTGTACTATTTACCATATAACAATTATAATCAATCATGAAAACGCAAATCAACAATTGGCGCAGGCTAACTATTGCCTTTACTGTACTGACTTTTTTAGCTGTATTAAATGCCTGTAAAGAAAAAAAAGAATCATCTCCTGACACGGCTAAGTCAACAGAAGCTGTTAAGCAGCCTGAGGTAGATATTCAAACAGCTGTGATAACAGAAGACACTGCTTCAATAAAACAATATGTCGCAGCAGGTGCCGGCCTCAATGCCAAAGACCCGATTGGGGGCTCCAGTCCATTAATCAGCGCCTGCCTGTTTGGTAAAACGGAAATAGCGCGTATGCTGATCGATGCCGGTGCTGACCTCAACCTGCAAAACAATGAAGGTTCAACTGCATTGCATACAGCAGCTTTTTTCTGTTATCCGGAAATAGTAAAGATGCTTCTGCAAAAAGGCGCAGACAAAACGGTTAAAAATAATTATGGTAAAACCGCATACGAATCCGTAGAGGGCTCTTTTGCCGATGTAAAACCAATTTATGAAAGCCTTGGTAAGGTACTTGAGCCAATGGGGCTAAAACTCGACTATACACAACTCGAAAAAACGCGGCCGGTAATAGCGGCATTACTCAAATAATTTAACCCGAAACCCCTGCTACCATGGCTGCAAACAGACGATACGATATCGACCGGCTCAGAGTAATAGCGATTGGATTGCTACTGCTTTATCATGTGGCTATTGCATTTCAGCCCTGGGGCACATTCATTGGTTTTATTACAAATAAGGAGGCCTGTACCTGGTTGTGGCCTGCTATGATGCTACTGAATGTATGGCGTATACCGCTTTTATTTTTTATATCAGGTATGGGTGTGTGGTTTGCTTTGCAAAACAGAAACGTGTTACAATTACTCACCGAACGCATAAAGCGCATACTGATACCGTACATATTCGGATTCTTCGTGATTGTTCCCCTTCAGCTATTGGTATGGCAGGCCTATTATGAACGCCCATTGAGTTATAATCCGGGCGCCGCACACCTCTGGTTTCTGGGCAACATCTTTGTGTATGTTCTACTGCTTTCGCCGCTTTTCTTTTACCTGAAATCAGGAAAGAGTGGAATAGCCGTAACACGATTCAGAAAATGGTTGTGCCATCCGGTAAGCCTGTTGCTGATGCTGGCTGCATTTGTTGCGGAAGTATGGCTGGCAAATCCCGTGTTGTATGAACTGTATGCCATGACCTGGCATGGATTTTTTCTGGGTTTGCTCGGTTTCCTTTGTGGTTTTTGTATGGCCTGGGCCGGAGAGTCGTACTGGGCCATGTTGCTAAGAGGGCGGTGGATGTTTTTGGTGTTGGCTATTTTACTATATAGCTGGCGTTTGCTGCAGTTGCCGCAACGGGTACCCAACCTGTTGCAGGTGCTGGAATCGCTCAGCTGGATCGTTGCCATTTTTGCCTTCGGATACAAGTATCTCAACCGGCCAGGCCCATACCTTCGCTATCTGAGCCAGGCTGCTTACCCGGTGTATATGCTGCATATGCTCTTTTTATACCTGGCAGCGTGGCTTATCTTTCCACTGGGCCTTGCTGCCTGGTTAAAATTTGTACTGGTGCTGTTGATAACAACGGCCGGCAGCCTGGGCACTTATGAGCTGCTCATCAGACGGGTGAGGTGGGTAGGGATGCTGTTTGGGGTAAAAAGTACATAAACAGCCGGAGGGTGGCGGTGAGCATTTTGTCAGGCGTTGACAGGTGATGAAAATTTTGTATCTTATTATCTTAACTGCCGCCATGAAAAAAATTATTGTATTAGCGATAAGTCTCTTGCTGCTGGCAACGCAGTACAGCCAGGCCTGTTTAAATTACTACGTTATAGACAGCAGTGGCAGGCGCCACATGCATGATGATCATCCTATTTCCAACCTTGATTTAAATTCTGAATACGATTTAAAAAGGTTGAAAGAGCTGGAGCAGGAGATCAAAAAAACCAGTGGTAACAGCCGTTTTGAGTATGTATCGGATTACTGTGCCTTTCTGATCAAACTCGGCCGATCGCGCGATGCACTTCCCATACTGGAAAACCTGCTAAAGCAAAAACCGAATGAGTACACATTAAACGCCAATATAGCGGTGGCGCTGGAGTTGTTGGGAGAGCCTGAGCGGGCACTTGAGTACCTGCGAAAATCATTGAAACTACAGCCTGATTCACATTACAACAGCGAATGGTTTCATGAACGTATACTGGAAGCTGCTGTTCTGCAAAAAAAGAGTAAAACATCGTTTCAGTCGATGAATATTCTGAAACTCAGCCGGCGCGATTCGCTGAAAAAAATTACAGAGATTAGCTATCAACTGCGGGAGAGAGTACCACTCACGCCCTCGCCCAATCCACTTCTGAGCAAAGTGCTAACAGAATGTGCCGACTTTTTTCGCAGCAGCCTGTCGCTGGAGTGGGCCATAGACCTGTATGCCATTGCGATCGGATACACTGCCGATCAACCCACCGTTGATAACCTCTGGAAACAGATCAATATCTGCCGCACCAGACTTGTAGAATTACGGAAAACCGGAAAAGAAGGAAGTGTTTCCAAATACTTATATAAATCAAGCTGGACCAAAGATGTCAGGAAACAAATCAATGACTGGAAAGACTATAAACCCTATCATTACACCGGGCAGATTATAACCAGGTTTTAGGCCTGAGGAAAACCGTAATAGGTCGCTCTAAACCCTCTACTCTTAATCTTCTTCGTATACAAACTATTACTGTACAATACGCTCCGCTTTTAACCGTTTTATAGTGCTGCAACGGGGAAAATGATGTTGACGAAGACATCCCGGATGGGTTGATTTTGTATAAATTGTTTAAATACAATTTATTGCATTATTCAACTGGTCAGGCTTTCTAAGCGGCAGCACCAAAGCCAATACCATGAATAGACCAATACTCACCAGCGCCTGCACGCTTTTCTACTTATGTCCATACCAGCCTGTTCCGCCAGCAGTGCCCCGGCACTGTAGCCGGAAAACTTTCTGGCAAAGAATGCCGCTGGCATTGTTGTAGCCGGCATCCCCCTTTTTTGATTAACCACGAACCACCTATTTTCATGCCATCCAATTTCCTGGCCACCCTTCAAAAAATAAAAAAGCAAGACGTAGAAGTATTGCTTAAAAAAGCCTACCGAGGTATTTGGGAAACGGCGATTAAGAAATATTCTGACAGCGCCCATTTCGTATATGAACTGTTGCAAAATGCCGACGATGCCAAAGCTACCTGGGTCGAGTTTAACCTCGAAGCCGGTGGCCTGTGGTTTAAACATAATGGCACAGTACGGTTTTCCATATCTGACCCTGAAACCGAAGACCAGGATGCAGAGAAAGGAAAACTGGGCCATATCAACGCCATCACCTCTATCGGCAACTCCACCAAGATCGATGAACAAAAGATCGGAAAATTCGGAATCGGATTCAAAGCCGTTTTTGCCTATAGCCTCACTCCCCATGTATATGATGATTCTATAAATTTTAAGCTGGAAAATTATATTGTACCGGCAGAGATCCCTGCCATTGGTGCTAAACGCAAACCGGGAGAAACACTCTTTTATTTTCCATTCAATCATAGGGATAAACCTCAGGGTGAAGCCTATCTCGATATCGAAGAAAAGTTTTGTTCCTTATTCCAGCCTATTTTATTTCTTTCCCATCTGGAGCGTATCAAATGGCAGTCCATTGTAAAGAAAGGGGAATACTCCAGGAAGGTATTGCGGGCAGAGCCATTTAACCAGACGCTGGCATCGTTGATGGAAGTGTCGGGTATGCTGAATGGAACCTCGCGAAAAGAACAGGTATGGTTGTTTTCGCGAAAAGCTGTTCATCCCCGGGCCAATACAAGTCATCAGCTATCAATAGGCTATTTCCTGACAGATAATAAAATGCTGAAGACGGGAGTCCTGTACGACGCTTTTTGTTTTTTTCCCACCAAGGAAGAGACCCGGCTTGGTTTTATTATCCAGGCTCCGTTTCTGCTGACCGACAACCGGGAGGGAATAAAGGCCGGCGATCAGTGGAATGCAGAGATGATCAATCAGCTGGCTGTGCTGGCTGCGGATTCGCTTCCCATATTAAAAATGATCGGTACACGCGAAAAGACTTTTTTACTTAACGACAGCATACTGGACCTTATTCCGTATCGGGCAGCCGATTTTTCAGAAGTGGGCAGCAAGGCCAAAATTTCATTCCGTCCTTTTTATACCGCTATTCTGCAAAAACTTTCGGAAGAGGAGTTACTGCCCGGACGCAAAGGCCGTTACCTGAAATCATCCAAAGCCTATTGGGTCACTGACCCTGAACTGGCCGACCTGTTTTCTGACCAGCAGATCAGTGAGCTCATGATCGTATACAATGCCGGATTGGTATTTGTAACAAAAGGCCAAAAGCAATTAAATCAGGCCAACAAACCCCTCGAAGCCTATATAAGTTCACTGGTGGCCGATGTACTGGACGCCAAAAAATTGCTGAGAAGATTAACAGCCAGGTTTATCGAATCGCAAACAGATGAATGGCTGCTGAAACTATACGCCTATCTGGGCAGCCGCCGCTTTCTTTGGGATGACAAGGACCGCCTGGCATTAAAAAAGCCTATTCTTCTCAATCAGGATCGCAAAGCCGTAACACCTTACAATGAAGCGCACGACACACCCAATATTTTTCTGGCAACCGGTAGCCCCACAAGCTATAGTACCATTTACAAGCCGTTTATGGAGAATAAGGAGGCGGTTGATTTCTTCCGTAGCCTGGGCATTGGGCAGCCAGATTTAAGGACGGAGATATTAAGCAATATCATACCACAGTACTACGACAGTTTTGACTATAGTGACAAGAAGAAGCTGTTGCTTCACCTCGAATCTTTTCTTACCTATTATGGCACCTGTTCTGTATCTGTACTCAACGAGTTTGTAAAGAAACTCAAAGAAGTACCCTTTCTGGCATCCCTGAATCCGGCAGAGCCAGGCACGCGTTATTTCTGTGAACCCGAACTGGTTTATTTCGGTACCGATAAGCTCACTGCTTATTTTGGTACCTCTAAGAGTGCTCACCTGCTGGATGAGCAGTTTTATTCCGATTTTTTTAAAGGAAAAAGAAGAGAGCTGTTTGAGCACTTTTTGCGCGAACTGGGTGTGGGTACTATACCCAAACTGCAGCAGGTAGAACTTGCCCCCTCCCTTGAAACTCAGATGAGGTTTTCGATCGGCAACCTCGATGTATCTCAGAAATTTTTTAAAAAACAGTCCATAACCGATAAGGTCATGGATGGCCTTGAAGAGGCTATTGCCGGCATTACACCCGAGCGGTCGGTTATCATCTGGGATTTTCTGTTGTTGCATTTGCAGGGAAAAAATACAACAGGTGCAGAAGCGCTTTTTTCCGGATCCTTTCAGTTTTTACCCAAAAGGCAGCTGCTGCAAAAGGTGGAGCGATTCGATTCAACACTTACACGCGCCTTAAAAACAAAAAAATGGCTTTATAATAAAGATGGCAGGCTGGTGGCCGTAAAAGATATACGTCCCGAAACCCTGGGCCGGGCATATAATATAAAAGAACCGCAGGCCGAAGCCTTGCTGGAATACCTCGGTATAAAAAGCCCCGATGCCGGCCTGGATCTTACAGAAGAACAGAAACTGGCCCTGGCCCTGGGCAGAAAATTGCTCGAGGAGGGAATTACACAGGAAGAGATCAATGAGGTGATCAGTATACTGGCTGCAAAGAAAAGAGCCGCTGCATCATCTGCCGATAAGCTGCAGGACAAAACAACCTCGACCGATCATGATCTCGATCAGATGATGAGTAAGCTGAAAAAGGATATCAGAAAAAAACGGACAGAAGAATCTGCGGAGACAGACGGGCAGATGCAGGAAGTATTGCTGCCCGATGCAGAACCCGACCAGGACGACTACTCAAAACCTTCGGTTGACCTGCAGCGTAAGATCGAAAAGCTGAAAGAACAGACGGAGGCACAGATCGAAGATCTCACCAGGATTGAGAAGCTCAACGAAATGGCGAACCAGTCTGAGAAATATTCCTATGCCTGGTTTAAAGCCCTGCTTGAGCTCGAGTACCTGAATAGTTCGGACAACAATACGCAAACCAAAGCCATTACCATACAGTTTACAAAAGTTGAAAAGGAGGCAGGTTCAGAGCGGATACTTGTATTAAAACATCCAAACCGGTATATCCCCCAGAGTATTGAAGATATCGGTGATCTGCAAATAAGGTTATATGAAGGAGACAGTTACACCTCTGTAACGGTAGAAGTAGTGAGTGTAAAAGAATATACATTGCGCGCCAGATTAAAAAAAGCAGCAGATGATGCAGTGGCTGATATCAGTAAGATAAGCAGGGCGGTGGTGGATGTAAAAAACCCCGTATTTATCCTGGATGAATTAAGAAAAGCGTTTAATCAGCTTGGTCTGCCCGATGAAGCCAACCTGCAGAAAAACCTGACAGCAAATATCCGGTTTGTATTCGGGCCTCCCGGCACCGGAAAGACGACTCACCTGGCTACAGAAGAGATCATACCGCTTATGAAGCGGAAAAAAGAGCTGAAAGTACTCGTGTTAACGCCCACCAATAAAGCCGCCGATGTGCTCACCAGGCGGATCATCGGGAAAATGGGAACCGATGAAACCTACCATCACTGGTTGTTGCGCTTCGGAACTACCGGTGATGCAGAACTGGAAGCCAGCTCACTGGTAGTAGATAAAACGTTTGATATCACCAGCAAATCAAGGAATACTGTTGTGACGACCGTTGCCCGCTTTGCCTACGATTATTTTCAGCCGGCAGGCGCAGAGGAGCGGCTTCATTTGAAGTTTCTGCATTGGGATTATATTATTGTTGATGAAGCTTCGATGGTAAACCTGGCCAGTGTAGCGTATGTGCTGTACCAGAAACCGCAGGCCAGTTTTATAATAGCCGGCGATCCGTTTCAGATACAGCCCATCACTCAGATTGAGCAATGGAAAGATTTGAATATTTACAGTATGGTGCAGCTCGATCGTTTTGTGGCACCGGTTACTGTGCCGCATTCATACAAGGTAAAAAACCTGCACAGGCAGTACCGTGCTATTCCGAGTATAGGAAATATATTCAGCCATTTTACCTACAATGGTATACTGGAGCATCACCGCCGGGCCGAAGAGCAAAAGCCCCTGCACATTCCCGGCCTGGCTTTTAAGGATATTACGATTATAAAATTTCCCGTTTCCAAACATGAGAGTATTTATAAACCCAATACCTTAAACAAATCCAACTACCAGGTATACTCCTCTATATTCACCGTAGAGTTTGTGCAGCAACTGGTTCGCCAGATTACCCAAACGCATAAGGACAGTTTTCGGATCGGCATCATTTGCCCGTACCGGGCACAGGCCACGCTTATCGAAAAGCTGCTGGCGCAGCAGGAAGCAGGGTCGGCCAAAGTGGAGCTGATGGTAGGTACCATACATGGTTTTCAGGGCGATGAGTGTGATATCATTATTTCACTGTTTAATCCCCCGTTTAATATCAGCCGCTCACCTGCCATGTTTCTCAACAAACAAAATATCCTGAATGTATCCATCAGCCGCGCCAGAGACTACCTTTTTATCCTGATGCCTGACGATGCCACACCGGATGTAGAGAACCTGTATAAGATAAAGCAGATCGAGCATCTTGCGCAGTCTTATGCGGCCGACAGGATGGTTGTATATGCATCGGAAGAAATAGAGGAAAAAATGTTTGGCAGCAAAACCTATGTATATGATAACGCATTTGCCACCTCGCACCAGTCGGTGAATGTATATACCCGCCCCGAGAAGAAATATGAAGTACGCTGCGAGGATGTGGCCGTGGATGTACAGATCAGGCAGGAAAATCTAAAAGTATCAATATGACTAAAAATGCTAAAGTTTTTCGTGGAGCATTTATAATGCGTCTACAAGACCATGGTATATTGACATGTACTTATTTTGATAATAGTAATCAAATGCCTTATCCGGAAATTGGTAAGCGCATTGGCGAAAACAAAGGGAATGAAGATTCTTTTGTTGGCAAGTTTTCTTTGGTTGGAATTCGGTATCAGGGTAGTTACGATATGCAGCTTAGTATTAGTCGTAATTCTCGGACTCCTTTATACAAGCTAATCTGGAAACATGAGGATGGTATTGAAACCTTCCTGGGTGAAGCTGTTTTAGACAAGGATATTTTATTTGGATATTACTGGTAAGAGTAATGTTATTATTATTATCCTGGGTGAAAAATAAATTATGTTCCGACTTTATTTGGAAATTTTGGAACAATCACTGCTTTTATCATGCATCTTACCACATGCTTGCACACCGTGATTAATTGACCTTTTTGCCTTCACGGCCGGCGGGCCGACCGCCGCCATGGCGGGGCCGGTGCTGTGTTTTTCTCCGGTCTCTGTTAATGCTGGTATCATTAAAGATTCAATCGGAGAAAAACAGGGCACCTTGGGAACCACAAGAAAAAAATAAGAGAATAAGGCTGGGAAATGTGCTAATAGGTGAATGTGCTAGTTTGCTAATGAAATCTTTGTGCCCTTACCTGTTTTGCGTTCTGAATAATCTGTGAAATGTATCTTCTGGAGCAGAAACAGCTAAACATATTTCAACAGGTATACCAATAATCCTTAATCCGTTCAGGCTGATTGCTTCAAAAAATCAGACAGGCGCAGGCTTAGGGCTATCAGTGAAAGCGTGGGATTGACGGCGCCTGCTGTTGAAAAGCAGGAAGCACCGGCACAGTAGAGATTGTGAATGCCATGTACCTGGCAGTTTTGATCTACCACGCTCGTGTGCCGGTCTGTTCCCATACGTGTGGTGCCGATATGGTGCCAGCCACCGATTGCATCTTCTGCCCAGCTATTGTTGCTGGGGTCGGCAATGGAGCCGGCCAGTTTTACTCTTCCCAATCCAGCTGCTCCCAATTGCTGACCGATCAGCTCATGTACGCGGCGCATACTTATTTTATCGAGTTCGCTGAGCTTCCAGTGCAGAGAAGCCAGCGGTGTGCCAAAGGCATCTGTTTCGCGGTCAAGAAATACTCTTGAATCGCGGTCGGGTACCGATTCGAAACGGCTAAACATGCCAAAGGCCGTGCGATAATTTTTTTTGAGATGCTTCAGGAGTTTGTTTTCATCAGCTTTTTCTACATCTGCGTGAAGTGTTTTCAGATTTTTGCGCGGGTCATCGCCAGACCAGGACCTGTTTTGTGAGGGCAGACGGTTAGCAACGTTAAGTGGGCTCAGTGAAATGGTTCCGTTGGTAATACCCAGTTTTTCCTGAATAGCTTCTTTGACGGCTATTTCTGCGCGGGCGGTAGTATTGAGCATATAAAAGCTGAGGCTGTCAGGCTCCAGCAGCCATAGTTCGCCCGATTTTATTTCGATATGCTCCATAAAATATCTTCCCACCACATCGTACTGGTTGCCCAGGCCATTGGGTTGTTGTTTGTTGGCGGCAAGCAGCATTCGCGCATTCTGGATAGCACCGCCTGCGAGTATAAACTGCCGGGCTTTTACCGTATGCTTTTTGCCTGCCGGTGTTTTAATGGTCGCCGTTGTAATATAATCACCCGCTTCGTTGGTAGTAATGTCGGTCAGGTTAGCGTAGGTGTAGAGCTGAATATTCGACGCATTTACGATGGCGTCTCTGTATTTATCTCCAAAACGGGTGGGGGTGCTTATTTGCCAGATCTTATCCCACAGATAGTTGTTTGCAGGGAAAAGAGATTTAAATGCCGGTTTTTCTTTGGTCCAGTAATCGGCTGTCCATTGGTAAGGGCCCAGTTCTACCAGCTCATGTGCTTTGGGATAATAAGGTTCTATATCCTGCAGTGAGATGGGCCAGCCACTGTCATTGACCCAGGCACGTTTTTTAAAATCTATCGGATCAAGTTTGGCACAGAAACCGCCCCAGTGGCCGGAAGTGCCGCCAAAATAGTGCAGGCGGGTGGAGCGTAGTGAAAAGTAAGGCAGCCCGGTATTTTCGCCTTTATAAGAGTCCTGTATAGAGTCGTCGTAGTCAAATCCGCCCGACTCGAGCAGGATCACTTTTTGCTGGCGGCCCATCCAGTCCAGTGCAATGCTGATGCCGGCGGGGCCTGCGCCTGCAATACAGAGATCTCCTTCTATCACACTATCAGCTTCCAGTTGCCGTGCATCGATATGCATATCAGGATTGTTGAGCTTTATTCAAATAATAGAGAGCCGCTACCCTGCATTCAGTAGGAGTAAGTATCCATCCTTCGGCCATCAAAGTGTTGGATTGGGCAAAATCTGCCCTGATGCTGGATTGCAAATGTTTGCTGCGGGCGTTCTGGCTGGCCTGATCATAATCTTTGAGCCGCGAGCCCTGCAACAATTTTTGCTTAAGCTGGCTGGCAGTAGCTTCCTGCGGGTGATTGTTGATCCAGTTTTTGCCAATGATATGTACGGCATCAACTCCACAGAGATCTAGCAGTACATCTTCCGGACGCAGATGCTTATGACTAAACAGATCACATTCCTTTAATACAAGCGCGGGGACTCCTACCAGTATAGTGCCGGCAATAGCCCGGCGAATAAATTTTCGTCTGTTTAGGGTCGGGTTTTGGAGAGTGTCATCATCCATGGCAGAAAAATAGACATTTCATCGCTTATTTAAAATACCCGGGCCGGTTAAAAAATGTATCAGCACGTCAGTATGCATGTAAAAATGACACTTTTAAGATATTGATTAGTACATACGATAGATCATCACAGCACCAGTTGTGCGAAGGCCTCTGCTGCGCGGTGTAC
Source organism: Chitinophagaceae bacterium (assembly GCA_017998385.1). Classification (GTDB taxonomy): domain Bacteria; phylum Bacteroidota; class Bacteroidia; order Chitinophagales; family Chitinophagaceae; genus CAYMZZ01. The sequence continues at coordinate 6,250 of JAGODE010000076.1, read as the reverse complement.
CTGCACGGTCCAGTCTTCTGCGGCCGATCCGTCCGCACCATCGGAGATGTATTTCAGGCATAGAAAGGGAATATTTTCCTGCATGGCTACCAGTGCCAGGGCATAGGCTTCCATATCTACCAGGTTATAGGCCGTGGTAGTATGATTTGTGTCGAAGTGGTCGCCTGTGCCGCAGATGCCTTCGGGCAGGCCATGCATCGTGAGCCCGTATTGCAATACAGGCGGAATGCCCGATAGCGGTGTTTCGTACAACTCAAATCCCAGCGGCCGTACGTCCATATCTCGTTGTATAAACCGTGTGCAGCATACAACAGTACCTCTTTTGAAAAAATTGCTGCCGGCAGAGCCCAGGTTTACAATCAGTTTGGGCCTCTGTGTATGAATAGCCTTGGTAAGAGCATAGGTGGCTGCCACCTTGCCAATGCCCGTGATCAGTTTGTGGTGGTCATTGAAATGGTCGCCGGCTTCGGATTCCAGGGCGAAGAGGAAGAGGGAGTCGTTAAAGAGGTAGCTTTTCCCGTCAATAATCATCATTGCTAATGGGTTGAAATGCTCCTATGATTGCGTAATTATTTCTTGAATATAATTACAGGAGCGAAGCCTCAAATTTACTGATAATGCTTAATTGATCGGAGGTCTATTATTGTTTTTGATTAGGACTCTAAGATGGTCTACTGTAAGAGTATCAATTTTTCGATGGAGCATACGGTGACAGTTGGAGCAGACCAACGCTAAGTCTTCAAGTGTGGTTTTAGTATTGGCCTTGAAACTGGCAAGCGGAGTGCGATGATGGCATTCAATAAACCCATATCCTATTTCCCCATAATATGCTTGAAATTCGAAGGAGCAAGCTTCACAGGCGAGTTTACCTAGTTGCCCAAAAACCTGTTCTTTTTTCTTTTTTATTATTCGACTATCTCGTTCTACAACTTTGTGAAGCCGATACAGTGTTTGGCCCTCCATTACGCTATCATTAACTGTTTGATCGTCTTCTTCCACTGTTCTAAGCTGGCTAATGAGTCGCGCATCATTAGCAACTTCGCGAATATTGTTGGCGATGCGGTGTAGTTTTTCTAGGTCACCAGAAAATTCATTGAATACAATTTTGTCGAGCCGCGAACTACTTGTCATTCCTTTTCCGTGGTAGTTCGGATCAAGGGCCAAAAAGTTAGATAGTTTTAAAGTAACTCCGTTAGGATTTCGAAATCGTTCTTGATCGGGCCGATCGCTAAAGATGGGTAGCTTGTTTAATAACTTACTTAATTCAATTATTCGCCGATTTTTATCATCAATAGAACCTCTTTTGGGGTCAAAATAAAGATCCAGGGCCAGAATGATTTCATCGCGGTGCCATTTGGGATTGCGCATGGGAAGGTCGAGTTATAATTGGTGCTGTTGACAACAGAATGAATAAACCTACAAAAAATAAAGAAAAAGTACAAATAGCCTCGATAAGGAGAGATATAGCCAATTCAGCACAACGAATTTTTCTTTTCTGAACTGTTAATTCAAAAACGTACCGTGTTTTCACGGATAATTGAACTTTATATATGAAAATTTATTAAACGACCTATTGCAAATTTTATAACCACCTATTACTTTTAGTCTTCGATAGATTAAACCAATACTATGAAAAAGCCAAAATCCTCACTGGCCTATAGGGCCATTATCTCACTTACTATGCTTATCACCCAAACGAATCTTTGGGGTCAAGCTCCTCTAGATAAAGATGTTTTAATAGTAAGTTGCCGCACAGGCACACTTCTTATTGATGGGATAGAAATAGGTAAAATTGAAGCAGATGATGTTACTCGTCAAAAACTATCTTATGGAGAACATTATTTGCAAGTACGAGGGGAGCAGGAAAAAGTAAATATGACCTTGATTGTAGATTCAAGCCTAAAAAGCATAGTCAAAGTTGGCTGTGGTAATGCTGAACAATCTTCCTCTAAAGCGATAAGAGTCCTAAACAAACGAATAAACTTAAGTGGTTTAATTGTGAATGAAGCAGAAGAAAATTTGATTGCCTTTGATAAGGGCGATGAAATCGTAATCAATTTTTCAATCTTGAATAAGAAAGGGACCGGCTCTGTTTTACTTAAAAATTATGAAACAGGCACAGAGCTTTACAAGAAAGAATCTGTAAACAGTAATACTGATGGCCGGATAAAGATACCTATGAGAGGCGTCTATCAATTATCGTTGTCAACAGATGCATTATTTGGAAAAGATGCAGAAATTGTTCTGGATCGAATACCAGGACCGGCAAGCAGTGTTGAGTTTAATACAACTCCCAAAAAGGTATATGACACAATTAGTACAGAGGTGTTGAATACTCAGGTTCGAGCATATTCGATAAATAGTGGCAGGTCCAATAAAACGCTCGTTACGATAAATCTACCTAAAAATACAAGCTACTGGGTGTATTGGATAGGTGTAGGACAAGAATCAATGGAAAAAATGCGAAGCTTCGCGAGTACTGTTTCAAAAGCCAGCAGCTTAATTTCATTAAACCCCTTGGTAATGTTTGGGCTTAAGCTTATTCCCTCGCTCCCAATGATGAATGCAACAGCAACATTAGATTATAGATTTGTTGATAATATCAATTCCCAGTTTTTTTATAATGGTAGACCGTATCGGCAATATGCATTTAGAAGTGCAACAAATGTAACTACTGATTATGCCCTGGTTAACGAATATGCATCCGATCTAGTACTTGCATTTAATAACAATAGTTCTTTTAATGGGCATGATGTGGAAGTAAAAGTGGTGGCGTTTTCTGTTAGCTATCGCTATTTGGTCGATTAGACCGAGAATTGTGTTGATCAATTAGTTCATAAAGTAAATAAATCTCGTGCAAACTTGATAATAAAGCATGACGGCAGCAGTAAATATTTTTGTTTTGCTTGCTAATAATTAGTTTTAATCAATGTGTGTTATTTCATATATTTAAGTAAATTATAAATTGTTGTAACTAAGAAGTATGAGTAGTTTTTATGTCGATCCATATTTGTTATCATCTGAAAGTGATGTGGAACAAAAAGTATTATGGCCGCTTCTGACAAACGCAGAACCAATTGGATTAGGGTACGGAAAAACTGATATCCAAACCAAAGTAAGTCTAAGGAAATTAGAGATTGACAAAGGAGGCAAATCGCAACTATATTATCCTGATTATCTCTTGTCTTTACAAGGATTGCCTTTAATTATTGTTGAAGCAAAGAAACCTAATGAAGATTTGTCTGAGGCTTTTCGTCAAGCTTCATTGTATGCAAGTGAGATTAATAGACTATTTGAGGAAGGGGTCAATCCATGTAAATATGTGGTCGCATGTGATGGCGTAAAACTAGTTGCGGGTACTTGGGATGAAGCAAAGTTTAGGTTTGAGATTGAATCGAAGAATTGGGTTCCTACCGACAGATATTTTGGAGCGTTTTTATCAATGTTTTCTTTATCGAATGTGAGCAATAATGCCAATGAGATAAAAAAAATGATAAGAAGAAATGTTCAGTATAGAAAACCTTTGCAGATGCTAGGAGGTGCCTCTGTCCAGAATAAACAAACTGTGAACTCTTTTGGTGAGACTATATCAATACAATATCAACACTTGTTCAATCCAATTACAGAGGAAGAGAAAGGAGACATTGTTTCTAATGCATATGTAAAGGTATATAAGCATGAATCACACTTAAATCCTATCGAAAAGATAATTAAGAAAAAACTTCATCCATCATTTCAGGACACTACGGAAATTGAGGACAATACAAATCCCAAAGAGATTTCAAATAAACTACGGAAAGCACATAAGTATAATAACAAGGTCCTGTTATTGGTGGGAAGCGTAGGTTCGGGCAAATCAACATTCGTCACATATTTGAAAGAGGTAGCGCTTGGATCAGATATATTAAAAAAATTGTTTTGGGGAACATTGGATCTCAACAATGCACCTGTTAATAAGGATGAAATATACACTTGGATTCGGAAGAACTTAATTGATCAGATAACAGCACACTATTCAACTATAGATTTCGACAGTTTTGAGACTGTATCAAGGGTATATAATGAAGAACTGCAAAGATTTGAAAAGCTGGCGGGAGCACTCTTAGACAAGGAGAGTGATAAGTACCGATCGGAGTTATATGACAAGGTTAAGTCGCTTCGTGAAAACCTTGACATAACGTTAAGGGCATATATATCAGAAGTAGTAAATGCTGACGGCAAAGAGTTAATAGTAGTGCTAGATAACTGTGATAAAAGAAACCTCGATGAACAATTATTAATGTTTGAAGTAGCAAACTGGATTAAAGACTCTATTAAGTGTATTGTCTTCTTGCCTTTGCGCGATACAACTTATGATCATTATCGTCATGAGAAACCTTTAGATACTGTTATAAAGGATTTAACATTTAGAATAACACCAGCTTCTCTAGAGAAAGTTATTTATAGTAGAATAAAGTATGCGTCGAGGCTGTCAAAAAATAGTTCCAGTAGATATTATTTTCTAAAGAACAACATTAAGGTGAAGTATCCAGCTCAGGATGAACTCTTTTATCTTAGAAGCATTCTTACGTCATTATTTCAGAACAATTTTTTTAAAAAATTGCTGATTGGATTAACGGGAAGTGATTTACGAAAGGGAATCGAAATTTTTACTGATTTTTGTAAGAGTGGGCACATAACGGAATCTGATATTTTAAAGATGAAACAGGCAAAAGGAGAATATAGACTATCGAACCACATTATAAGTAAGGTCTTTTTAAGGGGAAATAAAGTATATTATAATGACGAATCTTCTAAAGTTAAAAACCTTTTTTTCTGTGACCCGAGTGATAAACTTCCGAACCCATTTACCAGGCTTTCTATTCTTAAATGGTTACATGCAAATTATAGAATAAAAGGCCCAAGTGGGATACCCGGATATCATTCTAATGAGAAATTGGTCAAGTACTTGAGCTCGCTGGGTCATGAAAAGCAAAGGATTGAGCGTGAAATTCTGTATTTAATAAGGCAAAAGCTGATTAATAGTGAATCGCAAGATAGCAACACTGTTAAACCGGAAGAGTTACTCGCAATAAATACCTCGGGCATTATTCATTTGGATATATTGATGAATTTGGATTATTTAAGTGCATGTAGTGAAGATACTTGGTTTTCTGATGCTGAGCTTGCAAAAAAAATTGCACAAAACATGGCAGGTGAAGGTCGACTTTCTCACCTGTCTCTTCAAAATGTTCTCAATCATTCAGAATATTTCTTAGAATACCTGGCTAAATACTTCGATAAGTATTATAAAGGTTATTACTCATTTATTAACGATGGATTAGTTGCAGATCCAATCGATTTTGCTCGTTTTAGGGATTTGGTTTCTAATGCGCGATCTAATTTAAACAGAAGTCCAGAGAAAGAGTTAGAGCCCGGAAAAATAGTTAAATGTAAAATCGTAAATATAAAATATTATGGAGTTTTTGTACAGATTGAAAATGTAACTCATACGGGCTTTTTAAAAGCCAATCTAATTGATGATCCCGATTTTGAAAGCAATTTTTATCTGGAACAGGCAATCGATTTAAAGGTTAATAAGTTTAATAATGTACATGGGAAATATGAAATGTTACCAGTAAGGTAACAATAACCTATATATCGTAATTGAGTGATTCATATTCAAAAAGAGATAAATATATTTCGAGACTTAAGCTATTTCTGCCTCTTCACCATCTCTTCAATCCAGATAGGTGCGAAGGGTGAGGTACAGCCTTTCGAAACGGGGTAGTCGCGATAGATGCCCAGCTTTTCGCCAATAGCGATAGCCCGTTTGCGATGCTCAGGAAAGTGAATGCCGATTTGTGCCAGCGTACTGTTCATGGTCCATTGCGTTTCGGCAGCCGCTTTGGGCATTTCCTTTTCAATACGATCTAGCAGTGCCGGCAGGTCGATGCCTTCCGGTTCACGCACCACACGTCCCGACATCAGGCTCCAGCCAGACCGGCCCGTCATGGGGTGTTTGGACTTCATCCATTTTTCACGCAGCTTTTCCTTATCGGCAAATTCCTTCAGTATATAGGAGTTGAACCAGTCGGCTACCCAGGTAGAGGCAATGTCTGCTACGAGTGTATTCATATCATCAATGGTCAGTTTTTGGGTATCCATGATGAGTGCGGCTACCAGCTGGGCATCTACATTGCCGGTATTCCACAACTGAAGGGCCAGTGCATGATCTTTTTTGATCTTTTTAGCCAGATTGCGGATATCG
>JAGODE010000075.1 GCA_017998385.1 Chitinophagaceae bacterium | reverse complement strand
TTGAAGTTAAAAGTCCTTTAGCCTTCCGCCTTTTCCCTTCAGCTGAAAGGCTTATATAAGGCAAAGGGTATAAGGTAGAGGGTAGAAGGGATGTTGAAGTTAAAAGTCCTTTAGCCTTCCGCCTTTCACCTTCCGCCTTTTCCCTGCAGATGAAAGGGGATATATAAGGTAAAGGGTAAAGGGTAGAATGTATGTTGAAGTTAAAGCTCTCTCGGCCTTCCGCCTTTCACCTTCAGCCTTTTACCTTTTCCCCCTACCTTCGGATGATGGAAGTTTTACACCTGGCCGAATTGCTTCATAGCTGTAAAATGCAACCAACCGTGGTAATGCCTTTTAATCCCGGCAAAGACCGCCTGGCGGAAATGAACTTTACAGCCGATAATACATCACTGCATACAGCCATTCTGGAAGATACCGGCCTGTTCAGCCAGTATGTCCAGTCTGTGTTGCATAAAGCCGGCGCGCGCTATGGTATTGGCGGCTACAACGAGCATCGTACAATTTATGCGCGAAGTGGATTATTTGATAGTACCCTCACTACGGATGAGCCCAGACGCTTACACCTTGGCGTGGATATCTGGGGGCCAGCACGCACCCCGGTAATGGCACCGCTTGCCGGCAAAGTGCACAGCACGGGCATCCACAACGACCGGGGCAACTATGGTGCAGTAGTGATATTGCAGCACCAGCTTGGTGAGCTGGAGTTCTATACACTGTACGGTCATCTCAGTACTGCCAGTGCAGAAAATAAATATGAAGGACAGCCTGTAGCTGCCGGAGAAATTATCGGTGAACTGGGGCTTCCGGCGGAGAACGGTGACTGGCCTCCGCATCTGCATTTTCAGGTCATACAGGATATGCAGGGATATAAAGGAGACTATCCCGGTGTGTGCAGGTTTTCAGAAAGAGAGAAGTGGCTGCTCAATTGTCCTGACCCTGCTCCTTTGCTGGAGCCATTGTTGTTGTAAAGAATGGTTAAACCGGCAACAGCGTCTTTACAAGTTCTTCCCATTCCTGCTCCAGGCTCAGATCTGGCCGGCGTGTACCTGCGCGTTGATACCAGTAGTCCGCATTGAAACGGTCTCCTTCCTTGCGATGCAGGTAGGCGTGGATGCGTGCGGAGAAACGATCCTCTTCATCCTGGATCAGTGCGTGGGCTTCTTCCCAGTGTCCCTGAGCATCGTGCCATAACGATTGAAGATGCAGGTTAAGACCAGGTGGTACCGTATGTTGTTGTAATGAACTAATAAAATTACTGTAGGTCATAATAAAGGCGGAGTCAAATCAGACTCCGCCGTAAAATTAATAGTCTTACCTAAGTATCAAACCTGTTAGGCCTGATAAGCAGCCGCAAATTCTTTTACAAAATTGACCAGTCGGGTAGGAGAGAGTGCTGGACGATTATTCCAGTAGTCTTCTGTCATTTTACCGCTGCCAAGTGCTTCATTCATTTCAACGTAGTTACGTGCATTTTCGAGGGGCAATCCGGCACCGGTCATACCCTGCAAAGCCTGATCGGCAGTGAAAGTAACCCAGGGCAGGTCAGGTTTGCCAATCGCCTGTCCGATAGTGCTCGCAATCTGCTGAGTGCCGGTTTCGTCGCTGGCAATGTAGCGGATACTGTGACCCGTAAAAGAAAGTTTCAGCAATTCCTCTGCTGCCACCGCCGCGATATCAGCCGGATGTACGATGGGGAAACGGCCGTCTGGCAATGAAAAATTCGCCCCGATGATACCTGCCTGTTTGATGAGTGATATATTGGCCAGCAGGTTATGATAAAAATAGGCGGGCCTCAGGTGAAGGATGTTTACATCTGTCAGTTTGTTAAGAGCGGTTTCCACCAGGTATAATCCACTCACCGGGCCTACGCCATCGGGCAGATGGGCGCCAATACTTGACAGGTTTACCACATATTTGATGCCTGTAGCTTTTATCGCACGCGCATATTTTTCACCAATAGCACCAATTTCGGCTTTCCAGTTTGTTGGGTTGTACATCGGAGGCACCATGGTGTAAAGAGCATCGGCACCTGTGAAAGCCTCCTGCAAAAATGCTTCATCCTCCAGTGAGCCGATTGCTGCAGTAGCTCCGGCATCAGTCAGTGCTGTCAGATTTTGGGCATTACGGCCCACTACGGTTACCTGGTGACCTGCTTTAAGCAGGGTTAAAACAAGTGGTTTTGAAATGTGGCCAGCGCCACCGGTAATTACATATTTCATTGTTTGATCGTTTTATATTTGTATATACAAATGATTGGTTAAAAAAAATCAGGGTGTTAGTTTATCGGCAATTTTCGCCATACCGAGCACCAGTCTGGTGTTTTCCTCTTTACCAAGTAATTCCATACATCTGGCAGAAAATTCAGCTACACTTTCCTGCATTTTGGGAAGCAGTGTTTTTGCCTTATTTGTAGGGAATACAGCGGTCGTTTTTCCTTCTGTGATCCGTTGTACCAGTTTCATGCTCTCCAGTTTTTCCAGAAATCGGGTAATGGTACTGGGTTGTAATTGCAATTGACGGGCCAGGGCACCGGCCTGAATGCCGGGCTCTTCCAGCGTAAGCAGCAGCAGATAGCCGTGACTGGGTGAAATCCCCACGCGGCTCCAGCTATCCTGCGCCAGTTTTTCCGTCTTACGCGCCAGGGCGTTTGACGTAAAATAAAGGCATTGTGCAAAACGACTGTTGACCGTACTCATGGAGCAAAGATAAACGGATTATATTTGTATATACAAATATTTTTTCCAAAAATTTTGTGAACTCCCGTAGCCGTTCACTTACAGGGGCTGATTTTTTTAGCCAACAAGCAGGCTGTTGCCTAATTTTACAGCATGGCTAATCCCAATCTAAGCGGAGAGAAACAGCGACTGACAGCGGCGGAAAAGGAATTTGAGAATAATATCCGGCCGGCGCAGATCAGCGATTTTGCCGGTCAGGCTCAGCTGATCGAAAACCTGCGCGTTTTTATCAAGGCTGCACGCATCAGGGGAGAGGCCCTGGATCATATTCTTTTTCATGGCCCTCCCGGTTTGGGCAAAACCACGCTGTCGCGTATTGTGGCCAATGAACTGGGTGTGCAGATAAAAGAAACATCCGGACCTGTGATTGAAAAGCCCGGCGATCTTGCCGGTCTGCTTACAAGTCTTGAGCCCAACGATGTACTTTTTATTGATGAGATCCATCGTCTCAGTACCGTTGTAGAAGAATATTTATATGCCGCCATGGAAGACTACCGTATCGATATCATGATCGATTCGGGGCCCAATGCCCGCAGCATACAAATCAATCTGAATCCTTTTACGCTTATCGGGGCTACTACCCGTAGCGGGTTACTCACAGCGCCGTTATTATCCCGTTTTGGTATTAAATCAAGACTGGAATACTACACCGCCGAAACCCTGCAAAAGATCATCCTGCGTGCTGCCGGTATTCTGGGCGTGGAGATCAGTACCGATGCAGTACGCGAAATTGCCCGCCGTAGTCGTGCCACTCCCCGGATAGCCAATGGATTGCTGCGCAGAGTGCGGGATTTTGCGCAGGTGCTCAACGATGGACAGATCGATCTCGGCATAACCCAGCATGCCCTTAAGGCGCTCAATGTAGATGAGCATGGGCTCGATGATATGGACAACCGGATTTTACTTACCATCATCGAAAAATTCAAAGGGGGACCTGTAGGTATTGGCACCATTGCTACTGCCGTAGGTGAAGAACCTGGCACCCTCGAAGAAGTATATGAACCCTTTCTGATACAGGAAGGCTTCCTGCAACGCACCCCGCGTGGCCGCGAAGTGACCGCCAAAGCCTACGAGCACCTCAACCGCCAGGCCCCCGGCCAGTTACCCGGACAAAGTCAGCTATGGTGACGCAACGTTTGCATTAAAGAGGTTGTCAACCTTCCAAAATGCAGCCGATGAAATATGTAGCCATTACGGCGATGGTCGTTTTCCTCTCAGCCTTTAGTTGTTCCAAACAACTGTGTGCCTGCGATCCGGTACCCGGAAATGTATTCAAGGCAACGGTAAAGATGGCCAGCGATATGTCGTGTGGCAAACCTTTGCTCGAATTTCCGGCGGAAGCAGAACCTCATTTAAAGAAAATTACCGGAAAAGACGGACTACTCTATGTAGTGGTTGGCCTGCCAAACGATCTGGCGGTAGCTGATAAACAAATCAATGTGGAAATAGCTGCCCTGGAGTCGAACGAAGCATTTGCCTGCCTGGCAATCGGACCCTGGTATCCGCAGGCAAAAGTGCTCAATGCATGGCCCCAATGATTGGTGTGTAAGTAGGATAAATAAGAAGCGGTCTCGTGGTGGGGACCGCTTCGCTTTTTTAGAAGTTTGAAGGTATAAAAGTATAAAGGTATAAAGGGGCATAACATCGGTATAAAGGGGCATAACATCCTTTTATACCTTTATACTTTTAAACTTTTATTGTACTACAAGCCTGAACCCGTTTCCATGAATATTCACGATCTCGATTTTGGGATCATCTTTCAGGTATTTGCGGAGTTTGGCAATATAAACGTCCATACTGCGGCCGTTAAAATAAGTATCGCTGCCCCATATTTTTTTCAGTGCCTGATCGCGTGGCAGCAGATCATTGAGGTGTTCTGCCAGCATTTTCAGCAGCTCGTTTTCTTTGGGAGAAAGCGTTTGTGTCATACCATTATGGGTAAGCTGACGCAGCTTGGGATTGAAGTGATAGCTGGCAAGATCAAACTCTTTATTTTCCGTTTCCTTGTTGATCTCATCATTGCGTTTCAGGATGGCCTTTATTTTCAACAATAATACTTCGCTGTCAAAAGGCTTGGTGATATAGTCATCGGCTCCCAGCTTATAACCCTGAATAATATCTTCCTTCATGGTTTTGGCACTCAGGAAAAACAGAGGAATATCAGGATCCACATCGCGAATCTCTTCCGCCAGGGTAAAACCATCCATATTTGGCATCATCACATCCAGGAGACACAGTTCAAATTTTTCGCGCTGAAAGGCGGCCAGGCCCAGGCGGCCATCACGCTCCAGCGTTACATCATACTCATTAAGCTCCAGGTAATTTTTCAAAACGCTGCCCAGGTTGGGATCATCTTCACACAATAAAATCTTGGGTTTCTTGCTGTCCATGTTTGTAAAGTTTAATTCATATCCTTATATGAGGACAAATAAAAGTAAATCATTTGCCAAACATTTGTTCATGCGTGTAATTTTTTGTTAAGAAGGCGGGGAAAAGCATTTTATCCGCTTTTTCTAAATTTGTACTCAAAATTTTGCTGATATGGCCATGCATCTCACGCCAGATAACCGTCTTAAGAAACTGATCGTAATCGGCGACCGCCTCCTGATAAAGCCTACCCAACCCAATGAACAGACCGCCAGCGGTCTCTACCTGCCGCCGGGCGTGCAGGAAAAAGAAAAAGTGCAGCAGGGATATGTCATCAAGGCCGGACCAGGCTATGCCATCCCCATGCCCGTAGAAGATGAACCCTGGAAAACGGAAGAAGAACGGGTAAAATATGTACCCCTTCAGGCCAAAGAGGGCGACCTCGCCATTTTCCTGCTCAGTGGCGCCACAGAAGTGATGTACGAAAACGAAAAATATTTCATAGTACCACAAGGTGCCATTCTGATGTTGGAGAGAGAGGAAGAACTGTAAATAATATGCTAATGGGTTAATGTGCTGATATGCCAACGCGGCACCTGTTTTGTAAACAGGGATGTTGAATAAATGATTGGAATATATGGGTAGTAAAAGATAGTTCAGTTTGAACGTTATTAGCACATCAGCACATTAACCCATTAGCATATTAGCCCATTTCAAGCTATCTTTCCATAAATATCTTCTCATGGCTGATAAAGAAAAATTCGCTGAGCTGGTACAGGCTGGCTATGCTTTCAAAGGTGAACACTTTCGCATAGGCAGCGCCCTGCTCGATGGAGAAGTCGTGCCCGGCACAGAAATCAATATACCTTTTAAAACCATGAACCGGCACGGTCTTATCGCCGGTGCCACTGGTACAGGTAAGACCAAGACCCTGCAGGTACTGGCCGAAGCATTGAGTGATGCCAGCGTACCCGTATTACTGATGGATATAAAAGGAGACCTAAGCGGTATTGCCGCGGCCGGCAGTGCCAATGATAAGATCAAAGACCGCTATCAGAAGCTGGGACTTGAATATAAACCGGCTGCTTACCCGGTAGAATTGCTTACCCTCAGCCAGCAAAAGGGTGCACGACTTCGGGCTACGGTGAGCGAGTTTGGACCGGTGCTGCTCTCCAAGATCCTGGGGTTAAATGATACACAGGGAGGTTTTGTGGCCATGATCTTCAAATATTGTGACGATAATAAGCTACCCCTGCTCGATTTGAAGGACTTTATTAAAGTACTGCAATTTGTAAGTGATGAAGGCAAGGCAGAACTCGAAAAAACATATGGCAAAATATCTACCACTTCTACAGGTACTATATTACGCAAGGTAATTGAACTGCAACAGCAGGGAGCTGATCAGTTTTTTGGCGAAAAAAGCTTTGAAGTAGACGATCTCATGCGTATAAGCCCCGATGGACGTGGCATGGTGTCGATTGTACGGGTTACCGATTTACAGGATCGTCCCAAACTGTTTTCCACATTTATGCTGCAACTGCTCGCAGAACTCTATGCCAGCTGTCCAGAAGAAGGAGATATGGATAAACCCAAACTGGTGATGTTTATCGATGAAGCACACCTGATCTTCCAGGAGGCCAACGATGCATTGCTGCAGCAGATTGAAACCATTATTAAACTGATACGCTCAAAAGGAATTGGTATTTTCTTTTGTACACAGAATCCTATGGATGTGCCGGCATCGGTACTGGCACAGCTGGGTCTCAAAATGCAGCATGCCCTGCGGGCCTTTACCGCTGCTGACCGTAAAGTCATCAAACAAACAGCGGAGAATTATCCCGAAACCGCTTTTTATAAAACAGAGGACCTGATCACTCAACTGGGTATTGGTGAGGCACTGGTTACAGCGCTTAATGAGAAAGGCATACCTACACCACTGGTACATTGTATGCTTTGCTCGCCCCGCAGCCGCATGGATATACTCAGTGATGCCGAGATCGACCAGCTGGTTGCCGGTTCACGCATAGCTGCCAAGTACAATGAAATAATAGACAGCCAGAGCGCCTATGAGATACTGACAGAAAAACTGCAGGAAGCTGCTGAAAAAGCAGCAGCGCAAAAGCAGGAAGAGGCTCAGCGAAAAGAAGAAAAGAAAAGCACACGCGGTACAGAAAAACAGGAAAAAGGCATCTTTGATGATCCCATCGTAAAGAGTATGACGCGAACCGCCGGTAACACCATCGTTCGCTCATTGCTCGGCGCACTGGGACTGGGTGGCCGCAGCCGCAAGCGCTCGCTGTTTTGATTATTTTATGGAATAATCACTCTGCTACATCAATAAGGCATGCGCCCCGCCTTTTTAATGTTGTGTTTTCTGCTGGCAGCCGGCTGTACCCAGCCTGGCAACGATCGCACTATAAAAGGGGCACCTGCTATTCGTATAACAACAGCGCCTGTTTACCCGCGTCCCGACAGTATCCGGCTAATACATGTATTTGTTGCTCTTTGCGACAATAAGTATCAGGGCATCGTACCGGTGCCTGCAGGTATTGGCAATGGCCAGCAGCCACGCAGCAACCTATACTGGGGTGCAGGTTATGGAGTACATACCTATTTTACACGCAGCAAAGACTGGGAGGTGGTGGCAAAAGGAGCTTACAGCATTCCCATTCGCGAAGACAGTGTGGTGCTGGATCGCCTGCTTCTCCGGCACCGCAGGCAGGGGGTGTACCTGCTGGCAGAAGCGTTTGATGGAAGAAATATGAAAGAAGCCATCACAGAGTTTTTGCAGGCAGCTGCCGGTAAGCTACCACGTATGGCCAAGCTGCAGGGGCAGGATAGCCTGTATTTTGGTGGACAAGCTGACCTGCTGGCCTTTGTAGGACACGATGGGCTGATGGATTTTTCACTGCAGCAGCGGTTCAAAGGCGATACCTTAAAAAAGCGGGAGACCATTATACTGGCCTGTTACAGTAAAAGATTCTTTGGCCCACATTTGCAGTCAACAGGGGCACAACCATTATTGTGGACAAGTGGCCTGATGGCTCCGGAGGCATATACCCTGCATGATGCCGTTAATGCCTGGGTGGCAAGGAAAAGCGCATTACAGATACAACAAGCTGCCGCTAAAGCCTATTCTGCTTATCAGCGTTGCAGTATGCCGGCCGCTACACGTTTACTTCCCACCGGCTGGTGACGATCTGCCGAGCAACAGCCGCCCCTGGTCATCCTGCTGTAAAATATCTTCATCCAGCAAAAACTCGGTTATTTTCCAGGCTTTATCACGTTGTAGCCCCGAATAGGAATCAAGCAGCTGTTTGACCGGCAATGGCTGAAGGCTGCTCAGTCGTTGCAGGATCTTTTCTTTTAACTGATCAAATTCTTCGGCGTTGAAACCCTGTTTTTTCTGCTGCAGACAGTTGTCGCATATGCCGCAGGGTCTTGTGCTGTTATCGCCAAAATAACCTGCGGTAATCTGGCTGCGACAGGTACTGCGGTTTTCTACATAGCCGATCATTTGCAGTACACGCTGACGTAAGCGCTCTTTTCTGTCTTCGTAGTTTTTTTTGTTGATAGAAAATTCGCGGATGGGAATACGGTTGCGCAAAACATACAGCTGCGGTTTTTCTTTACGCGGAGAGTAGATAAGAATATTCCGGTGATGCAGCTCTGTCAGTAACTGTACCACTTTGGGTTCCTCCATGCGCAGCAACCGGGCGATTAATGGTTCTGATATAAAGCAGCTGAAATCAAAAATACCTTCATAGGTACGCAGCAGTATTTTGATTAGAGGGTCCAGGTGCGGATAATCCACTTCAAACTGGTACAGATGCTGTTTGGTACAATTAAACTGTACCGTAGCCGGCATAAATACCTGCTCGTTGAAGGTAAACCAGCCTTCCTGCTCCAGCGCTTTGAGTGCATGAAGGGCGGTAGATGGCTCCAGTGAAAAATGCCGGGCAAATGCGCCCATGTCGAAATCGTGGCTTTCGCCAGCGCCACCACTCACCGGCAGTTGCAAATGATTGCAGAGTGCTTCATATACACGGCGTATAGTTTCAATATCCGGAAACCGCAGATCGGGAAGTTTTTCCAGATCGCGCAGGGCTGCCTGGTCATACAACAATACGGCATAGGCACGCTGCCTGTCGCGCCCCGCACGTCCTGCTTCCTGGTAATAGTTTTCGAGGCAGTCAGGTACATCTGCATGCACTACCGTACGCACATCTGGTTTGTCGATACCCATACCAAAGGCGTTGGTGCAGACAATAACACGTATTTCGTTTTTTATCCAGGCCTCCTGTTTACGGTTACGTTCTTCCTGTGGCAGGCCCGCGTGATAATAATCAGCGGCTACCTGGTGCATACACAGCAGGTCACTGATCTCTTTCGTACGCCGCCTGCTTTTACAGTATACGATGCCGGTCCCCGGCACTTTTTGAAAAATGTCAAGTATCTTATTGATCTTTGAATCAACATCGAATACGCTATACGAAAGATTGGGCCGCTCAAACGACTGCCGGAAGATGGCCCAGGTCTTATTCACATCTGCCGATGGGTCGGTGTCGAGCCTGCGGCAGATATCTGTCTGTACTTCCGGAGTAGCCGATGCGGTGAGAGCCAGTACCGGCACACCGGGCAGCTCCTCGCGCAGCCGGGCAATGCGCAGGTAGGGAGGTCTGAAATCGTAGCCCCATTGCGAAATACAATGCGCTTCATCTACCGCGATGAGGCTGATATCAAGCGCCGGCAGGTACTCCCTGAACAAAGCAGTCTCCAGACGCTCCGGCGATACGTATAAAAATTTGCAGTTGCTCTCGGAAACAACAGTAAGTGTGTTGATGACCTCCTTACGGCTCATACCCGAGTAAATGGCAAAGGCGGTGATATTGCGCTTGCGCAGCCCCTCTACCTGGTCTTTCATCAATGCAATAAGTGGCGAAATAACCAGGCAGGTACCCTCCTGGCACAAAGCCGGTACCTGATAACAAAGAGATTTGCCGCCGCCTGTAGGCATGAGCGCCAGCGTATCCTTTCCGTTCATCACAGAAAGCACTACATCTTCCTGCATGGGCCGGAAGGCATCATAGCCCCAGTATTGCTGCAGGATAGCGTGGGCCTGATCGGAAGCGTGTGACGGGGTCATTGGTGTATGTATGACGCTGTTTTTGTGAATGGCAGATTATGCAACTGCAATCTATTTATTCCTGCGTGTTTAACCCGGGAATAGGCAGGGCAAATCCATTTTATTAAGTAAGCCTGGTTATTTATCTACTTTTTTTACATAAAGCCGGCCGGAGTTAATAGCAAGCACCACATCGCTGAGGCCCATGACCAATGCAGCAAAACCGGGTTTGAGCAGGCCAAGTGCTGCAATGGGGATAGCTACAATATTATAGGCAAAGGCCCAGAAAAGATTCTGACGGATGGTGATAAATGTATGTTTACCGAGACCAAGTGCAAGAGGCAAATGTTTTAACCCATTATTCATCAAAACAACCTGCGCCGTTTGCATGGCCAGTTGTGAGGCATCGCTCAGCGAAATGCCAATAGTAGCCCGTGCCAGTGCCGGTGCATCGTTGATACCATCACCCACCATTACAGTTGGTTGTACCGCACTTAAACGCGCGATGATTTCCAGTTTCTGTTCCGGTGTTTGCTCTGCCAGTACTTCTGTTATACCTAACTCATCGGCGAGGGCTTTTACTTTATGCTTACGGTCACCACTGAGCAGGATGGTTTTAATATTTTTGGAATGCAGGTAATGAATCACTGCCCGTGCTTCGGGGCGTATTTCATCTTTTACATCAATCCAGCCGATCAGCTCATTGTTTCGTACAATGTAAACATTGTGGGTTTCGTCTGTAGTACAGGCTTTAGCTGTTTCATATGAGCCGGCCCAATACACATTACCTTCTTTATCTTCTCCCTTCATCCCTTTCCCTTTTATTTCTTCAATCGACTTCCAGCGTATATCATCGTTTACTTTCCAGTTGCGCACGATACTGCGGGCAATTGGGTGACTGGAATATTTTTCGAGGGAGTAGGCAATGCGTTGAAATGCTGCTTCCGTTAAATCGGGCGCCAGCACTTTCCATTGTGCCATTTCAAACTGGCCTGTAGTGATTGTGCCGGTTTTATCAAAAACAACCTGGTTTATATTTTTGAAAAGTTCGAGACTGGTTGCGTTGCGGAATAAAATACCTGACCGGGCTGCACGGCCCAGGCCTACTGCAATGGCTGCAGGGGTGGCAATCCCCATAGCGCAGGGGCAGGCAATAACCAGTACCGCGATACTGCGCATGAGCGATGGGGTGAATTCTTTAAGCACTATCCAGTTGATGGTCAGCGTAACAGCTGCTATTCCCAGTACTACCGGTACAAAAATGGCGCTGATCTTATCGGCCAGTTGCTGTACAGGAGGTTTTTCTCCCTGGGCCTGTTTTACCAGGTTAACGATACTGGCCAGCACCGTATCTTTTCCGGCTGCTGTTACATATGCTTTTACCGTACCGTTCACCAGTACGCTGCCTCCGATAAGCAGATCCTTTCCTTTTTTATGCAATGGTTCACTTTCTCCGGTCAGGATAGACTCATTTATTTCTGCTTCGCCCCACAATATTTTACAGTCAGCCGGTACCTGCTCACCAGTGCGTATAAGAATAAGATCTCCCGGGCGCAACTGTTCACTTTCCACAGCAAATACCTGCTCCTGGTGCTGGTCATCATAAGCGATCATATTGGCCATTACCTTTTGTGTGCTTACCAGCTTTTTCAAGGCACGTTGTGTGCTGGCTACAGAAGCTTCTTCGAGGTAGTTGCCCAGGAATACCAGCGTAAGGATGGTGGCAGTGGTTTCATAAAACATATAATCCGCCGCCTGGTTGGTAAGTGTTCCATACAGGCTGTAGACAAAGGATGCAGTAGCGCCGATAGCGATCAGCACATTCATATTGGGAAGACCATTGCGCAGGCTCTTCCAGGCGCTGCGTCCAAAAAACTGCATCCCTACT
Source organism: Chitinophagaceae bacterium (assembly GCA_017998385.1). Lineage (GTDB taxonomy): Bacteria > Bacteroidota > Bacteroidia > Chitinophagales > Chitinophagaceae > CAYMZZ01. Next base: position 5,167 of record JAGODE010000075.1, on the reverse strand, counting down.
ATGTAGACGGGCACCGTAAGTGCCAGCTGCAGCCAGGGGTTCATAAGCCAGTGAATGTGCAGGCCCGGAATCATATGCAGCATGAGTATGGCCGTAAAGGGAAGGCAAAACCAGAAACGCTGCAGGTGGGTAGATAGCCAGGGTTTGGATACTTTATCGGGTTTGGCAATGGCACTTCCGGTAACGGTATAACCCAGGTCCTGAATACCCTTCACGAGGCTGTCTGTTTTCAGCCCCATATCCTGATCAAAGCTCACATCGCCGGTAGCAAAGTTGACCCGTACGTCGGTCCGGCCTTCTTTTTCGAGGTAGCGGCGAATGGTAAGTGCGCAATTATTGCAGTCCATGCCATCTACCTTCCATTGAATCTTTTCCATAATAGGTGTATCTCATTAATAACAAAGGCAAGGCTCGCTGGTTGCAAAATTACCGGCCTGCGGATACTACTGCCAACCATTTGGGTCAATATATTGGCAACAAGGTTGCTATTCGGTTATTTTTGCAGCATGGAGCGCGAATTTTTGCTGGATGAGATCAATGAAATTGCAACATGGTTTTGGAAACAGTGTGCAACAGATAAGGTATTTGCCTTTGCCGGTGAAATGGGAGCAGGCAAGACCACATTGATCCACGCACTTTGTATGGCCAAAGGAGTAAAAGATACCGTTGGCAGTCCTACTTTTTCGATTATCAATCAATATGTCTGTGAGGAAGGAGGGAAAGAGCAGCCCCTTTTTCATATGGACCTTTACCGCCTTAAGGATGAGGATGAAGCGATACAGGCCGGGGTAGAAGACTGCCTGTATAGTGGCCATATCTGCCTGGTAGAATGGCCGGAGCGGGCGCCGGGCATATTTCCTCCCCATACCGTGCAGGTACAACTGTCGCTTGCAGCGGGCGGGCGAAGAAGGCTCAGAATCGACCGGAATTAAGTACTTTTGAGAGCCGTCCATTTGGTTTCGGTGCATCTAACTCATGAGTCAGCAAAAACCTAAAATCAGCACCTCTTTCAGCTACGAAACATTAGAGGAAACGCTTGATATTAAACCCAAATCGGAAGGGATGATGATCGGCATTCCTAAAGAGATTGCCTTTCAGGAAAACCGAATAGCACTCACGCCGGATGCGGTGAGTGTGCTGGTGAACAATGGTCACCAGGTTATGATTGAACATAACGCAGGCGATGCCTCACATTACCGTGATAAGGATTACAGCGAAGCCGGTGCCCGTATAGTATATGACCGGGCAGATGTTTTCAAAGCACCTATACTGGTAAAGAGTGCTCCGGTAATAGAAGAAGACCTGCCCCTGCTGCAGCCCAACCAGGTGATTATTTCCCCTATTCATATTTCTGTATTAAAGGCCGAGATACTGGAAACGATGATGGAGAAAAAGATCACGGCCATTTCGTTTGAGAATCTGAAAGACGATAGCGATTCCTATCCCATCGTTCGTAGCATGAGCGAGATTGCGGGTAGTGCCGTCATGCTGATAGCTGCACAATATCTAAGTTCGGCCAATCATGGCAAAGGTGTATTACTGGGCGGTATTTCCGGTATTGCGCCAACCAAAGTGATTATTATCGGCGCAGGTATTGTGGGCGAATATGCAGCCCGGGCTGCTCTGGCGCTCGGTGCTTCCGTTAAAGTATTTGACAATAGTGTTTACCGTCTTAAACGGTTGCAGAATAATATTGGCCACCGGCTATGGACTTCTGTAATAGAGCCACGCATGCTGGCCAAACAGCTTAAGACCTGCGAAGTGGCGGTAGGTGCGCTGGCATCACAAACTGGTCGTACACCCATGGTGGTGACCGAGGAGATGGTCAGCAATATGCGTCCCGGATCAGTAGTGATTGATGTGAGTATTGACCGCGGCGGATGTTTCGAAACCTCGGAGATCACTTCGCATGAGCATCCCATATTTATGAAGTATGGAGTCATTCACTACTGCGTACCCAATATTCCATCCGGATTTTCACGCACCGCTTCGCAGGCGATCAGCAATGTACTGATGCCATTACTGCTGGAAGCCGGAGAAGAAGGTGGCTTTGAAAATCTCGTATGGCACCGCGTGCACCTGCGCAGTGGTATTTACCTGTTTAAAGGCGCATTGACTAATTTTTATCTCAGCGAACGTTTTGATCTCAAATACACAGATCTCAATCTGCTGATAGCAAGTCAGCGTTGATTATATAAAGACCCCGGCAGGATTATTTAAAAAAGGTTGTTTCGCTGTTATCAGGAGATAAGGCAACTGATTATCAGTTGTTAAATACTTTCTTTTATTTATCTCAATACTCAGAAGTCTGTGCAGCCCATTGACGTTCAGGGTGTCTGCCTTCTTTTTTGTACCTTTGCAGCGATGAAAAAATGCATAACCACATTCATACTGATTGTGACGGCCATTTGTACAGGCCATTTGAGTTATGCTGCCCGCACCCAACGGGAATCATTTATAGGTACCTCATCCATTCATTTTCGCCACAGTGTATTTTCTGCCGGTAAAGGCACTGCTTCTCCCGTGCCTGATTCTTACAGAAGCCCGGCCCGGCTTTTATCTGTGTTTCCGGTAACCGCTTCTATTGTTCCGGGCGAAATTGAATTGCCGGTACCGTCCGCTTCTTTTTATATGCAGGATATGACAGCCCGTGGCACGAGCGCTGTACCTGAAAACAGGTTTCAACACCTGTTTCCGTTTCACTATTTCTGGTAATAAGGTTTTTGTTATTTATGGGCCGGAGTTGATTGGCTGATTCCGGTTGCGTGCCTGCTACATTATCCGTAACACACCTGGGCATCCTTTTTCCCGGGACAAAACCGAAGCAAGAAGTATGAGTCATTTACCTAATCTTATTGTTGACCTGGCGCTGATTCTGGGCGCTGCTGCGATCATGACCCTGATATTTAAATTACTGAAGCAGCCGCTGGTATTGGGTTATATAATTGCCGGAGTACTGGTGAGTTCTCATTTTGAGTGGTTCCCCTCTATCAGCAAAGAAGATTCCGAGAATGTAACCGTTATGGCTGAGATTGGCGTGATCTTCCTGCTGTTTAGTCTGGGACTGGAATTCAGTTTCAAAAAACTGGCTAAGGTAGGCGGCTCTTCTTCCGTATCGGCATTTGTAGAAGCTATCGGGATGTCGGCTCTCGGTTATGGTATAGGTAAAATGCTCGGCTGGACAACGATGGATGCTATTTATCTCGGTGCAGCCCTGGCCGTATCCAGTACTACCATTATCATCAAAGCAGTAGAAGAACTGGGGTTAAAGAAAAAGAAGTTTGCCACACTGGTATTCGGTATTCTTATTGTAGAAGATCTTATCACCATTGCCATACTCGTATTGCTCACTACTATCTCCGTCACGCAGCAATTTGATGGTATGGAAATGCTGTTATCTGTACTCAAGCTGATCTTCTTCCTTATTCTCTGGTTTGTAGTAGGTATATTTTTTATTCCAACCATACTTAAGAAAGCCAGGAAACTCATGAATGATGAGACCCTGCTGATTGTATCCATTGCCATGTGTCTGCTAATGGTATACCTGGCTGCAAAAGTTGGATTCTCTTATGCCCTGGGAGCCTTCGTAATGGGTTCGTTGCTGGCAGAAACAACCAAGGCAGAACGCATTGAGCACCTGATAAAACCGGTAAAAGATCTTTTTGGTGCTATCTTCTTTGTGTCCGTGGGTATGATGATCGACCTGCGAATGATGGGTGAATATGCAATACCAATCCTGATCATTACGCTGGCATGTATAGTAGGCAAAGTGATTACAACAGGTATAGGCGCATATATCTCCGGCAACTCGCTGAAAGTTTCTTTACAGACAGGTATGAGTCTGGCCCAGATCGGTGAGTTCTCTTTCATTATTGCCGCACTCGGTGTGAGCCTGGGAGCAACCAGCAGCTTTTTATATCCGATCATTGTGGCCGTATCGGGTGTGACCACTTTTACAACTCCTTACCTGATACGGGCAGGTGCTCCTTTTTATGAGTGGATTGACCGGCAGTTACCGGAAAAATGGCGCAAGTCGCTCGATCGTTATAGTTCGGAAGCTACAACCATGACCTCGGTGAGCGATTTTCACCAGGTGCTGAAATCATTTATCATCAATGTAATATTGTTCTCCGTATTGATCGGCGCTATCGTGTATCTCTCTTCTTCCTATGTACTGCCCTGGGTAGATGCAAATACCGACTATTCCTTTGGTGGTATTACTGCGGCCTTTATCACCCTGCTGGTGATGGCGCCTATGATATGGGGATTGGTGATACGAAATGAACGTAATGAAGCTTTTGCCCGCATCTATGCGCAGCATCGGTATCGTGGTCCCATCTGGATGATGCGCGGGGTGAAAATGGGCCTTTCTATTTTCTCCATTGTATTTCTGCTCAACCGCTTCTTCTCACTGGCTATAGCAGTATATGCGGCGGTTATCCTGATTATACTGTTCATTGTATTTCAGAAAAAGATACAACGTCTGTATGACCGTATTGAAAACCGATTTATCCGCAATCTGAATGATCGGGAACTGCAGGAAGAACTGCGCCAGGCAGAACAGGAAGCCAGTAAGCGCAATGTGGCGCTGGCGCCATGGGATGCACACATGACCACTTTTGATGTAGAACCGGAAGTGGCGATCATTGGCAAGACCCTCGAAGAACTGAAATGGCGTGAACAGATTGGTGTAAATGTAGCCATGATTAAAAGAGGACATCTTACTATCGCAACTCCCCAGCGGCACGACCGCATTTATCCCGGCGATAAACTCTTTATTATCTGTACCGATGCGCAGGAGAAAAAAATGAATGCCGTATTGCGCCCCGATAAAAAAGTGATAGAAAATCAGCAGGAAGTGGAAGTACAGCTCGATAAATTCACACTCGACGACGATTCTCCGTTTATTAATAAATCCATTCGCGAATCAGGCATCCGCAGCAGTACCAATGGCCTGGTAGTAGGTATCGAGCGTAATGGCCAGCGTATCCTTAACCCCGAATCGGATACGATTCTTCAGCCAGATGATGTAGTATGGATAGTGGGAGAGAAGAAGTTGCTGGAGACGATTGGATGAGGCTAATTGATAATGTGCTAGTGTGCTGGTGTGCTGGTGTGCTAGTGTGCTAGTGTGCTAGTGTGCTAGTGTGCTAGTGTGCTAGTGTGC
>JAGODE010000344.1 GCA_017998385.1 Chitinophagaceae bacterium | reverse complement strand
CCTGTAAGCGGATGTGAACCGGATGTTTCGATATTTGTCTGAAGACCGGCTTCTTTCAATGCAGCGGTAAGGGGAGCCAGGTTATGCATGAGGGGCTCACCGCCTGTGATCACGACCAGTTGAGCCGGTGTGGCTTTGATAGTATCGACTATGGCTGCAATGCTCATGTGCGGGTGCAAGGCGGCATCCCAGCTTTCTTTTACATCGCACCACACGCAGCCCACATCGCAGCCGCCGAGCCGCACAAAATAGGCGGCCGCGCCCTGGTAAAATCCTTCGCCCTGGAGCGTATAAAAATGCTCCATGACGGGATAGGAAACAGCAGCTATGGCTGGTGATACAGTCATGATCAGAAATTAGAACACAAAGATAAGCAGAATGCGCCGTGGCTAGTTCTTGGCTGCACACGAATTGAAGGTATTCTTCATCAGCGCAGCAATGGTCATTGGCCCAACACCGCCCGGCACGGGCGTAATCCAGGAGCAATGCGGGGCAACTGCTTCAAAGTCGACATCGCCCTTAAGGCGGAAACCGCTTTTACGGGTGCTGTCCTGCACGCGTGTGATGCCCACATCAATTACCACAGCACCTTCTTTGACCATATCGCCTTTTACAAATTCGGGGATACCAAGGGCGGCCACAATGATATCGCCCTGCAGACAAATTTCCTTCAGATTCTTTGTATGTGAATGGCAGATTGTAACAGTACAGTTGCCGGGATTGGTATTGCCGCTGAGCAGGATGCTCATAGGCCTTCCTACAATATTGCTACGGCCGATCACCACCGCATGTTTTCCTTTGGTTTCGATTTTATAATGTTCGAGCAGCAGCATGATGCCATATGGAGTGGCAGGGATATAAGTGGGTATACCTTCCACCATTTTGCCCACACTTACCGGATGAAAACCATCCACATCCTTATCGGGATGAATAGCATTGATTACTTTTTTATCACTGATATGTTTGGGAAGCGGTAATTGCACCAGTATACCATCCACATCGGTATCTGTATTCAGCTCTTCAATAACTTCCAGCAATTTGTACTCGGAAATATCGTCATCAAGGCGAATCAGGGTTGACTTGAAACCAGTCTCTTCACAGGCTTTTACCTTGGCTGCCACATATGTTTCGCTGGCGCCGTTATTACCTACCAGAACGGCGGCCAGGTGGGGGATTTTTTTGCCTTCATTGGCCCTTTGGGCTACGTCAATACGGAGTTCGTCCTTGATGGCCTGGGCGGCCTTCTTACCATCTAAAATTTGCATGCGCAAACCTACAGAAAGTTTTCCGATCAACAGAGAGTGTATAAGGAATTTCGCTTCATTTTCAATCAGAAAAAAAACGGAAATGAATGTTTTTTTCTCATGGTCACCCAAAACTGCGCTGATAGTTTTGATCCGAAAAATGTGTGTATGCGGTTGGTATTGCTTTTGTGCCGGATATTTTGGGGGCTTTTGTTCTGTGTTGTTCCTGCCATGCTGTGGGGGCAGGGGAGGCCCCTCAGTAGCAGATGGATATCGCTGGATGCTTATAATGACAGCCTTCTGTTATCTGTGCCAACTGCAACTGCCAATCCTGGTGCTTTAGCCCGGCAGCAGGTGATGGCGTTACATTTCACAGGTGAGCAACGGTATATGCTGCCGGGGCTTTATCGTTTTCAGGCAGGGGTTGCTGTGCCATCCTCTGTCGGGGGCTGGGGATTTATGGCTGACCACGAAAGATTGGACCGCTATAGCCGGCTATCTGCCGGGTTAGCATATGCGCGTGTTTTGTACGGCGGTCTGCAATTAGGAGGCGTTTTCAATTATACAACAATCAGCTATGCAGGTATCAGCCGGGCAGGAGCAGTGAGTATGGGTATGGGAATGTTATTCCGGTTTTCGGATCATGTTCGCATGGGGTTCCATTTTCAGAATGCAGCAGGTTTGAGATTTTCTGCCGGTTCCGGTCAGGTGGCAAGTACGGTGTATGCCGCTGGTCTGGGATGGGATATTTCATCGCTGTTGTCAATATCAGTTGAATTGGTAAAACAGGAGTATGGACCTGTGCAGTTTAATGCAGGACTCGTGTACCGGCCAGTGCAACGGGTGCAGGTGAGACTTGGCGTAACAGATGGTATTAATAATTTCTTCGCAGGAGCAGGGATGTCGTTAAAAACAATACGTATTGAGCTGGTCAGTAATTTTCATCCATATCTGGGCAGCAGTCCCGCTTTGCGGGTCGGATGGGTAATCAAAAGCAAACGTTTATGAAAGAAGTGATAACGGTGATGGTATGCCTGTTGTTGTCGGTCACTATTGTAGCACAGGAACCCGAATTGCCCGAAGCGGACCTCGAAAACCTGACAGCATCTGCAGAGGAGGCGCCGGATGATGAAGACATGCTGCTGCGGCTGGGGCAATTCAGAAAACGTCCGATTGATCTGAACGGAGCAGATGCCGATGAGTTGAAAGAACTCGGATGGATTACAGAACGCATGATTTATTCTCTGTTAATGTATCGTGATCTGCTGGGACCGCTTATTCATATAAATGAATTGCTGGCTGTACCTGGTTGGGAGCCTGGTATCATACGCAAAGTACTACCCTATGTGCAGGTGGTCCCTAAAGAAACATTGCTGCCTGTCGGGCAGGATGATTTTACAAAGCGAAATCATGAGTTGCTGATCCGGCATTCACGTAGTGCGGAGCAGCAGGAAAAATATACCGGTAGTCCTGATAAGATTTTAATCCGTTATCGATTTCATTTCAGTGATAAATGGCAGGCCGGTCTCACGGCAGAAAAAGATGCCGGAGAAGCTTTTTTCAAAGGAGCGCAACGAGGGGGATTTGATTTCTATTCGTTTCATCTTTTTATTAAGAAATGGAAAAGGTTTCGAAGTATTGCATTAGGGGATTTTACTGTCAATGTGGGGCAGGGGCTTATACACTGGCAGCGGCTGGCATTTGGTAAATCAACTGATATTGCCCAGATGAAACGCCAGTCGGCTGTGCTGGCACCGTATGGATCATCCGGTGAATATAACTTCCACCGGGGCATGGGTGCCACAGTCGGGTTGGGGGCATTTACCATCACCGGATTTGTTTCTTTCAGAAAGCTAAGTGCAACCTTGCAGGCAGACAGTATGGATGCAGTAAATGCTTTTTCCGCTTTCCGGACCTCCGGCTATCATCGCACCGTCAATGAAATAGCTGCGAGAAATAAACTGCAGCAATTGGCCGAAGGAATGGTGATTCAATACCGGAAGAAAAATTTTGCCGCAGCATTTAATCAGGTAACACATTTCTTTTCACTCCCTCTCCGGAAAGAAGAGCGGCCATCAAATCTTTATGCCATGCGCGGAAAAAACTGGTACAACGCCAGTGCCGATTATTCCTGGTTATTCCGGCAGGTTCACATTTTCGGAGAGGCAGCGATTAGTAAAGGCGGGGGGACTGCTTTTTTACAGAGTGTGCTTATCAGTATGGATAGCCGGGCAGATATATCACTTCAGTGGCGAAGGTTGTCGCCTCGCTACCAGTCCGTGACTGGCAGGGCTATTACAGAAAACAGTCAGCCCACCAACGAGAGGGGATGTCTGATGGCGGTGAACCTGCGTTTATTTCCACGTTTGAAGTGGGATGCATATGTTGATTTTTATTCTTTTCCCTGGCTTGGCTATTATACGGATGCGCCTGCCCGGGGCCGCGATTATCAGTTTACATTACGCTATTCGCCACGTAAGCAAGTGGAGATGTATGTTCGTTACAGAAAGGAGGAAAAGGAAAGAAATGAAGGAAGCGGGATAAGCAACAAACTGGCGGTAAATAAAAGAAATAGCTGGCGTTTTCATATTGATTATATGATAAGTGGTACGCTAAGGCTGAGGCAGCGCCTGGAGTGGGTTAAGTTCCAAAAAGACGATCAACCTGCTGCTGATGGTTTCCTGTATTATGCTGATATAGGTTGGAAACCGTTGGGGCCCCTGTCGTTATCCGTACGATGGCAGGTATTTGATACAGACAGTTATGATACACGGTTGTATGCGTTTGAGCAGGATGTATCCTATAGTTACTCATTACCAGCGTCTTATGGAAAGGGATATCGCTATATAGTGCTGGCAAAATATAGTATCAGCAGACATTTATCGGCCTGGGTACGTTGGGCAAAAGGCCATACAGGGTTGACAGGAGGAGAACCGGTTTACGCAAACGATAGCGTTGTCAGAACTTCGGATATCCGGTTGCAATTGATGCTGGATTTTTAATTATCTGGTAATAATTTTTACAGACGGCGATAACGATTTGTTAAAAAAATCTTTACATTGCCGCAGCATTTTTAAGGTTAGGGCTGTCTCTTATGGG
>JAGODE010000343.1 GCA_017998385.1 Chitinophagaceae bacterium | reverse complement strand
CAGTCCGGTAAGCTGATATTCAGGCACTGTTGCCGTGCAAAATCCATTCTAATGGTATTTTAATATCAGCTTAATCTTCTGCTTGGTTCACCCACCTAGTTTTGTGCGTGCTTCAAAAAAGGGGGGTGACCAGGCCGGAGGCGGATGCCCGGCATCTGTATCAGAAGGTTCACACTGGTTACCGGGCTCTTGCCTTTCTTTTCGGTAGAAAGCAGGCCTTTGTTTGGTTACATCATATCTGTATTGTCGTAAAAGACATTTCTTAGCATCCCCGCGCCCGAAGTCGTTTGCAATATTGCACTCACGCTAAAAACGGAAAGTCATGTTATTGGCAACGGATCTCGATGGCACTTTTCTGGGAGGAAAAAGCCTGCATAAACAAACACTGTACCGGCTCATCCGGGAACGCGACGATATTCAACTGGTATTTGTTACCGGCCGCGGACTGGAGTCGGTATTATCTATTTTGAATGACCCGATTATTCCCAATCCCGATTATATTATCTGCGATGTGGGTGCCACAATTGTAAACGGTCATACGCTGGAGCCGGTAGAACCGCTGCAGGGATTGATCGAACAGAAATGGCCCGGAAGGCTTCGTATTGAAGAAACGCTCGCTCACCTGACTGATCTCAATTATCAGGAGGTACCACAGCAAAGACGTTGCTCACTTTTTACAGCCAGCGAAAAGGTAATAGAAAACGTGCGCGAATCTGTAGCCGCACTGGAATGTGATGTAATCTATTCAGCCGGCAAATTTCTGGATGTACTGCCACAGGGCGTAAATAAAGGCAGTTCGCTGAAGCAATTGGTCAGTTTTCTGGGTTTAGATGAAAAGGATGTGTTAGTGGCAGGCGATACACTCAACGACCTGGCCATGTACAACTGCGGCTTCAAGGGAGTGGCAGTTGGTAATGCAGAGGCATTGCTGGTGAAGGCTATTAAAGGAATGAAGCAGGTCTATTATGCACGCAGCGCCGGTGCTGGGGGTATACTGGAAGCCATGAGCTGGTTTCACGATTTTGTAGGCAAATATCCAGTATCTGCAGATGCGATTATAAAAGAAGAGATACAGGGGCCTCCCCAGCTGGTAATGATGTATCACCGTTTTCCCTATGAAAAAATTGAATCCGGCGGCGAGGAATTGCGTGTACCACCACGCAGCCCCAATGGAATACTACCCACCTTGCAGGGATTTTTTGCCAATGGCCGGGCAGGAGTATGGATTGCCTGGGAAGAAGTGAATAAACCCGGTGAGGAACTTCGTAATATTTATATCGATAAAGAGAAATATCCGCACCTCATGGCCTCCCGGATAGGGCTTACCCGCGAGGAGGTGGAGATCTTTTATAAATCATTTTCGAAAGAAGCCTTCTGGCCAGCCATTTTTGCTTTTGTAGACAAAGTAAAATTCAATCACGACCACTGGGAACATTTTGTGCGTATCAACCAGCGTTTTGCTGATAAGGCAGCCATGCAGGCCGATGCGGGTGCGATTGTATGGATACATGATTACAACCTCTGGCTGGTACCGGGTATGCTTCGGCAGTTGCGTCCCGATCTCACCATTGCTTTCTTTCATCATACCGCTTTTCCGGCTGCCAATACCTTCAACATCCTGCCCTGGCGGCGGGAGATAATCGGCAGCCTGCTGCAATGCGACTATATCGGTTTTCATATACCCCGTTATGTACAGAATTTTGTGGATGTGGTAAACAGTCTTTTTCCCAGTCGTATTCTGGAAATGGCCAATTGCGCTCCGCGTTTTCTTACTTACAGTGCCGCTATTGGTGTAGACCGCATGACCACCGCACTGGAGTGCGGTCAGCGGATCATCCGCCTTGGTGCCAACCCGGTAGGTATAGATGTGGAATATATCCGGGAGCATATGCAAAAGCCGGCTGTAACGCAGAAGATCGAAGAGATGCGCCGGGAAATGAATGGAAAGAAAATGATCCTAAGCGCAGAACGGTTGGACTATGTGAAGGGACCGCTGGAAAAAATCCTGGCTTATGAAGCTTTCCTGGAAGCTCATCCGGAATATCATGGCAAAATAGAGATGATTAATATCTGTACGCCTCCGGCAGAAGGCATGAAGATATATGACAGCATGCGCCTGGAACTGGAGCAGGCCGTGGGACGCATCAATGGCCGCTATGCCAAACTTGACTGGACTCCACTCCGGGTCTTTTTCCGCAGTGTTCCCTTTGATGAAATACTGGTGTATTATGCTGTGGCCGACATTGCCTGGATCACTCCGCTGCGCGATGGACTCAATCTTGTAGCAAAGGAATATATAGCGGTACAGGGCCAACAGGAAAAGAAAGGAGTGCTGGTTCTTTCCGAGTTTGCCGGGGCTGCTGTGGAACTGCCTTATGCCGTACTTACGAATCCCTATGATATGGCCTCGCTCCAGTCATGCCTTATCCAGGCCCTGCAGATGAATGAAGAGGAGCGCACCATGCGTATGGAGCGGCTTTATGAAGAGGTCAGCCATTTTGATATTCATCACTGGGCCTCCGAATTTCTGCAGGCTGTAATGGCTACCCGTGAGGAGAAACCCGCGGCTGCCACTCCTGCGCCTGCCCCTGCCGCAGTTGCAGATGCCGTGTAATGCAGGCAGGCATTTCTTCGGGGTAATGCGTCACATACAATAAGCTGACCGGGTAATGTGCGCAGATGTGTTCAATCCAGGCTTTGATGCGGGCAGACTGCACATTGTCCAGCCCCTGGCAGGGCTCATCGAGGATCAGCAGCGGGGGCAGTTTTATAAATGCCCGTGCCAGCAACACCATGCGCTGCAAACCGAGTGGCAGTTGAAATAAAGGACTGTTGGCCCAGGTATGCAATTCCATCCAGCGGAGCCATTGCTGTACCCATTGCTCCTGGGCTGGTTGCAGTATTCTAAACAACCCGATCGTATCAAAAAGTCCGGAAGCTACCACGTCGGCCACACGCATGCCGCGGTCAAAGTACAGGTGCAGCTCAGGAGAAACGAAGCCAATCTTTTTCTTGATATCCCAGATGCTTTCGCCACTGCCCCGGCGCTGATCAAAAAGATAGATTTCGTTGGCATATGCCTGCGGATTGTCTGCAGCGATAAGGCTGAGCAGCGTGGATTTGCCCGCGCCGTTGGGACCGGATATGCTCCAGCGCTCACCCCTTGCTACTTCCCAGTTGATGTCGTTTAAAACAATACGTTGATCGTATTTTACCGTCACATGCCGCATTTGAACGGCATAATTGAATGCCGGCTGCTGGGCTAAGGCGGACGGTAAAGGGGGGAGGGCGGAAGGTGAAATGCCTGCTGTGGTCGGTGTGCGTTGCTCCCATTCTCCGATCGGGCCGTCAAAGGTAAATGATCCATTTTCCAGCACTGCAATATGCGTGGTACAGGAGGGGATGCGGCCGGGTTCTGTGACCACGATCCAGTGTACACCCTGTTTGCCCCAGTGACACATCACTTCATCGAGCAACTGGCGGCCGGCCGCATCCAGTCCGGTAAACGGACTGTCCAGGATGATGATATCCGGTTGCCTTCGCAGCGCACCGACCAGTTGAAGCCGTTTATTTTCGCCATTTGATAACTGAATGAGCGGCTGATCTGCCAGATGCTGCAACTGTAATTGCTGCAACAGGTCATGACAAAGCTGGTCTGCGGCATCCAGCTGCAGGTATTCGCGGATGGTGAGGCTGTCTGCAGCATCGGATGAGTTGAAACGCTGCTGATAATAAAAAGTCTGAATATGACTTCTGTTGCTGAACTGATGCTGCTGGGGCACCCATTCTATCTGCAGCTGCCGGCCATTATGACCAGAGCCGTAGTGAATGCTGCCACCAGCCTGCAACTGACCGGCGAGTATCTGACAAAAAACAGATTTACCTGCGCCCGATGCACCCATAATAACCCAGTGCTGCCCCCTGCGCAGTTGCCAGTCAATACCCTTCAGAACCGGTACGGTTTGTCTTTGCCAGTGCAGGCCGCTGACCTGAATAAGTAGCTCCGTCATGATTTGCTAAGCTCTGATAATCAATTTGAAACGAAGTCGATTCGGGCCAAAAATTACCCTGTTTTTTATCCACATCCCGTGTATAACTCCAAATTCGGCAGGGGCTGTCTGTTTCGGTATATTTGCCCGATTGCGAATGCCCGTATCCTCTCGGAAGAGTAGCAGTAAGGCATTGGAACTATCTAGGAAAACTATTGGACATCATGGCGAAAGAAAAGGACACGAACCTGTTTGAGTACAACGAAGACAGTATTAAATCACTTGACTGGAAAGAGCATATCCGGCTGCGTCCCGGTATGTATATCGGTAAACTGGGCGATGGCTCCTCGCCCGACGATGGTATTTATG
>JAGODE010000342.1 GCA_017998385.1 Chitinophagaceae bacterium | reverse complement strand
GCTTTTATCAGCCTGGCCTGAGGTTGCTGCAGTGGCACTGCAAAAGAAGTACCGGGTTCAAAATTTTGTGTTTCCGTTTTTACACTGGTTCTCAGATCATATACCTCTACCTGGTGACGCAGCAGCATTTGCACAAAGAGAGCAGTCTTACGCTTATCAGTTGCAGAGCCGAATACATATACAGCCGGTGCACCTGCCGCCTGTACAGCGGTGCGATAAAATTCACGCTGCCATTGTAAAAAATCTTTGCGCAATGCACGGGCGCCTTCGAGTGTAGACAACGTTGTTACAAACTGATTGCGGATAGTAAAGGGAAAGCTCAGCAATCCATTGCTGGTCTGCTGCAGGTGCCCGCGCGAACTGGCCTGCTCAAACAAAATACCTATAGCGCCATTTACATCGGGATAGGTAGATCCTTTTCCGTAATAAAAGTCATCATAATTTTCTTTAGTAAAATAGAGTGAACCAATCCGATCGAGATAGCGGGCATGAAACTGTCCCAGCCGGGCAGTCAGATCCTGGTTTTTATCGGGTGTAAGCGGATTGACACGCGAAGGAACACCTGGCTGAAAAAAGAAAGTAGCATTACTTCCCTGCTCATGATGATCTGTAAGAATATTAGGCTTCCACTTATGAAACCATGCCAGCCGGTTCTGGCTTTCTACATGCACTGCTGGCAGCCAGTCTCTGTTAAGGTCAAACCAGTAGTGGTTGAAACGACCGCCAGGCCATACCTCATTAAACTCACGCGATGCCGGATCACTGACCAGGTTTTTGCTGCGATGCTGATTGGCCCAGGTCGAGAAACGCTGTAATCCATCCGGATTAAAAGATGGGTCAAAGAGTATGACTACATTGTCGAGCAGTGATTCTATCTGCGCCCCCTGTGCTGCTGCCAGGTAATAAGCACTTACCAGCGCTGCATTGGCACCACTTGGCTCATTGCCATGTATGGAGTGACCTATATATACAACAATCGGCATATCCTCAATCGGCAGACTGGCCGATTGGCTGGGGTCGGTCAGCTGCACATGCTGCTTACGGATTTCTTCGAGACGCTGATGATTGCGCGGCGATGTAATAATCAGTAAGACCTGTGGTCTTTTTTCATATGTAAACCCCATCACTTCCAGTTTGATGCGATCGGGGGCCGCTGCCGCCACGGCTTTCATATAATTGACCAGCCGGTCATGCGTCACATGATATTCGCCTACTTCATGGTAGATCACTTCTTTGGGACGGGGAATAGCGGGATTGTACTTTACACTGTCGGGCAGATAATAGGAAAGATCCTGCCCCTGCGCCAGGCCTGCCAGCAGCACACAGCTCAGCACAAAGAAAATTTTTCTCATAGATTGTTGATTGATTGGTTCGTGGAAGATAGGGAATTGAGGGGATTTGAAAATGAGGAAATAGTGTGCTAATGTGCCAATGTGTTAATGTGCTAATGGGTTAATATGCTAATGGGATAATATGCTAATGTGCTAATGGGATTAATGTGCTGATATGCTAACGATTATATGTCGGGGGCAAACTTTTCATTATCAATGATCATTTGAGCGAGTATTTCTCTTTCAGGCAGCAGAGAGGCCAAAATTCTCCTGTTGCCCGATCATTGATTGTTGCCGAAGGACCCAGAAAAGGCCATTAGCATATCAGCACATTTATCACATTGGCACACTATTTCCCCTTGAAATTTCCCCTAAACTATCCGCTGCTTCAATTGTAGTATCTTTGCCTCTTGCCCGGGCGTCAAAACCGGGCGTAAGTGTTTTTTTATGAGCAGAAATGGAAAAGTGCTGGTAGCTATGAGTGGTGGTATTGACAGTACCGTTACAGCCCTCATGCTCAATGATCAGGGTTATGAAGTCGTGGGTATAACCATGAAAACCTGGGATTACAGCAGCAGTGGTGGGGGTAAGAAGGAAACCGGCTGCTGCAATGTAGATAGTTTTAATGATGCGCGCCAGGCTGCCGTTGAGCATGGCTTTCCGCATTACATCCTCGATATCCGCGAAGAGTTTGGCGATTTTGTGATTAACAATTTTGTGGACGAATACCTGGCTGGCCGCACACCCAATCCCTGCGTGCTCTGTAATACACATATTAAATGGCGTGCCCTGCTCAAACGTGCCGACGCCCTGGGCTGTGATTATATCGCCACCGGGCATTATGCCAAAATAGCCCGGCACAACAATGACCGCTTTTACGTAAGTAAAGCTGTAGATGAAACCAAGGATCAGAGTTATGTACTCTGGGGGCTGCAGCAGGATTTGCTAAGCCGGACATTATTGCCCCTGGGCCCTTACCGCAAAACTGAAATCCGCCAAATGGCGATGGATTACGGATACCCGGCCCTCGCTACCAAAAGCGAAAGCTATGAGATCTGTTTTGTACCCGACAACGATTACCGGGGGTTTCTGAAACGCCGCGTGGAAGGCCTGGAAGACAAAGTGGCTGGCGGCCTCTTTGTTGATAAGGATGGAAATGTTTTAGGAAAACATAAAGGCTACCCTTTTTATACAATTGGTCAGCGCAAGGGACTTGACATTGCACTGGGCCGCCCCGTATTTGTAACCCGTATTGACCCCGCGTCCAATACCGTTACGCTCGGCGACGAGGCAGATCTGGAACAAAATGAAATGGTGGTGGGCAAGCTTAACATGCTTAAGTATGATACGGTGACGCCAGGTATGGAGGCCACTACCAAGATCCGTTATAAAGACAGCGGCTCTCTTTCCAACCTGTATCCCGAAAACGGTACCATGAAAGTGCATTTCTATCAGCATGCCAAGGGTATTGCTCCCGGCCAGAGTGCTGTTTTTTATGAGGGCGATGACGTGATCGGAGGTGGTATCATTCAATTGGGCACCCGATTGCCAGGCTGATCAAAACGCAATAAAAACGCCCCCTTCACGTTTTATCCAGTTGGTTATCAATACCAACTGTGGATAAAAATGCAAACCATTGCGTTTCACGGTTTTATGATTTTCAATTTGTATCCTGGAGCTAACTAAACGCTTATGACTTCCTTTTTACGCCTGCGGCTGGGCCTGATTGCTCTTATCTGCATCAGCCTGTTTTCCTGTTCTGACAAGAAAGAAGACCTGCAGCTCGAACCCGTTTCCGATTATATCCCCGTACAGGTGGGTAAGTATATTACTTACCGCCTCGATTCACTGGTATTTGTAGATTTTCAGCGTGACCCGGAAACGCATAGCTACCTGGTAAAACATGTCGTAGATGCACAAATCACCGATGGCCAGGGTAATCCCAGTTACCGTATCTATCGCTATATAAAAAATGCAGATGGCTCCGGCGAATGGAATGCCAATGGCTCCTATGTGATTACTCCGTTCAATAACCGAATTGAACTGGTAGAAGACAATCTTCGCTTTATTAAATTACAGGCCCCTGTAAGAGAAGGCACAACCTGGCGAGGCAATACATACCTGCCTACAGACCCCTACGACTCATATGGTTTCAACTTCAGTAACGACGATGATATCCGAACCTGGGATTTTTATTACCAGTTGTTTGAATCCAGCTATAGCGTAAATGGCGAGACCTACGCCGACGTATGGACGGTAGAACAACAGGACGACTTTTCAAATGTGCCTGTAGCTGATCCTGAAAGTTATGGATACAAAAGCCGCTCGGTAGAAAAATACAGCAAGGGCATCGGACTGGTTTACCGCGAATATGAATTGTGGGAATACCAACCCAATCTCAGCGGCCCTGACCCTTATTATACAGGATTTGGCATCACGATGTGGATGGTAGACCATAACTAAAACCCAATTGCCTAACTTTGAAACAGGCAATGCGGCGTTTATGAAATACCTTCTTTGTACAATACTGCTTCTATGCTCACTGCTGCCAGAGTCAGGTGCCCAGTACAACCGATACCTGGTTCAGTTTAAACACAAGGGTGCTACCACTTTCAGCCTTGCCACCCCTGCAGCTTACCTGTCTGCGCGCGCACTGGAACGCCGCAGCCGCTTTCAGATTCCTGTTGACAGCACAGATATTCCCGTACCAGCCAGCTACATTGAGCAGATACAGCAAATAACCGGTGTAACAATCCTTAATCAGTCACGCTGGCTCAATGCTATCAGCATTCAAACCAGCAGCAGTGCCGCTATTACAAGTATAGAGGCCCTTCCATTTGTGCACCATGTAAGCGGACTGGCCGCGCGTGGTATTGCCCCCCGTATGCCCAAAGAAGAAGAACTGCTGGAAGACCCTCCGCTGGTACGCCGTACACAAAGACAACTAACCAATGATTTTTATGCGTATGGCAATAATTCCTTCGCAGAAATTCATTTGCACAATGGCGAGTTTTTGCACAACATAGGTC
>JAGODE010000341.1 GCA_017998385.1 Chitinophagaceae bacterium | reverse complement strand
ACCCTTCTTCATAAAGGTATAGGGTAAAGGGTATAGGGTATAAGGTGAAAATCCGCCGACCCTCTGCCTTTCACTTTTCGCCTTCATCCCTTCTTCATAAAGGTATAGGGTAAAAGGTATAGGGTGTAAGGTGAAAATCCGCCGACCTTCTGCCTTTTACCTTTCGCCTTCAACCCTCCTTCATAAAGGTATAGGGTAAAAGGTATAGGGTATAAGGTGAAAAACCGCCGACCTTCAACCTTACACCTTTTACCTTTATCCCTTCTCCACTGTCAGCATTTCCAGCAACAGCGTCATGCCTTCTGTGGCCGGTTTTTCTATCTTAACAAGGTTATCGATATGGCCGGTGGCCGGTATACGTTTATCAACAATATATTTTGGAATGTCTGGCGATGCGTAATCCAGTAATCCGGCTGCTGGATATACCACGAGCGAAGTGCCCACTACGAGGAAGATATCTGCCTGCAACACTTCCCTTACTGCATATTCCATCATAGGTACAGCTTCTCCAAACCAGACTATTGACGGCCTTAGCTGATATCCATCCGGTGCCAGCTGTCCCAGTTTCATATCTTCCCGTATTTCGTACGTATTATCGGTATCGGCTTCGCTGCGCATCCGGAAGATTTCGCCATGCAAATGAACTATCCGGCGTGAGCCGGCGCGCTCATGCAGATCATCTATGTTTTGAGTAATAATCGTCACATCGTAGTGTGACTCCAGTGCAGCCAGTGCCAGGTGGGCGGCGTTAGGCTGAGCGGCCTGTACATCGCGCCGGCGGTAATTATAAAAATCAAGTACCAGCTGCGGATTCCGCTGCCAGGCTTGCGGAGTGGCTACTTCGGTTACCTGGTATCCTTCCCATAACCCATCGCTGTCGCGGAAAGTGCGGAGGCCGCTTTCAGCGCTGATGCCAGCTCCTGTCAGCACAACCAGTTTTTTCTTTGCCATAGGCAAATATAGTGGACAGTGTACAGTTGACAGATGACAGTTGTACTTCCCTAACCCAGGTTGACTGGTTTTAGAGATTGGTGTTTCCCCTGGCTGCCACTTTATGTTTATGACGACGTATCCCCATATATATGAGCACTGCTATCAGCCACAACGGCCAGATGGAGAGGAGCGCCAGCAACAGATCGCGCATAAAGCTCCATCCGGTACGAATGGCTTCCAGCAACGCATTATCTTTTTCGGGTTCTGCAGCAGCCGGAGCATCTGCCAGTCTTTGAATCAAGGCAAGTTCAATAGTGCTGTAGGCGGCGGCGTGTTGCAAAAACTGTATACGTCCTGCTCCGCGTTCAATCTGCTCCTGAACCTGGTTGATTTCGCTTTCCATTTTCAGGATATCATCAAGTTTGTGTGATTGACCAAGCAATTGTTTGTAACGTTCCCGTACCTGCTCTTTGGTTTGCAGACGAGCCCTGGTATCTACCAGCTCTTCTGATACATCCTGTGAAGTAATATGGCGTTCCAGCGTTTTTTCAGTTTGCATGCTTACAGCTTCGAGCGCTGCATCAAACTGGCCGACCGGTATGCGGATGCTCACCTGTAATTGCCGTTCAAAATCGTTTTCAGTTAACTCTTCGCTGGCAATATAACCGCCCATGGTTCGTATCTGGTCGCGCATGAAGGAGTAATATTGTTTCAGTTCCTTTATTTCCAGTTTGAGGCGTCCTGTGCGGATAATACGCCGGTCCCAATCCGGATTGGAAGCAGCTATGGCTGGGATGGCGGCGGAAGATGTTTTTTGTTTTTCAGGCTGCTGATCGGGCCCGGGCAGGTCGGTTGCCGGAGTTTCGGGTAAAGGTGTATTAGCCTGATCGGTAGCTGCGGGTACATTTTCTTTTTCCTGCATGGTGTTGCAGGAAACAATGATCAGGCCGGCAAGCAATGCAGGCAGCAATATCTTTTTCATGTAATGAAAAGAGTTAAGGTTAGGTATAAAGGGTATAAAGGTTTAAAGAGTATAAAGGGGAATACGATACTTGGTCTTAAGTATGGATCACTTATAACTTATTACTTGACACTCTTTAAAAAAAAGACGCCGGCGGGAATCTGTTGTTTATTCCGCACAGTATTTAAAGGTAACCCGCTATTGGTGTTAAAAAAAAGAAGGGATGTAGTGTATGCTACATCCCTCCTACCGGTATTGTTGGAAAATATGGATATTACTTCTCTCCCGCCATACCCATTACGATATCCCATTCTTCTTCAGTAACGGGCTGCACAGAAAGACGGCCTAATCTTACCAGTGCCATATTGGCCAGTTTTTTTTCAGCTTTGATCTGTGCCAGTGTTACCGGTTTTTTGAGCGTTTTGTGAGGTGCAAAATCCACGGCCACCCAGGTGTCTTCGGCAGATGTGGGATCCTGGTAGGCTTCCTTCACAACTTTGGCAATACCAACAATCTCGGTACCCTCATTGCTGTGATAGAAAAAAGCAAGATCGCCTTTTTTCATTGCTTTAAGGTTATTACGTGCGGCATAGTTGCGCACGCCATCCCAGAAGGTTTGTTTATCCTTTTTCAGATTTTCCCACGAATATTTAAACGGTTCTGATTTGATAAGCCAGTAAGCCATAGCAGGTTCATTAGTTGATTCAAAAGTAAACAAGAAGTAGCAAAAAAAATCTGGCGCCGGGCAATCTGTCCGCAAATTAACTGCCGTATATGGATATGTTGATGCATGCAGTTGACACCGGCCCTTCTATATACATTTAATAACAGTTGTAAAACAGCAAAACAAAATGAAAAAGTTCAGATCAATGCTGGCACTGCTTGCAGTAGTAGCTGGCTTTACTACAGCCTCTGCTCAATCCATGAATAATGAAAAAACCGTGGAGGTGGGTGGCGCGCCGATGTATCCTTCCAAAAATATCGTTCAGAATGCAGTGAATTCAAAAGATCATACAACGCTGGTAGCTGCGGTAAAAGCTGCCGGGCTCGTTGAGACACTGCAGGGACCTGGCCCCTTTACCGTATTTGCCCCTACCAATGCGGCATTTGAAAAATTACCGGCCGGTACGGTAGAGTCCCTGGTAAAACCCGAAAATAAAGCGATGCTCACCGGCATTCTCACCTATCATGTAGTGCCGGGCAAAATTGATTCAAAAGAACTGGCTGCCTGGATTAAAAAGGGGAATGGAAAAACGGAATTGACTACAGTTGCCGGCGGTAAATTATGGGCAATGATGGAAGGAAAAAATATAGTGATCAAAGACGAAAAAGGTAACAAGTCCCTGGTCACTATCAAAGACGTATATCAAAGCAATGGAGTAATTCACGTTGTAGATACCGTGCTGATGCCGCACTGATTTGTGCAGACATTTATTGTGATTCTATTCCTGCATGGAGTAATGCTGTGCAGGAATTTTATTTACCAGCCATTGGCCAGCACGTCGGCAATATGAAGCGGTTGCAGTGAATATCCTTTATGTTCAATATAACCTTTAAGATGCATGAGGCAGGAGTGGTCTGTAGAAATAAGATACTGAGCACCGGTAGCCAGGGCATTTTCAACTTTCTGTTCACCCATGCCAATAGAAATTGAATCAAACTTTACGGCGAAAGTACCTCCAAAGCCGCAGCAGGTTTCCACGTCTTCCATTTCCTGCAGTTCCAGCCCGCTTACATTGGCCAGCAACTGGCGGGGCTCTTTCTTAATCTTACATTCTCTCAACCCGGCACAGCTGTCATGATAGGTGGCTTTGCCTTCGAGACGCGCATTAAACTGATCTGTCCCCAGCACGTTTACGAGGAATTCGGAAAACTCATACAGGCGATTACCCATATCCGTTACCTCATGATGCAGCGATGAGTTTTCGAAGAGTTTGGAGTAGTAGTTACGGACAAAGCCCACACAACTGGCACTCGGGGCCACAATAGGATCAGTGCCTTTGAAGTCTTTGAGAAATTTGGTACAGACGGTTTTTGATTCATCCCAGAAACCAGCATTAAAGGCGGGCTGACCGCAACAGGTCTGATTGGTATTATAAGAAACGGTACAGCCGGCTTTTTCCAGCACTTTAATCATATTAAAGGCTGTATCAGGAAACAGCTGATCTACAAAACAGGGTATAAAAAGCTGGACATTCATGATTCAAAAACTTAGAGTGATGACTAACGGGTCAACTGCTGGTTGAGGGCAATCATTTTAAGAGCGGTGATACCTGCTTCTTCTCCTTTGTGGCCATGTTTGCCGCCAATACGCTCCTGCGCCTGCTCATCTGTGTTTACGGTGAGTACCCCAAATATAGTGGGAACCGGTAAAGAATGATTCAACAGTACCACGCCATCTGTCACGGCGTTGCATACATACTCAAAATGGGGCGTATCGCCACGTACCACACAGCCGAGTGCTACAAATG
>JAGODE010000340.1 GCA_017998385.1 Chitinophagaceae bacterium | reverse complement strand
GTCTACAGTTTATACACAGCCCGGCCATTGTTCCTTTTACCTTCTACCATTTACCCTTTAGCTTACTTACCATTATAAGTAAGGAGAAGGCGTGACGGTAAAAGGTAGAGGGTCTACAATTTATACACAGCCCGGCCATTGTTCCTTTTACCTTCTACCATTTACCCTTTAGCTTACTTACCATTATAAGTAAGGAGAAGGGGTAACGGTAAAAGGTAGAGGGTCTACAATTTATACACAGCCCGGCCATTGTTCCTTTTACCTTCTACCGTTTACCCTTTACCTTACTTATCACTTATAACCGGGGCTGCCACCCTTTCTCATACTTCCTTCCCCACAATTTCATGGCAGCCTGGCTATTACGTATATGTCCGTTGGATGGGTCGCAAATCAGGGTCTGGCCGGTGCGCTGTGCTATATTGGCAAGGTGGCAAAGCAATACCGATTTATGACCTTCGCTTACGGGTGAAGTCAGTTTCGCTTCACCGCGTACGGTCTGTATGAAATTATTGAAGTGATAATAATCCAGGTTGCCGCTGGCAGCAACTGGATTGGTGGGGTCATTTTTTGCATCGCTTTTTACTTCCTTCACCAGTTTATTATCATAATCGTAGATGCGGTAATCGTCATTGCCTTTATTGACCAGCGTACCTTTTGTACCATAAATTATAAATCCGCGCCCTGCCCCTTCAACAGGGAAAATATTACAGCTGCGCCCTTCCCAGGTAATCGCTTTACCGGCACCAAACTCAAAACTGGCCACCTGTGTATCGGGTGTTTCCCAGTCATCAGTAAAAGCATACCGTCCTCCGGCAGATGTCACTTTAGTAGGGAAATCGGTTCCCAGGAACCAGCGGCAGCAGTCTATTTCATGTGTACCATTATTACAGGTCTCAGCTGTTCCCCAATGCCAGAACCAATGCCAGTTATAATGTACCAGGTTGTCGCGGTAAGGCAGCCTCGGTGCCGGTCCCTGCCAGAGATCGAAGTCGAGCGTAGACGGTACGGGTACCTGTTTACCACGTCCTATCGATTTGCGGTTGTTGGCATACCATGCTTTGCCCAGATAGGTTTCACCAATTAGTTTTTCTTCTTTCACGAGCCGTACAGCTTCAATGAGGTTAGGAAAAGAGCGGCGTTGATTACCCATCTGAATCAGTTTACCGTATTTCTTTTCAGCCGCTGCCAGCCACTCGCCCTCGAGGGCATTATGTCCGCAGGGCTTTTCCACATATACATGTTTGCCATTTGCCACAGCCATCAATGCAGCTGGTGCATGCCAGTGGTCGGGTGCCGCAATGATGAGCGCATCAAAATCTTTTTTCGTTACAAGCTCACGTACGTCTTTTATTACCTGCGGTTTACGTGCTGCATTGGCAAACGGTTTAAGTCCATTGGCAATAGCAGCATCTTCCACATCACAGATATAAGCCACTTCTACATTAGGCAGCTTCGAAAAACACTCGGCCAGGTATGCACCCCGACTGTTGACCCCCATGACGGCTACAACCACTTTATTGGACGGTGATTTTTTCCCAAATACAGGGAAATTAAGAATGGTAATACCCGCGGCGGTGACAGATGCCTGACGAACAAAGTCTCTACGATTCATAGTATATAGTTGACAGATGACAGCTAAGTATAAAAGTATAAAGGTTTAAAAGTATAAAGGGTATAAAGGGTTTAAAGGGGTTACGGGCTTAGCGATTAGAAATGTGTACAACCGGGGCCGAGGGGTTTAGAAGCTGACGACTCTTTTATCCACTTAATCTCACATACCTATACACTTCTCCCCTTTCCCCTTTCCCTTTTACCTTCTACCTTCTACCTTCTGCCCTATACCTTCTCTCCTGCTTAAACCTTACTGCTTACAACTCTTTAATCTTTATGCTGCGGAACTGCACGGCATTACCATGGTCCTGCAACAAAATATGGCCTTTGGGAGCTTCGCCGAAATTGGGCCATACTTTGTATTTACTGATAGCTACCAGCCCGCGAAACGCTGCCGAACCACGATCATACTCCAGCACCTTAATACCATTGAGGTAATGCTCTACATGATTGTTGGGATACACAACAATACGTCCCCAGTTCCATTCACCGGGCTGGTGTATGAAACGACTTTGTTTTTCGGCTTTGATCAGATCGTACAGTGATGCCAGCGTTCTGTTGCCCTCCCGGCCCAGTTTGGCATCGGGATGCAGCGTATCATCCAGCAATTGATATTCGAGACCGATGGCAGAGCCACTATTATTTTCTGCAAGCGTCACAAAATATTTTACTCCGCTGTTGGCACCCGGTGTAAGCTTAAATTCGAAAGAAAGGTCAAAGGCACCGAATTGGGCTGTCGTTACGATATCTCCTCCATTGGTTGACTCGGCACCGTCTGAAGGCAATACTCCCAGTATGCCATCTTTTATTTCCCATCCTTTGGCAGGGAACTCGTTTTTATAGGCGCCCTTCCAGCCATCAGCGCTTTTGCCATCGAACAACAGTTTCCAGCCGCCTGCCTTTTCAAAAAATGTAAGCGTATTGGGAATGGTATTGACAGCATAGATAGATGCAGGAAAAGGAAGTGGCTCAAAGTGCCCGGTGCGGATACGGATATTTTTCCACCAGATACGTTTACCAGCCATTGAAGCCTTGCTAATGCTATGCACCTGCAGTGCTATGAAACCTGATGCATCGGCACGATCTATCAGACAGGCCGCAGGCTTATCATTGATCCATGTCTTAATGGTTTCACCCATACACTGCACTCTTACACGGTTGTATACGCCTACCTCAAGCCGGTCTTGCGCAGACGGATTGAGCGAAAGCGGATATAGCCAGTCGCGGCGGCCTTCATCATATATTCCGGCAGTCCAGCGGCGGGCAGAAGGATCCAGCTCGTACTGATAACCATATACCTTTCCCTTACCCTTGTTGGCAGCAGCATCATAATGACTTCTGAACTGAATGCCGGAGTTGGAACTGCTGTCCTCGATCTTTACCTCCAGCTCAAGAATGAAGTCGCCATATGTTTTTTCAGTGATTAAAAAAGTATTGGGGCTGCCCGGCACGGTAGTGCCTACAATAGCACCATCTTCTACCGTATATTTTGCCGTACCTGCAACCTGCTGCCATCCGTTGAGTGTTTTGCCGTCAAAAAGAGAATGCCATCCTTTTTTTTGTGCCATCAGCGCCGGGCAAAAGCATAGAAGAAGAAAAAAAACAATAGCTTGTTTCATATGCCAATCGTTTGGTAGGGGTTATTAAGGGAAGTTACTGCAAATACCGGTTCATGCAGCAGCTTCTTCAGAAATTGTATGCGGGCTTCCAGGAAAGTATTTTATGCGAAAAAATAGCCTCATTAGCCAGGTGTACACAAACGGCCGTTGTTGCGCCCGTTTTTACATTCGATACTGGCAGAGCACCTGTCTTTACGCTGTTATGAAATTCTTTTAATGCATACCATGTGCCATCCTGCATTTTTTCATTTACAATAGAAATGCCTCCGTCTGTATTCCATTCGAGACGTGTAGCCCCGCTTACACCATCTACCGTCTGCAGTTCTTTTTTTGCTGCTTCCTCCGGATAAAACACTCCTTTATCTGGCAGCAGGGATACCATGCCTTTTGTACCCTTTATTTTAAAGATATAACCTTCGTGCGCATTACCACAGGTGGCTCCAAAATTGCCTATCATTCCTTTTTCTTTATAGCGCAGCAACACCTGCACATTGTCGTATGTTTCACGCCCATCATTGAAATGATCGATTCCTCCTGTACCCATCACTTCATCGGGATGAGTGTCGAAGGCCCAGTTGATAAAATCCATCTGGTGAGAAAGTAATTCCGCGGGCAATCCTCCCGAATAGCGTTTATACATCCGCCAGTTGATCTGTTCATCAGAATAACCTGCAGGCACAGGCCGACGCCAGTTCCAGTTCCTGTCCCAGCGGCAATCGATCTGTGTTACATCTCCCAGATATCCCTTGCTGATCATCTCTTTTACTTTAAAATAAAGAGGTGTATATCTGTACTGATGTCCTACGGCCAGTGTTTGCCCGGGGTAACGCGCACAAAGCTTCACCAGTTCCTGTGCCTCCGGTATGTTGTAGGTCATCGTTTTTTCGAGGTATACTGATTTGCCTGCACGGATGGCATCGGCTGCAATAGCGTAATGCATATGCAGCGATGTGGCAATAACTACAGCATCCACATCTTTAGCATCCAGCAGTTGCCGGTAATCTTTATATGCCCTGGCGGGAGCCAGTTTTGCTGCCGCTTCCAGTCTGAAGTCGAGGATATCACAGATAGCGGTAATGGCATATTGATCTTTGAGAGATGCCATCATCTGCATAATGCCCTGTCCGCGATCACCACAAC
>JAGODE010000074.1 GCA_017998385.1 Chitinophagaceae bacterium | reverse complement strand
GTATAACCCTGGCAAGGCTGCACTTCGTTCTGCCATCATTCCGGGCTGGGGGCAGGTGTACAATCGAAAATACTGGAAGGTGCCGATCGTATATGGGGCCCTGGGAACAACGGCGGGTATTTTCTTTTATAATCTGAAAAACTATCGCGACACCCGCTTTGCCTATCGTGTAAAATATAATATGCGGGTCAACTTTACTGACTCTGCATTATACAGCCAGATTAAAGATGTACTTAAACCATTGAGCGAATCTTCTCTTCGCTCCTATCGCGATCAGTTCAGAAGAGATATCGATTACTCGGCCGTTTTCTTTCTTATCATGTGGGGATTAAACGTGGTAGATGCAGCTGTTGATGCACATCTTAAATCGTTTGATGTAAGCCCTGACCTGAGTCTTCGCATCAAGCCAGGCAAAAGCGAAATAGCCGGCACCACCGGTCTCAGTCTCGTACTCCAGATTGGTAAGAAGCCCTCGTCGCAGGTACGCATGCTGCCTTCGCAGTTCTGAGCCATGCCCATTTTATCTTATCTTGCCTTTTCAATTCCACTAAACTCAAGCTATGAATATTGCCCTGATCGGTTATGGAAAAATGGGAAAAGCCATTGAAGAAATTGCCCTGCAACGCGGACACCATATCACAGCACGAATCAATGAAGACAATCTGGGCGACTTTAATGCCGGCCACCTGGCTGGTACCGATGTAGCTATTGAGTTTACCAGTCCGCACAGTGCTTTCAGCAACGTAACATCACTGCTGCAATGGGGCATACCAGTCGTATGCGGTTCTACCGGATGGACCGAACAGCTACCGGCCATAGAAGATCTTTGCAGGGAGCACAAGGGTGCATTCCTGTATGCCAGCAATTTCAGCGTGGGAGTCAATCTTTTCTTTGAACTCAACAAAAAGCTGGCCGCACTCATGGCATCACACCCGGAATATGATGTGGTAATGGAAGAGATTCATCATACACAGAAGAAAGATGCCCCAAGCGGCACCGCCATTACGCTGGCAGAGCAGGTACTGCAGCAGGTAACCCGTAAAAAAAGCTGGGTAAACGAGCCTGCTACCGATGCCGGCCAGCTGGTGATTCTCAGCAAACGTGAAGATCCTGCACCAGGCACACACAGCATCCGTTATACATCTCCTATTGATGATATTGAAATCATTCACACCGCACACAGCCGCAAAGGTTTTGCCAGCGGAGCCGTTGTAGCTGCTGAGTTTCTAAAGGGCAAAACCGGTATCTTTAGTATGAAAGAGGTACTGGGTCTGTAATACCTGGCCGAAAACATACCACATGTCAACACCACTGAACCGTTGGGCGCTCGGGCTCCTACTGGTTGCTCCCTTTTGGGCAGCTGCACAAACCACCAATATTGACAGCCTGCTGAAACAGGCGGCTACTCAACCCGCCGATACGCAACAGGTGCGTACACTGCTGCGTATTGCAGAATATTACCGGTGGACCAAACCCGATTCCGGCATTTATTATGCACAGATAGCCCTCGGGAAAAATAAAACACTCAAAGGATCTCCCCGCTACAATGCATTTGCCTGGAACTCCATTGGCTATGCTACTTATATGCTGGGCAAATACCCTGAGGCCATGCAGGCCTTTCAAAAATATTATGAATTCTCCCGGCAGGCAGACGATAAGATCAATATGGCTTTTGCCCGCAACAACGAAGCCAATATCCATATAGAACTGGGCGAATACCCACAGGCACTCGAGAAACATAAAAGCGCATTGGAGATACGCCAGCAGGCGCATGATTCTTCAGGCATCGCCATGAGCTACAACAATATTGGTTTTATCTACAAAGACATTGGCGATTATGACAAGGCCCTTGATAATTTCTTTTATGGGCTCCGTCAGTTTGAAAAGCTCAACGACCAACTGGCGGTGGCCAAAACACATAACTACATTGCTATCGTATACGGACGTAAAAAAGAATATGATAAAGCGATAGAACATCTGCAGCAGAGTATCCGCATACAGGAAGCCGGCAAAGACTGGAATGAGCTGGCTATCAGTTATCAAACGCTGGGGTCTGTTTTTGCCGAAAGAAAACAATACAAAGAAGCACGCACTGTCATCAATAAAGCCTTACATATCTACGAACGAACCAACGATGCGCGTCAAATTGCCATGGTGGCATCTGATCTCGGCAGGATATTCCTGGATCAGGCCGAAAACGATTCTGCGAGAGCTTATTTCAATCGCTCTGTGACTCTCAATCGGCAAATGGGTAACCTGCGTAATCTGGCAGTCCCCCTGCTGGGACTGGCACAAGCGCAGACACGCCTCGGGCGTTATGCTGAGGCCCGTGCAGCACTTGACAGTGCAGGGGTTATCGTCAATGAAACCAATCGCAAAGACGACCGTAAATCCCTCTATGAAACAAATGCCGAATACTATGCCGCTACCGGCAACCTGCGTGAAGCATTACGTTATCAGCAGTTGTATTCCTCCATCAAAGACACCCTTCTCAACGAAGCCAACCTGAAGGCGATGGCCGATATGGAGGTTAAATATGAAACCGGGAAGAAACAACAGGAAATACTCCTGCAGCAGGCCGAGATAAGCAAAAAGAATGTGGTCATATGGGCCGTATCGGGTGTATTTATACTGGTTTCGTTACTGGGTATATCCATGTATCGCCGCTACCGGCTGAAGCAACAGGCCCGGCTGCGCGATGAGATCATCCATCAACAGGAACTGGCTACGCGCGCGGTGATCAAGGCCGAAGAAGATGAACGGCAACGCATAGCCCGTGACCTGCATGACGGCGTGGGACAAATGATGAGTGCGGCCAAAATGAATCTTTCTGCCTTTGAAGCCAACCTTCAGTTGCCGGAGGAACAACTGCAATCATTTGAAAAAATTATTGGCCTGGTCGATGAAAGCTGCAAGGAAATAAGAGCCGTATCGCACAACATGATGCCCAATGCCCTCCTCAAAAACAGCCTGGCCACCGCAGTCCGCGATTTTATTGACAAAATCGATAAGCGTGCATTGCAGGTGCACATCTACACAGAAGGGCTCGACGAACGTCTTGACAGCAATGTGGAGACCGTTTTATACCGCGTAGTGCAGGAATGTGTCAATAATGTAATCAAGCACAGCGGAGCTACTACACTCGATATTTCCATTGCCAGGGATAAAGACGGTATCAGCGCCACTATTGAAGACAATGGAAAAGGATTTACCGTTACCGATCAGTCTAAATTTGAAGGGATTGGCCTGAAAAACATCCTTACCCGTATTCAATACCTGAAAGGAACGGTTGATTTTGACACCAGCCCGGGACGTGGTACGCTGGTGGCTATTCATGTACCTCTTTAATGGCAGTGGTCAATTTTTATATTGTTCTGTAGCCCCCTTGCATAATTTATAGTACTTTGGAGGCACCACATGAAAAACGGGAAAATAATACTGGCATTTGTAGACGATCATCAGATTGTGATCGACGGCTTGCAGGCCCTGCTGGCCGGCAATGACCAGTTTCACTTTGCTTTTGCCACCACAAATCCCCGCGAGGTACTGCAAAAACTAGCCACTACTCCCGTCGATATCCTGCTTACGGATGTTATGATGCCCGAAATGGCCGGCAATGAACTGGCCCGGGAAGTGAAAGAAAAATTTCCAGGGGTAAAGATTCTTGCCCTGTCTATGAATGGCGAAGGCGACCTGGTCAATGACATGATCACTCACGCCGACATTTCCGGGTATGTACTGAAAAATATCGGGCAAAAAGAACTGGTCACCGCTCTCACCCGTATTGCTTCTGGAGGCATCTACTTCAGCGAAGAAGTAATTGCTGCTCTGCAGAAAACCGATACCCGTAAGAAACAAAACGAAGAAGCTCACCTCACCGAGCGCGAGATAGAAATCATCCGCCTGATTGAAAAAGAGTACAACAACAAACAAATCGCTGAAGCGCTTTTCATCAGCGAACGCACGGTTGAAACTCACCGCAAAAACATCTTCCGCAAATCAGGCACCAATAGCGTAATAGGACTGGTGAAATATGCGTACGAGCATAAACTGATCTAATCGCTGCGGGTAGTCGTTAGCCAGGTATAAAAGTAGAAGGGTTTAAAAGTTTAAAGGTGTGTTTCTGTCTTTCCCTCTCTATACTTAAACCCTTTATACACTTTAAACTTTTATACATTTATACTTTTAAACTTTCCCTCAGTCCGCTTTATTATTCATAATCATATACCGGGCGGTTTCAAAGAACGCTTGCGTAAATGCCGATAGTTCACGCTGAATGGAGTCTCGCTGATTGCGCGAATGCGCCGGCTCGTTAAACCGTACCGAAACCATTTGTTCGTCGGGGAAGTTGAGGTTGGTGGTGAAATAATAGTCATCGGTCACCATCCCGATCTTGCCAGCCGTATTGGTGATAAAAGCAAAATTGCCACGCTTCTGCGGATCGAGCAGATCACGCCCCAGCGTGGTATTCACATATGGCTGCTGCACCATGCCGGCAATCGTTGGCAGCACATCGATCTGCGATACCACTTCCCTGCGGCGTTGCGGCTGAAGTATGTAAGGCGCATAAAAGAGCAGCGGCACATGTTCATCTGTAAGCCGCTGATGCGTCCAGGCAGGCGGATAGATTGCTTCCGCATTGCCCGCCACACCATGATCGCCTACAAATACAAAGATGGTATTGTGAAAATAATCTTCGGTGCTGGCTGTCTCAATAAATCGCCTGATACAATAATCCGAATAACGGAAGGTGTTGTACTCGTCTAGCGATTCGAAACCATATTTGCGAAGCAGATCATCCGGAACAATACGCTTACCGAAAGCTGTATCAGCTGGCGGAATCATATAAGGCCGGTGATTGTTGGATGTCTGAATGATGGCAAAAAACGGTTTCTGCTCTGCAGCAAATTTTTTGTTGGCTTCCAGAAAAAGATCTTTATCACTTATGCCCCAAACATTGATCTTTGGTGAGGTAAAACTCCCTTCGGTATGCATCTGCAACCCATCAATATTGGCGAGCAGTCCCTTAAAGTTGTTAAACTCCGGATCACCACCCAGGAAATAATGCTTGCTGTATCCTTCAAAGTTATCTATGATGGTATGTTGCCGGCTGGCGAGCGGATTACGGGTTGAAAATTTAAATAATTGCGCATCGGGAATGCCGGTCACAAGTGCAAACAAGCCGCGGGCTGTAGAGAAATGGGGCGAAAAACATCGTTCAAAAAATATACCCTGACTGGAAAGCGAATCAAAGAACGGTGTAGTGTTAAGCGGATTGCCACTCATAGAGCTCTTAAACATGCTGAACGACTCGCACATAACCAGCACGATATTGGGACGGCTTTCCACAGCCCGGCTGCCGGGCGCCATCACGCGGCGGTAAGAAAACTTATCGGGATTGGGCAGCTGCATCCATTTGGCCATTAGCGGAAATGCCGCCCGTGCTTTTTGTTCGTTATACTCCGGCCGGCGCAGTTTCAGGGTTGTAAAAAAATTCTGAAGCGGGTTCAGTGCCAGGTATGACTTGAAGTTGTCCTGGAAAACAAAACAATGCTTCCAGGCAAGCGGAGTCTGCCCTACCCGGCCATACACAAACAGCAGGAGCACTACAGCTGCAATCACAAAGAATTTACGGCGATAGGGAATTTTGAGGCCATCGGTCTGGTGAATCACGCGCCAGTGGCTTTTGTGATACATCCAGCGAAACAGTAAGACGGTGACCAGCAGGCCCAGCACCATCCAGAACAAGGGATAGGTCTGCCACATCATTCGCAGAGATATACCCGGATCTTCCACAAAATTCATAGCCCCGGCATCAAGCCTGGTTTGATTATAGGAAAAGCTGCCAAAGTCCGCGGCAAAGAAGAAAAAAACAATGAATGTGGCCGCAGCCAGATACCATGTCCACCATTTCTTATTGCGGGCCGAATAAAAAGGCGAAAGGCGTGGCCACATGCTGAGTACGACAATCGGCAACAAAAGGATGGAAATCCAGCGCAGGTCAAACTGCAGTCCCATCAGAAAAGAAGGAACCACATCGGTAAAATGGATATCCTGTGGCCGGAAAGCCCAATAGGTTGTCAATCGGAAGATGGTAAAAATGAGAAGGAACAGACCGAAGAGGTTGATCACCCACAAGAGTGTTTTCGGTATTTTATACCTTCTGAGCATAATTTAAAAAACCACGGGTTGACTGGTGGATTGCAAAAAAAATCATTTTAATCCGTTTGCACAAGTAATGACAGGATTAGCGGTAATGGGTACTGATTCAATTCAGATTGCAGCACAATTTAACCCCCGTTGAAATCTTTTATCTGCGGTATTCTGCGTTTTCTGCGGGCAACATTTCCCGTATAAGGCGCAGGTTTACACAGCTAAATCCTTCCCGGCCCTTCAGACAGAGTCACTACCCGGTAATGAGATGATTATCCGCATTTCCGGCAATTCGGTAAATTTGCATCATGGATTCACTCTTACAGGCGGGCGTGCTTCATACCGCCGAACAATGGGATCAATGGCTGTTTGTGCTGGTCAACAGCCGGCTTGCCAATCCTGTGTTTGATGTTGTAATGCCTTTTATGCGTAATGCGCTCAACTGGGCACCTTTATACCTGTTTTTGATCAGTTTTGCTTTACTCAATTTTAAAGAAAAGGGAGCCTGGTGGGTTTTATTCATGCTCGCCACCGTGGCCCTCACCGATATGACAGGCACCTACCTGTTTAAACACAATTTTGAACGGATGCGCCCCTGTACAGATCCCGATTTTATGATGAAAGTGAGGCTGCTGGTCAACTATTGCTCGTCAGGCCACAGTTTTACGTCCAATCATGCTGCCAACCATACCGGTATGGCCGCCTTTTTCTTTATTACGACCCGTAAGTGGCTGGGTCGCTGGGCGCTTACAGGTTTTGTATGGGCCGGCCTCATCGGATTTGCTCAGATTTATGTGGGCGTACACTACCCGTTTGATGTAATTGCCGGTACCATGATCGGCCTCATTTTAGGCACATTGACAGGTCGCCTGTATAACAAGCGCTACGGATTCATTATCTTCGATAAACAACCAACGTTGTCTTCTTAAATGGAAATACTCATACTGGCAGGGCTGATCCTGCTGAATGGCCTCTTCTCCATGGCTGAAATTGCACTGGTGTCGGCCAGAAAGTCGAGACTGGAAGCACAGGCAAACAGGGGAGATAAAGAGGCAAAAGAGGCACTGAAACTCGCCAATAAACCGGAAAACTTTCTTTCTACTGTACAAATGGGCATCACGGTGGTAGGTATCCTTACCGGTATCTACTCCGGTGAAAAGATCACCGATGATTTTGCAATCTACCTTGACCGCTGGCCCAAACTACAACCCTACTCGCATGGCCTGGCAACTGCCATTGTAGTTATCATCATCACCTATTTCACCATCATTTTTGGCGAGCTGGTTCCCAAACGCCTGGGCCTTTCGAACCCCGAAGCTATTGCCAAAACGGTGGCACGCCCCATGCACTTGCTCAGCCGCATCACCTACCCTTTTATCTGGCTGCTCAGCAAGTCGAGCAATGCTATTGTCTCTATTTTCAAACTCAAGTCAAGCGACAACCAGGTAACGGAAGAAGAGATCAAGGCTATCATCAGTGAAGGTACCGAGCAGGGTACGATCGAAGAGACCGAACAGGAGATCATAGAACGGGTATTTCACCTGAGCGACCGCAACATTACCTCACTCATGACCCACCGGAGCGATATTGTATGGTTCAATACAGAAGATACAGAAGAGGATATCAAGGAAAAGATCCTGCGCGAGCCCCATTCCATGTATCCCATCTGCGAGCGCGATATTGACAACATCAAAGGGGTTGTATCTATTAAAGATTTGTATACAAATCCCGACAATATTCCATTCAAGAACCTGATGAAACCGGCCCTGTTTGTTCCCGAAAACAACACCGCCTTCCAGGTCATGGAAAAATTCAAGGAATCGCAACTGCACTCCTGCTTTATTGTGGATGAATACGGCACTATCCTGGGTATGATCACCCTCAACGATATTCTGGAGGCCATTATCGGCGATATGCCGCAAAATGATATTCCCGAATACGAAATCAAGGAACGCGAAGATGGCTCCTATCTTGTAGACGCCCAGATACCTTTCTACGACTTCCTTACCCGCTTCGAAAAGCAGGAATGGATGCACGAAGGTGAACAGGAATTTGACACCCTGGCCGGCTTTATCCTGCACAAGCTGGAGCGTATTCCTCATACCGGCGACAAACTGGAATGGAAAGGGTTCACCATCGAAATCGTGGACATGGATGGTCACCGTATTGATAAGATACTCGTGAAGATCAGCGAGAAGATACGCGAAGAGATGGAGGAGTAAAATGCTCAGGGAAAACTGATCTCTGTTACCCTGGCCGGATAATTCAGCTTACTGCTTTTCCGCTTACCATTTACTTTAATGTGGAAGATATTGGTCTGGTCATCAAACAGGTCATACATCAGCGTACTGGTCACTTCCACCTTTTTCACTTCTTTTATCCCATCAGCCTGAAAATAACTGTAGGTGGCTTCATGGTCGGGCTCAAAGCCAATGCAGGTGATGGTTATAGGCTTTCCATCCACTTTAAAGGAAAGGTGCTTGCGAACATAATCGTTGATCACGGCCTGCACTGCAGCCCGGTCAGGCGGATTGATCAGATCTATATCCCGGTCATATACCTTTTCGAGAATTCGCTCAAAATCGTCTGAAAACAGCTTGCAGCTGATCTCAAGGGTCTGGTCAGCCGCATTATGCTCCGTTTCTGTAACACCCAGGTGCAGCGGGTGTGGAATAGCTGGTGCAGACGCAGGTCTGGGACCAACCCGGGGTCCGACAACTGTCGTACTTACAATTCCGCCGCACAATAGCGCTATCATCAGCCATTTATTGAACCATGCTACCATTGACCAAATTTTTTTTTCGCTTACAAAAGTCTGGCTTATTTTGATCCCCGCAACACAGTGACGCAGATTTTACAGGAATGGTTGTTCCCTGTTTTGCGAACAAACTACCATGGGAGACTTCGGATTTTACTTTGGCCTGGGCTGGGAACATATTATCAGCCCCGATGCACTGGACCATCAGCTGTTTATTGCCGCACTATGCGCCATCTATGTGCTGCGCGACTGGAAACAGGTGCTCATTCTGGTCACCGCTTTTACCATTGGTCACTCTATTACCCTGGCTTTAAGCGTACTCGACGTGGTACGCTTTCCCGGCAAATGGGTAGAGTTCCTGATCCCTGTCACCATTGTACTTACCGCTTTTTTTAATGTATTTCAGAAAAAATTCACGCCACGTTCGGTACGCATCAACTATTTCCTGGCTTTGTTTTTCGGACTGATCCATGGAATGGGCTTTGCTAATTCTATCCGCTTTATGCTGGCACAGGATCAGCAACTGGGCTGGAGCCTGTTTGGCTTCAATGTGGGACTGGAAGCCGGACAGATAGTAGTGGTCCTGATCCTGCTCTTACTGACGCAGTTTATAACCGGACTGCTGCGGGCAAACCGAAGGGAATGGGTTCTATTCCTTTCAGGTGGTGTATTTCTGATGTCGTTAAAAATGGCTCTTGAACGTATTCCCTGACACTCCTGATATAAAAACAATCATCATGAAAAAGGTAGTTCCTTTTTTTATTGCGCTCACTGGTCTGTTATTTAGCAGCCAGGCGCAAAACATTCAGAACAACCCTGGCAGCAACCATGGTAACAAATTTGAGCAACTGGGCACAATCCTGCCCACGCCCAATGAATACCGTACCGCCAGCGGTGCACCCGGCCCAAAGTACTGGCAGCAGCGTATCGATTACGACATCAAGTGTGAGCTTGACGAGCCCAACAACAAACTGACCGGCTCCGAAACCATCACCTATTTCAACAATTCGCCCGACGTACTCACCTACCTCTGGCTGCAACTTGACGAAAACCAGCACAGCACGGTAAACAATGCCAATTACCAGTCAGGCAACGCCATGCCCCGCCAGGCTACCGACAAAATGCTGGATGTACTGGAAGAAAAAAAATCAGACAATGGCTATGGCTTCCAGATATCAAAACTGGTAGATGCTGCCGGCAAGCCATTGAAAAGCCTGCTCAACAAAACAATGATGCGTATTGAGCTGCCTGCGCCACTCAAACCCGGTCAGAAGTTTGTCTTTAAAATCGACTGGAGCTACAAACTCGCCAATCGCGGCGACTTCCTGCGTTATGGCGGCGCCCGCGGTGGTTATGAAAGTTTCGATGATGGCAACAACGCTTATACCATCACGCAATGGTATCCCCGCCTGTGCAAATACAGCGATGATCAGGGCTGGCAAAACCACCAGTTCACCGGTCGCGGCGAATTTGCCCTGAGCTTCGGCAACTTCAAAGTACAGATGACTGTACCAGCCGATCACGTAGTAGGTTCTACCGGTGAGTGTCTCAACTATGCACAAAACCTCAATCCCACACAGGCTGCCCGCTGGCAGAAAGCACAGACCAGCAAAGAACCTATAGAGATCGTAACACTCGATGAGGCCGAAAAAGCTGCCGCTAAAAAAAGCACAGCCAAAAAAACCTGGATCTATAAAGCCGACAATGTACGTGACTTTGCCTGGACCAGCAGCCGCCGCTTTGTATGGGATGCCATGCCAGTGACTGTAGAAGGCAAAAAAGTAATGGCGATGAGTTTTTACGGTAAAGAAGCGTATCCTATCTATCGTCGCTACTCTACCAAAGCCGTGGCACATACCATCAAAACTTACTCTAAATTTTCTATCCCTTACCCTTATCCCGTTGCCCAGTCTGTAGAAGGCAATCAGGGTATGGAATATCCCATGATCTGCTTCAACCCCGGCCGTGCGCAGAAAGATGGCAGCTACACTGAAAGTTCACGCAACGCCGCTATCTATGTGATCATTCACGAAGTAGGCCACAACTTCTTCCCCATGATCGTCAACAGCGACGAACGTCAGTGGAGCTGGATGGACGAAGGCCTCAACTCTTACCTCCAGTACCTGGCTCAGGAATTATGGGATAATACATTCCCTTCCAGCGAAGGTGCGCCCTGGACTATCACCAACTACATGAAGCTTCCCAAAGATCAGCTGGAGCCGATCATGACCAATTCAGAAAACATCAACAACTTTGGTGCAAACGCATACGACAAACCCGCTACCGCGCTCAACATACTGCGTGAGACTATTGTGGGCCGCGAGCTGTTTGACTATGCCTTTAAAGAGTATGCACGCCGCTGGGCTTTCAAATCGCCCACACCGGCTGACTTCTTCCGCACCATCGAAGATGCTACCGGTGAAGACCTTGACTGGTTCTGGAGAGGCTGGTTCTTTGGCACCGATGCCGTTGATATTTCGCTCGACACAGTGAAATATGCAAAACCTGATGTAACAGCTATCCCTCCCATGCGTAACGACACTGTTGTTATGCGCGGATTACCCAAACCGCTGGTGAACGATTTCGAGGACCTGTCGAAGATTCGCAACAAGACAGATAAGAATATCGTGTTCGAAACAGACCGCGATACTTCACTGCGTGATTTCTACTGGCGTTATGACCGCGGCATCGAAAAACATGATACCGCTAAATATGCCGTAGAGTTCAAATCGCAGGTAGAAAGCCTCGATGAAGCAGGCAAACAGAAATACAGCAATAAACATTTCTACGAGCTTACCTTCAGCAATAAAGGTGGACTGGTAATGCCTATCATCATCGAGTGGACATACAAAGATGGCAGCAAGGAAGTAGAGCGCATTCCTGTACAGGTTTGGCGTGCCAATGAAGGCAAAGTCATCAAGACCTTCATGAAAGATAAAGAAGTAGCATCCATAAAACTGGACCCCATGCGTGAAACCGCCGATGTGGATGAATCAAACAATAGCTGGAATACCATTGCTGCTCCCAGCAAGTTCCAGTTGTTTAAACAAAAACAAAACGTACAGCAGCCTCAAGGCATCAACCCCATGCAGAAAGCAGCTGAGAAAAAAGGATTCTGATAAAAGGCCAGAGGTGTAAAGAAAATGGCAGTAGGTCCGCAATATTTGCGGACCTACTTTTTTTTATACACATAATAAAGATTATCAATTGTTTATATCAGCCCTAATGCATTACCCCGATATATTAAACGGTACCGAAAACGATTACCGACCGATTCGCAGACGTATCCACATTAAAGTCTCCCCTGTTGTAGTACCGCAATTTAGCGACGCAATGTAGCACCGCATTGCAATGCGGTGCTACAAAAACAGCCCTCTTTTCATCGAACCGATTATCAACCTGCCTATCAAATCGCCAGGAACGATGACTTCCCACGTAGCGACGCATTGTAGCACCGCATTGCAATGCGGTGCTACAAAAACAGCCCTCTTTTCATCGAACCGATTATCAACCTGCCTATCAAATCATCATGAGCGATATCGTCCCTGTAGCGACGCAATGTAGCACCGCATGGCAATGCGGTGCTACAAAAACAGAAACCTTTTCATCACTTCCCCGTAGCACCGCATTGCCATGCGGTGCTACAAAAAGGCACCGAAAATTTTCCACGAAAAATTACCGCTGCAGACCTACCCACATCGATATCGCATCGCCCTGTAGCGACGCAATGCATTGCGTCGCTACAAAAAAGGCAGCTACATAGATTACATGAATTCCTGTTATTTACGGCTCTTTGATTTAACAGCCGTTTTCTTCTTTGTTACAGTCTCTTTCTTCGCTGATTTGGAGGCGGGTTTAGCCGGCTTCAGTTCCGTTGCTGCGGCATCCATCTTTACCCGATAACTCACAATCTTTTTTACCAGTGCAGCCGGAAAGGGTTTGCTATAGGGAAATTGAATAGCACCTTTTGAACGCTGGTATCCCTGCAGATCTTTACCAAAAAGATCTTCCGGCAATGGCGTGGGATAAAAACCCAGATGCTCTTTATTAGCAGCATAATACACCAGGTTTTTATTTCCTTTAAAAGCCGGCATATTATAGCTAATCACTTCGGTGGCTTTAGGAGCCGCCTGACGGATGGCTGCCCGCATCTGATCGAGTACTTTTCTTACATGTCCTTCAAAAGAAGAATGATAATCATCGATACTTGCATACTTGCGGGGGCCATAAGGCGAAGGGCGTTTGGTTGAGGTTGCCATCTGGTTGATTTGATAACGAATTTATGTAATAAGGTGGAAGGTCAAAGGCAGAAGGAATAGAGCATTCTATCTGTGTATGCAAAAAAACTCCAGATTCTGTCCGTTCAGTTCCATTGTGAGAAGCAGCTTACTACTGGCAGCCCACCTTATTTCATAGTTACCTGCACAAGCCGGACAGCTAACACTCATTAAACTTCTTATACTCTTTATACATTTTGACTCAAAATGTCGGAGGCATTGCACTCAGGTCAGAATCCAGAAAGTCGGTGATCATGGGTATCAGCCAGTCGGTATGCATCATCATACCTATATGTGTGGTGCCAGGCAGAATGGCCAGTCTCGATTTGGGCAGGCCATGTATATCGCCCATCTTTCCGCCCCCTTTGGCACGAAATAGCTCCAGCGCATGTTCATACCGTACGCCATCCGCATCACCAATCGCCATAAATATGGGCACCTGAATTTTCTTTACTTCATTGGCCCAGTCGTAGGGCTTAAGGTCAATACTCAGCACTTTTTTAATGTAATCATTAAACCGGGCGGGATCATTGCCGAGGCTGTCATATTGTTTCCGAATCGGAGTTCCTTTAAACATATCGCCGGTAAAAGTTGCAAAGCTGGCTACCACATCGGGCCACCAGCCATTGTGAGCATATGTTCCAGACAATACCACGAGCCGGCGCACCTGCTCCGGGTGGCGTACTCCCATCTGGAAAGCAACGCCCCCTCCCATGCTGTAGCCCAGTATGTCGCAGCTATCAATTTTGAGCTGCTTAAGCAGACCTGATATATCATCAGCCATGCCTTCATAACTGAATGCGCGGGGTATATCTTTGGTACGGCCATGCCCCTGCATTTCTGCTACCACCACTTTGCGGTCTCTGGCCAGCAGAGGTATGATATGCGCCCAGTTCATTGGAATATTCATAAAAGAGCCATGAATGAGCACAATGGGTTTACCGGCACCATAAACTTCATAGTACATTTTTAGGCCGTTTACATCGGCGTAGCCGCTCTCAGCCGGTTTTGCCGGCTGAACCGCAGCCGTGTCTTTTGTTGTTGCGGAATCTTTTTCTCCTTCTTTCGGACATTGCTGGCAGGATGCCACCAGCAATACAATAAAAAGGGAAAGACCGGTTAGAAAATGCCTGTTCATATGAAGCGTCGTTTTGTTGTACAACAAATCTCAGAAACAAAACGGACTTCAGGTTGTGCAAATACGACAAACTGTGGGGTTGAACGCGACAGCACTTCTTAACCCGTTTTAATGCCAAAAGGGCCTCCCGGGAAATGAAATACTTCGCGAACATGTTCTTTATTGCTCAACTCCATACTCTTTTATTTCGCCTCACTAATAACCCCTCCCATAAAGTAAACGTTATACTTATCACTTCCCAAAAGGCCAGTACTGCCGTTCTCATATTTACTGCTCAATATCCGGAATGTGGCAGTATTCTCCTGCAGGTTATTCTTTATTCCACAACCCAATAACAACGAAGAAATTGAAAGATATTTTATGTATTGATGCTGACTGTTTTTATATTTTATTCATAGTCCCCATCACAGATACAATAAAGACCTGGTCGCTCAGATCCAATCGCTGTTCAACTAATCTCGTACGGCTAATCTAAATATTAAGACTCTCACTACTGCGAAAACCTTTTAAAAAACTTCAGCCCTGACAGCACATCATGCATATTCCTTTTTAACCGACTCATACTGAGAATTCTGCTAAAGAATTCCTGCCATAATCAGAGCTTAATTATTAAGCTAATACGTTTTTATTAGTCAGCTGCATTACTACTATCATCGTCTGTTGCCACGCTCGCTTCAGCGTTCCGAACCCTGATCGGCATATCAGGTACAGTCTGGCCTGTGGCTACAGAAAATCGAACTGGCAAAAAAGAAAACCGCCTGCTATCACAGGCGGCCAGAAGACTCCTTATTTATTCTATTTTCTTCAACCCCTTATTTCGAGGGCTTTTGTTTCCCTTTCTCGGGAGTATCACGGATGCGGCCAGCCTCTTTCAGCTTTTGATAAAGCACCCATTCAATTTGCCCGTTCACACTGCGAAACTCATCAGCTGCCCACTTTTCCAGCGCCTTATAAGTATCTGCATCAATACGGATCACAAATGATTTCTTGTCGCCCATGCCCAGGTCTCATTTAGTTTTACTGATAAAGGGTTCCGGTATTGAGCACTGGCGAAGCAGCTTTCTCACCACAGAGCACCACCATCAGATTGCTCACCATGGCCGCTTTCTTTTCATCATCCAGTACCACCACCTGTTTGGCTGCCAGCATCTCCAGCGCCATCTCTACCATCCCCACAGCACCTTCTACTATCTTGGTACGTGCAGCTACGATAGCTGTAGCCTGCTGGCGTTGCAGCATGGCTCCGGCAATCTCCGCTGCATATGCCAGGTGACTGATGCGTGCTTCAATGATCACCAGGCCGGCAGGAGCCAGTCGCTCATTCAATTCTTCTTCCAGTATCTGGTTTACTTTCAGTGCACCATCGCGAAGGGTAATGTCGGCCGTTTCATCTTCCAGATTGTCATAAGGAAAACTATTAGCCAGGTGCCGGATAGCTGCTTCACTCTGCACCTTTACATACTGATCGTAATTGGCCACTTCAAAAGCAGCTTTATAGGTATCGCGTACCTGCCATACGATCACTGCACCGATCTCGATAGGGTTACCC
Organism: Chitinophagaceae bacterium; assembly: GCA_017998385.1. Taxonomy (GTDB): domain Bacteria; phylum Bacteroidota; class Bacteroidia; order Chitinophagales; family Chitinophagaceae; genus CAYMZZ01. The sequence continues at coordinate 1,611 of JAGODE010000074.1, read as the reverse complement.
ATTTTATCGTTCACTTTCAGTTTGGAACTCTCCAGATTCTGCGCGCGCAACGAGAGATTGATCCGCTTATAAAGCGGGTTAATAAACTTCAGGCCATTTTCTTTGACCGTACCTACATACTTACCAAAGAATACACACACGCGGGAGTGATTGGGATTGATAATCGTAAGCCCTTTAAATAAAAAAATTGACGCCATGACAAACAACAGGCCCACTGTAAAAAGAGCAGCCGAACCGTCCTGTTCGGAATTATTATTTATAGCCATCAGGGCTACGCCTCCCAACAAAAGAACGAATGCCAGCAACAGGGCAAAAAATCCCGATACAGGTTTAATAATCTTTTCCATATGCTTTTATTTTGATATCAAAATGATATCAAATATAGATCATAAAAAGGAGATTTCCAAATTAAACGGGAATAAGCTGTGAAGGCGCCAGATCAAAAAATGCTGTAGGCCCGCGATGCATCGCGGGCCTACAGATCGCAAACTGACAACCCGGATAAAAACAACAGCCACCTCATGCAACCCACCTCCACATTTACCTATCTTTAAGGCATGCAAAAACTGATCATTTCCTTTTGTCTTCTACTGATCGTCAACTGTTCATCTGCCGGCTGGGTCGATACGGTCGTTATTCGCAGCCAGGCTATGAAAAAAGATATCCGCTGTGTTGTTATACAACCCGCTACCGTACCGCCTGCTACAGGCTGGCCAGTGGTATACCTGCTGCATGGCTACAGCGGCAACTATAGTAACTGGATTCAGAAAGTACCTGCCCTGTCAACCTATGCGGATAAATATGGATTAATGATCGTATGCCCCGATGGCGATTACAGCAGCTGGTATTTCGACAGCCCGGTAGATAGCTCGATGCGCTATGAAACCTATATCGCCACCGAAGTACCTGCTTATATCGAGTCGCATTACTCCGCAATGGCCGACAAAAAAGGACGTGCTATTACCGGCCTGAGTATGGGCGGCCATGGCGGTTTATTTCTCGGTATCCGCCATGCAGATTTTTTTGGCGCATGCGGCAGCATGAGCGGCGGTGTAGATCTCAATAGCTCCCGCACACGCTTTGACGTATCCAAACGAATTGGCGACACTGTTCGCTACGCCTCTAACTGGGACAACTACTCAGTATTACATGTAATTGAAAAAATGGAGAAAGGTACTCCGCGTATGATTATCGACTGCGGTACCGAAGATTTTTTTTATGACATTAACCACCGCCTGCACGAAAAAATGCTGGAACTGAAAATTCCGCACGATTATATTGAACGCCCCGGTAAACACGACTGGAATTACTGGGCCAATGCAGTGCAGTATCAACTGCTATTCTTCAGCAACTACTTTAGAGGAGGCTAAAGACGAAAGATTGAAGATAACGGCCTTTTATTTACCTTTTACCTTCAACCTTTCACCTTTATACTTTTATACTTTTCAAAGCCCTCCCGTCCGACCATCCCGCACATTCACTTTCTTCTTGCCGGAGTTTTTCTTTTCATAATCCAACGATAGCCAAATAAATACAGGCTTGCCCACCACGTGATCGTGAGGTACAAAACCCCAAAACCTTGAATCGAGCGAGTTATCGCGGTTATCACCC
>JAGODE010000073.1 GCA_017998385.1 Chitinophagaceae bacterium | reverse complement strand
CCTTTACGGTGCGCTTCACGCAATTCGGGGGGTACTACTACATCGGCCAGTTGCTGATGCAGCACTTCTTCGCGTTTCCAGCCAAACAGGCGTTCCGATTCGGGGTTCCATTTCACAATACGCCCTTCGCGGTCTATCACTACAATAGCATCCGGTGCATTCAGGAAAATGGCGTTTATTTCCTCTTTGCTGTCTTTCAGTTCCTGCCGTATCCGCAGCTGTTGCAAATCACGTTTATTAAGTGCAATCGTCGTATACCACCCTATTCCGGTCATGACGATGATGATAACCATAGAAAATAACGTAACTCCAAATTCATTATCATACAGGCCTTTCCAATATCCCCAGAGACGTATAAGTCCAAAAAGTATGGGTATCAGTATTGCTGCCGGCAACAATACCCTTGCCGCAATAGAGCCACTAAGCGTGGTAGTAAGATGCTGCATATAGCCCCTGCCCGATTCGCAATACAATAAACTGAGTCCTAAAATGAAAAAACAGATGGCAGTATTGAGCGCCATCGGAATGTAGCTTATGAGGCCAAAGAAACTCTGCGTCTGATAGAGGTAGCTTATGAGAGACAGCAAGGTAAGCAGCAATAACAGGAAAGCGCCCAACTGGCCGGCTTTCAGCTTCTTTTCCGATTTGCTTTGTACAAGCAACAGGCTGATGGCTGCTATAAAAAAAGACAGGGCCGTATTGAACGTCATACGCGATGGGCGGCCTGGCAGGTTTTCTGCCATCACTTTTTTATTCAGTAAAACGGTATCGATGCCGGCGTCTATGCCAGCCGTAAGGGCTGCTATCCGCGAAAAGGCTATCAGCATTAATAAACCCAGCACTAAACGCGCAGGTATGACCAGTGAGGCGCGTCCGGAACGTAAAAAGAGAAAGGAAATGCCAAACAACAAAAAGCAACAGGCTGTAGTAGGATTCATAGAAGCGACCGGGCTTCCCATTTTTTTTAACCACTCCACATCCATAACCCAACCTGCCAGTACGAGCAGGGCAATAGCCAGTATGACCCAGGTATGGATATGAGCCCATTGCGCGAACCTTCTTTGTAAGTATAAATTGGGTGGCAGATGCATGCGTATTCTTGTTTTCCGTTTTGCGGATGGCTTCGTTTAATTTATTACAGGTAGCCGCAATCACTTCTCCTGGCAATACATACATGCCATGAAATGTTTCTGCTGGTTACTACTACGATTCAGATTAACCTGTACTTCTTTTAAGGGCCAATTTCCGCAACCCGGAAGAGAGGCCGGCACCATCAGGAACAGCGCCGGTGGCAGTTTGGGTTGACAACTGCCGGGAGATTTAAACTTAAAATAAATAAAAAACTCATTTTCATCCAACTAGACACTCGAAATCCTTGGCATTTATCAAGGATTAAATTGCGTAAATAAGTAGATACCCCTATTTTAATCTGTCTTTTGTTGCTGCGGCCTCATTCCCTGTCACTTTTTATTCCCGCTCCGGCAGCCCTTTTTTACCATCCGTCCGGTTTTTTGGCTGATCTGTGCAGCCGGCTTCACAGGCTGCCGAACATTTTCCTACATTTGTATTCTTCAAGCATCGCATATGAAAATCGCTTAGGTTCGTCTTCCAGATACCAGAACCTCACTTATACAGCCTTTCTTTAAGCGGCAACAGGTATGCCGGGCTCCGGCACCACCCGGGCCAAACTGATATTGTACCAATTTTTTTCATTTTGTAATTGTTTTTATGTCGAAACCGACAAATTCTACCAATAAGGTAGCACAGGCTTTTGCGCTGCTCCGTCAATCACTGCGTGGTGTGGAACATGATTATACGAAGGGCAGCATACGCCAGGCTATTATTTTACTGGCTATTCCCATGATCCTTGAGCTAAGCCTCGAAAGCGTATTTGCTGTAGTGGATATGTTTTTTGTGGGCAAGCTGGGCAAAAATGCCATACAGGCTGTTGGTCTCACCGAATCTGTAGTATCGCTGGTATATGCAGCGGCTATCGGGCTCAGTACAGCTGCCACTGCCATGGTGGCCAGGCGCGTTGGTGAAAAAGATGCAGCCGCAGCTTCGCATGCAGGAGCACAGGCGCTTATCGTTGCTTTTATCGTGACCGTAGTCATTAGTATTACAGGAATCATCTTTGCCGGCGATGTACTACGGCTGATGGGCGCCGATGAGGCTGTTGTAGCAGAAGGTACCATCTTTGCCCGTATCACACTGGGCGGTAGTGTTGTGATCATTCTGCTGTTTCTTATCAATGGTATATTCAGAGGTGCGGGAAATGCAGCCATTGCCATGAAAAGCCTGTGGCTGGCCAGCCTGCTTAATATTATATTATGCCCGGTACTGATTGACGGTCTTGGCCCATTTCCCCGAATGGGACTTGCCGGGGCAGCAGTAGCCACTGCTTTCAGCCGGGGCATGGGTGTGGTTTATCAATGCTGGCATCTTACCCGTGGCAAGAGCATGATCAGGATGATACCGGCTCATTTCAAACCCAATCCTGCTATTATCCGTTCACTGTTTAGTATTGCCTGGCCGGCGACCTTCCAGTTTCTTATCGCTTCCGGTAGCTGGATTGTACTGGCCTGGCTGGTAGCCCATACGGGGGGTACCGAGGCTTCGGCCGGCTACCAGGTAGCGATCCGCAATGTGGTATTCTTTATTCTGCCAGCCTGGGGTCTCAGCAATGCAGCTGCTACACTGGTGGGGCAGAACCTGGGGGCCGGTCAGCCGGAGCGTGCAGAAAAAAGCGCACTGCTTACTGCCCGGTATAATGCGTTTTTTATGGCGGGAGTGACCCTGTTGTTCCTGTTGCTGGCCGAGCCAATCATCCGCATTTTTACACATGAGGAAGTAGTAGTGGCCTATGGAGTGAAGGCGCTTATGATCATTGGATCCGGTTATATCTTTTATGGAATTGGTATGGTGATGGTGCAGGCGCTCAATGGCGCCGGCGATACGCGCACCCCCACTCTTATTAATTTCTTTTGCTTCTGGATATTTCAGATACCACTGGCGTACCTGCTGGCCACATACTGGAAAATGGGACCCACCGGCGCCTTTATAGGCATACCCATTGCCGAAACACTTATTGCCATTATTGCCTTTATCTATTTTAAACGTGGTAAATGGAAGTTAGTAAAAGTGTAGAGGAATAATGTGCTGATGTGCCAGTGTGCTAATGGTCTTCTCAATTGACGCACCCTGTACTTTCTAACCTTTATCATCTGCCTTTTCCACCATCTTCAAATCCATTAGCACACTGGCACATCAGCACATTAATCACATTAGCACATTATTGCTACCATATAATTACGACTTTCCACTTACTAAAAATGACTCCGATCAAGTGATCGTACTTTTCGTTGTGTAAATGTGCGAGTGCAGTTACGTAAATGTTCGCAAAAGTCTATAAAACAGATAATTATTCTTTGCATTTAAAAAACCCGGATACTATTTTAGCTCCCGATGGCGTTTGATACGCTATAAGCTGCTCCGGTAGCTTTTTAAAATCCAAAATCCGTATTCTGTTGAAACACCTGGTTCCACTATCCGTGTATTGCCTTTTCTTTGCCTGGCTGGGACTATCCTGGAAGCCTGCAAACGAAAAGATCCACACTGGCAGCCCGGTTTCTATCCACACTATATCGGGCATTGAATCATCTGAATATCCAGACAATCCTTATGCTTCTTTATATGAAGCAGCGGAACTAAAAACACTGGGGCTTTCCCGTGCGGCTTTCGATTATGCCTGTAAAGGTTATAAAGAGCTGATGGAAAAGAAACAGGTTCGCCGCGACGACTATCTCACTATCTGTGACTTCAGTCAGTCGGCACGACGCAAGCGAATGTATGTTATAGATATGCAGGAGCAGCGCGTACTGATCAATACCTATGTAGCACATGGACGCAATTCGGGTTCAGAGTATGCAACCCGGTTTTCCAACCGCGCAGAATCACACCAGAGCAGTCTTGGATTTTATGTAACACGCAACACCTATTACGGTGAGCACGGCCTTTCATTGCGTGTAACCGGCATGGAGCCCGGCTTCAATGACCTGGCTATGCAACGGGCAATTGTTGTACACGGTGCCAGCTATATTGGCGCAGGCAGCATGGGTCGCAGTTATGGATGTCCGGCTGTACCACAAAAAGAAAGCCGCCGTATCATACAAACCATTCAGGGTGGTACCTGTCTTTTTATTTATCACCCCAATAAACAATACCTTACTAAATCGAAAATACTAAACGACTGATTGGACACAACAACAAGGATGGATGAATCAAAGGCCCAACTCTTAGAAGTTGGGCTTTTTGTTTTATCAGCGGTCGGTGATCAGACGCAGGTATTTATTATTAAAGTCGTGGCGGAGTAAATAACCCGGTTACCAGCCACTGATCACTAACCTCTCTTTGCTTACCTTTACAGTTGATGGCGCAATTCAACTGGAGAGATACACGCAACCTGGCTACCAAGCTTACAGCACGGCGGGTATGGAACGGACTGAAAGTATTAAGCAGTTATTACCTCAGTAAATGGACCAGCCGGCCCGTGCAGTGGGGAATGCCTGTATCTATTTCTTTTGAACCAACCAATTTCTGCAACCTGCGCTGCCCCGAATGCCCCAGCGGTCTTCGCTCCTTTACCCGACCCACCGGCATGCTGCAACGCGATTTCTTTTCACAGACCATTGATGAGCTGCACCGCGAGCTGTTGTATCTCGTTTTTTATTTCCAGGGAGAACCGTATCTGAATCCGTCGTTTCTGGATATGGTGAAATATGCTGCCGGAAAAAAAATATATACTGCCACATCTACCAATGCTCATTATCTCACAGATGATAATGCCCGGCGTACGATCGAAAGCGGACTCGACCGCCTTATTATCTCCATAGACGGAACCACGCAGGACGTGTATGAGCAATACCGTGTAGGCGGTCAACTGGAAAAGGTGCTGGCCGGCGCACGTAATATCGTTCGCTGGAAAAAGGAATTGAACAGCCGTAAACCTTTTGTAGTATTTCAGTTTCTGGTAGTAAAACCCAACGAACACCAGATAGAAGATGTAAAAAGACTGGGCCGCGAAATTGGTGTGGATGACGTGTGGTTTAAAACAGCCCAGATATACGATTACGAAACGGACCCCAACGCACTTATTCCCACACAGGATAAATACAGCCGTTATCGCAAAACGGCCAACGGCACACAGTTCAAAGGCAAACTGGCCAACCAGTGCTGGCGTCTGTGGCACGATCCCGTTATTACCTGGGATGGACTCGTGGCCCCGTGTTGTTTTGATAAAGACGCGCAGCATCGCATGGGCAACCTGCGTGAGCAGCGTTTTAAAGATATCTGGCAAAACAAAACGTATAAAAAGTTTCGGGCACAGATATTAAAAGGACGCAAGAATATCGACATCTGCGCCAACTGCTCGGAAGGAACCCGCGTGTGGAGTAATAGCTAAAATCTTATTTATTTTCCTAACCACCACCACTATGCCCTTACCTTCTTCTGTATCTACCCGCCTCCAGTATCAGCATAAATCGCTGCTGGAAATTATTGATGGCCTTACGGATGAACAAATCCGTCGCCAGCTGATTCCCGGCAAATGGAGCATCTTTGAAAACATCGTGCACCTGGCTACCTATCAGCACACTTTTGTAGCCCGGGTAAAACTACTCCTCGAAGGAAATAACCCGCAGTTTGGCCCCTACAGTGCCGAAGGTGATCCCCGTTTTGCCGATGGCTGTCACCTGTCTACCCGGGAAATCATGCAAGACCTCCTCGGCCTGCGTAAGGAAATGGCTGCTGAGATCATCAACTTTCCTGATGCAGATCTTGGGAAAAAAGGCACACACCCCGTATATGGCGAGCTCAGCCTTCTGCTCTGGCTCAACTTCTTCCTGCTGCATGAGGCTCACCACCTTTTTACCATACTGAAGCTGGGCGCCCAGATACGGGCTGGCAAATAGGTATTAACTGAATTTTATTTCCGAATTCAATGTTATAACATTAATTTTGCAGGTTGGTAACGTCCGGGCTCAAAAACCTGTCATTGCCAGAAACTTATTACATTTAGCGCATCAAATCCTTTGTCTATGGGTATTGACCAGGATATACACCAGGCCAAATTCAGAAATGAATATCAGAAGGCTTCGATAAATCTCATTTATACCTACAACTGGATTGTAGAAAAGACAAAAGAAATCTTTGTGGCCGAGGATATTACCTCCCAACAATTTAATATTCTGCGTATTCTGCGTGGCAGTCACCCCCAGCCCCTTTCCACACTTCAGATACGGGAGCGTATGCTCGATAAGATGAGCGATACCAGCCGTATTGTAGACCGGCTCATTACCAAGGGGTTGGTAAAGAAGGGGGTTTGTAAGGCAGACCGCCGCCTGGTAGATGTTATGATCACCGACAAAGGCCGCAAGCTGCTCGAACGCCTGGACCAACGCCAGGACGAAATGGACAATATTTTAGGCAACCTTAGCCGCAAGGAAGCAGCGCTGCTGAGTGAACTGCTTGATAAGATCCGGAGCACGGTGTAAGGGTGAAAGGTGGAGAGTAGAAGGTGAAAAGGTATGGACTAAAAAGCATAGACCCACCAGATGCGACGGGTCTGCAGGAATCTTTTATTCTTGGCAAAGAAGCAAAAATCAATACCCGGATATTCAGACCTCCCTCTAGCTTTCGCCTTCTACCCTAGAACTTCTTTTACCATTTGATTAACCTGATAATCAAATACCTTTGCATTTAGTATTCACCTATCCCTATTTACACTATTGCGCATGAAGCACCTGCTCACCTGTATTGCACTTTTGACTTCATTGACTGTACTGGCTCAGCCTGCTCCTGTATCTGTTCATGAATTCAGGGGTGTCTGGATCGCCACAGTAGATAATATCGACTGGCCACAACGCGGCGATACCAATCCCGCTACGCAACGCGCCGATTTTATTCGTCAGCTTGACCTGCATCAGAAAAACGGAATGAATGCCGTGATTGTACAGATACGTCCGGCTGCCGATGCTTTTTATCCTTCTGCGCTGGAGCCCTGGAGCCAGTGGCTTACGGGCGTACAGGGCAAAGCCCCTTTCCCCTATTATGACCCGCTGCAGTTTATGATCACAGAAGCACATAAACGCGGCATGGAGTTTCATGCATGGCTCAACCCTTACCGCGCCAACTTTAATGTGAAAAGCGCTTCCATTTCATCTAATCATATTACGCGCATTCACCCCGACTGGTTTCTTACCTATGGCGATAAAAAATATTTTGATCCGTCTAATAAAGATGCGCAGGCATTTGTGGTAAAAGTGGTTCGTGATATTGTAAACCGCTACGATGTAGATGCCATTCATATGGACGACTATTTTTACCCCTATCGTATTCCCGGTAAAGAATTTCCTGATCAGGCCGCCTATGTGCGCTCGCACAGCAAACTATCGAAAGACGACTGGCGCCGCAGCAATGTAGATTCGATCATTTATAAACTGAGCGTGGCTATCAAACAGGAAAAGCCGCAGGTAAAATTTGGCATTTCTCCTTTCAGCGTATGGCGCAATAAGGACAAAGACCCTATGGGCAGCAACACCCGCGCCGGTCAGACTAACTATGATGATCTGTATGCCAATATCCTGCTCTGGATGCAGAAGCAATGGATCGACTATGTAGCCCCCCAGCTTTACCTTGAAATGGGACATGATAAAATTGCCTATGAGACCATGGTTGACTGGTGGAGCCGCCACAGTTATGGCCGCCATGTTTATATCGGTCATGGCGTGTATCGCGCGGGTGAAAAAAATCCCGCCTGGAAGAATCCCAATGAATTACCCAATCAGATCAAGTTGCTGCGCCAGTATCCCAATATTCAGGGCAGCATCTACTATAGCAGCAAAATATTTGACCGCAATCCCAACGGATGGAATGACAGCCTGAGAAATAACTATTACCGGATGCCGGCGCAGGTACCGGTAATGGAGTGGCTGGAGAGGTGACAGGTATAAAAAGTATAAAGGTTTAAAAGTATAAAGGTGTGGGGTAGCTCTTCTCTTACACCTTTATACTTTTAAACTTTTATACCTTAAAAAATTAGTGCGCCTCAATAAAGTTTCTCTTCCCTTCCAGCCTGTCTACATACTCCAGCGAACCCAGCCTGATACGCAGGGGAATGCCGGTGGTTTTCTGAAACTGCCATTCCTGGCGACAGACAAAACTGAGGTTACTGATATAAAAGGAAGGAGCTACCGGCTGTAGCTTTTTCTGAAAAAAAGAGGGGATCGCTACACTTTTTTTTGCGGGAAAAAATGCCCTGGACGGACGGACGGGTAAAGAGTCCATTTTGCGCGATGCGCTTAAAAATGAGGCTGCAGTAAAGTTTTTTTCCACAACTTTTTGCTGCGCAAAAATTTCCCCGCTAAACGGAAAAACCAGCACAACAACTACCAAAAAAATGCGTTGGGCCATTTATATCTCTTTGTTTTGTAAATTTACGGCCTGATTTTTGATGAATGGCCGGATTTTTGACTTTTTAAGAGCCTCAAATTCATCTGGCCACCTAAAAACGTTTGAACAAAATTATGGCCCTTAGCCAGTCACTACAACAGAAGCTTTTACAGAAACTTTCACCACAGCAGATTCAGCTGATGAAACTGCTGCAGGTGCCTACTGCCAACCTGGAAGAGCGGATCAAGGAAGAACTGGAAGAGAATCCCGCTCTGGAGCTGGATGAGCAGAACCATGAGGAAGGTGGAGAAGAAATGGTAGATGAGTTTAGCGACAGTGCCGAAACAGAATTTGAAGAGCAAAGTGGCAGTGAAGATGAATATGATAATATAGATGTAAGCGAATATGTGCAGGATGGAGATGATGAGGTAGCTGATTACAAAACACGTGACGACAATTATCCCGAAGAGGATAATAAGCAGGTCCCCTTTAAAACAGAAGCGAGTTTTTATGAAACTCTGCTCAACCAGCTGGGGCTGCTGAAGCTGGATGAAAAACAGCAAAAGATTGCCGAACAGATTGTAGGCAGTATTGACGAAGATGGTTACCTGCGCCGCGAAACCAGCGCAATCGTAGACGATCTGGCTTTCCGGCAGAATATTACAGCTACCGAAGAAGAAGTAGAAGAAATGGTGCAGCGTATTCAGCGGTTTGATCCGCCGGGTGTGGCCGCCCGCGACCTGCAGGAGTGCCTGCTGCTGCAATTGCAGCGCCAGAAAGAGGAAGGCAAGGATGTGGAAACAGCCATGCAGGCCATCCGCAAATACTTCGACGAGTTTACCAAGAAGCATTATGAAAAGATCCAGCGTGGCCTGGCTATAGATGAAGATGAGCTCAAAGATGTGATGCAGCAAATCATCCGTCTCAACCCCAAACCCGGGGGCAATGTGGGTGGTATCAACAAAGCAGAAAGCTATGTGGTGCCCGACTTCTTCATCTTCAACAATGGCGGCAAACTGGAACTCACCCTCAACTCGCGCAATGCCCCTGAGCTGCGAATCAGCGAGGGCTACCGCGATATGATGAAAGAATATGAACGCGGCGCCAAAAAAGATAAACGTCAGAAAGAAGCCGTCCTCTTCATCAAACAAAAAATAGATGCCGCCAAATGGTTTATCGATGCCATCAAGCAACGCCAGCATACGCTGCTGAGCACGATGACGGCTATCATGAACCATCAGCATGATTTCTTCATTACCGGCGATGAGACCAGCCTGAAGCCGATGATCCTGAAAGATATTGCCGAAAAAACCGGTCTCGATATCTCTACCGTAAGCCGCGTGGCCAACAGCAAATTTGTACAAACCGAATTTGGTACATACCGCCTCAAGTTCTTCTTCAGTGAATCACTCAGCACCGAAAGCGGCGAAGAAGTATCTACCCGCGAAGTAAAAAAGATTCTCAGCGATCTTATAGAAGGCGAAAGCAAAAAACGCCCGCTGAGCGATGAACGCCTTACTGAATTACTCCAGGAAAAGGGCTATAATATTGCCCGCCGCACCGTGGCCAAGTACCGGGAGCAGCTCAATATTCCCGTGGCGCGTCTGCGTAAAGAGCTTTAGCCGGATGAAAGGTAAAAGGACAGAGGCATAAGGCAAACAATGGTACTTCGTTAAAGGCCTGTCAGTCCTTCTCCCTTACTCCATTTACCTTCTTCCATGACAACAACACCAGCACAAAACAAACCATCATCAGCACATTATATTCCATGCCTCCCAGTGTGTGGCCCACTACAAACCAGCCATTCTGGTAATGCACGAGAATAATACCGAATAATAATTCAACGGCAAAGAAGATACAGCATATCTCTACAAACAAGCCCACGATCATCAGCAAGCCAAACAGCAGCTCACCCACTGTAAGTGCCCATGCCAGCACATAACCGGCAGGAAAATGTTTACTGTCAAGGAACTCACCAAAACCTCCCACACCATTGGTTACAATACGGCTGATGCCGTGCAGGATCATAAATACAGCAATGACAATGGCCAGCAGACGGATGGCAAGCGATGGTTTCATAATGGCTTTTTGCTGAAGATACACCCGCCCGGCTCTTTTTGACTCCGGCGTCAACAGACGGAGAGAAAAGGCGGACGAACGGCAGGGAAATGAGATATATCAGCCCCGACCAGCGATTGATCTCCCATTTACCGTTGTAGCACCGCAATGCATTGCGGTGCTACAGGAAAACTCTTTCCGCAATTAGAATTATGAAAAAGAGACGCCCCCTGCTCTAAGAATATTTCTATCGAAATTTTACTACGACTGAATAAAATGATGTCAAACAGCCTTATCAGTATCCTGGCAATTTACGCGGGAGCCTTTCAACAAGTGTTAACAAACATCTACCCATGGCATAAAACTTGTGCTTCCCGTTATTAAAATCTTATTTTATCACCGGAAAACCAGTATCATGATTCATCCAGGTGAATCATGAGAACATAATTATGTATGTATTCATCCCAAAAAAAGGATGGAAAATCCCGTGCTGATGACATGAAGATTTGCCAGGTTTCTGAAATATGTGGAGAGTATATAAAAGTATTTGGGCACGACTACGAATTATCTGCGGGTAACCTTACGCCGGTTTATCTTACACCTGATATACTTAATCCTGCTGTTTTTATTGAAGAAAACGGATCCTACAGGTTTAAAGAAGTTCGTTTGATTTTTAGAAAAAACTTAACGGTTCAACAGAGATTATCTGATTTGCAAATTTTCACAACTCCTCTGCCTGTTCTTTTCTATTAAGCGATACAATCAGATCAAGATAAAACCGGATAATGTTCAATAGAATTACGGGACGCTGAAGTGTGCGACGCAACAGACGATGATAGTAGTAATACTGCCGGGCCAATAATCTTGATTTTATACACCTGAGCCGGTACAAATTTTACAACAGCCTGCTTCCGGATGAAGGCTCAACACGCTTACGATCCGTTCAACACATAGCTGTAATGATGCTCTACAGCGGTGGTACTTTGTATAGGTGCAGTAGCAATGCCTGAGAAGCGGATGCCATCTTCACTACGCTCAATCTTAAAATATTCCCGCCATAAAAATAATCGGGCATTGGTACATCTGGGCCCCCCGATCTGTTTCTACCTCATCAAAAGCCTTCTGATGCGATCGTACGAAACCGCATAATGTACTATAGTTATCAGCAGAAATATCCGGCCCCAGTTGTACTGCCCAAGTGAAAAGAGCATATAACACGCCAGTGCAAAAAGAGTGGCTTCGAGTAAAAGTCTCAACCATCCGGGAATAGCTACTATTGCAGGGCCGGGGTCGCCCGTTACTTTAAAAATAGCCCATAGTGCTGCTCCCGATAACGGTAGCAGTATACATAACGCAATGCGGGGGATACCTGCTAAATAATGATAGGGCCAGTAGAAATAGATTGCCAGCAAAGCCAGTTCGAGTAAAAGGCGAATGACAAGATTGAGTGGGTGATTGCTCATAATGGTTTACCCGTTTTTGATCAAACCAACCGCTTATAGTAAATAATAGTTCCCGTGAGTCCGCCATATGGTTTCAATGCATAGTCCGGAATCAACCCCACCCGTTGATATCCCAGCTTTTCATAAAATCCGGCAGCCCCCTCTTCTTCAGCCGTATCGAGGTTAATAAGTGTACGCCCTTTCTCTTTAGCAATATCTTCGGCTTGTCTCAATAGCATCCGGGCAATACCTTTTCCCCGATGACTTACCGCCGTCATCATTTTGGCAATCTCTGCCCGATGGGGCTGGTTGGGTGGACAATCAACCAACAACGAGACTGTACCCACAAGCAATTCTTTATCAAAAGCTCCCAGCACCACGCGTTTGCCATTCGATGCGGCTGCCAGCGAACTTTGCCAAAACTCGGTTGCATCGGCCGGTTGCAGAGGATGCATAAAACTGACTGACCCGCCCTGTGCAACCGTTTCGATAAGCAATGCTGATAATGCAGCTACATCTGCTTCCGTAAGCGACCTGATGGAGATATCTCTGAGGGGCATATACAAAAGGAGTTGATCAAAGGTAATGCAATTGCTTTTTTGTAAATTGTACTTCTTATTTGTGTGGCAGATGTCTGTGAGAAAGAAAATACACTATCCCCGTAAGCAATACCGCGCCTGGTGGTGGGATTATCGTTATTCGAAAGCCTATTTTGTTACCATCAATTGCAGCAACCGCCTGCCATTCTTCGGATCAATTGCAGGAGAAACTTTTTTCCCTTCAGACATTGGAAAACTAACAGAAAAGGAATGGATAAAAACGCCGCAGACACGTCCCGATATGCATCTTACATTAGGACCATACGTGGTAATGCCGGATCATTTTCATGCCATCGTACATATTGGAAATAATCAATACAATCAATCAGATCAGAAGGAGTTGTCTCCTGCAGCGCCGCATTGCAATGCGGCGCTGCAAGACGCCGACGTAGCGCCGCAGAACGACGGTGTTGCGCCGCAGAACGACGGTGTAACGCCGCAGAACGCCGATGTTGCGCCGCAGGGCGACGGTGTAACGCCGCAGGGCGACGGTGTAACGCCGCAGGGCGACGGTGTAACGCCGCAGGGCGACGGTGTAGCGCCGCAGGGCGACGATGTAACGCCGCAGGGCGACGACGTAGCGCCGCAGGGCGACGATGTAACGCCGCAGGGCGACAACGTAGCGCCGCATTGCAATGCGGCGCTACAGAACGATATTTCTTTCCCGAAAGCGCCGATCCGTTCCTTTGGTCCGCAATCAAAAAGCCTCTCTGCGATTATTCGCGGATTTAAGGGCACCGTTACTTTAAATGCCAGAAGGATCGATCCGGCCTTCGCCTGGCAACCGCGGTTTTATGATCGCATTATCCGTAATGAAAAAGAATATGATGCCTTTGCCTGGTATATAGAGAATAATGTGAAAAATTATGATCGCCATCCGTAGGACCGTATTGCAATACGACCATTGGATTTAATCCAACGATCCCGGTCTTCGTAGGACCGCATTGCAATGCGGTCCTACGGAATTTATCGAACGGCCCCGACTCTCTGTACCACCGAAGTGTATTACAGCCCCACGGGATTTAATCCAACGAACCAAGTCTTTGTAGGAGCGCATTGCAATGCGGTCCTACGGAATTTATCGAACGAACCTGACTCCCTGTATCGCCGCAGTGTACTGCAGCCCCAGAGAATTTAATCCAACGATCCCGGTCTTTGTAGCACCGCATTGCAATGCGGTGCTACGGATTTACCGTATGACCCTGACGCCCTGTATCGCCGCAGTGTACTGCGCCGATACGGGAAATTTTATTTTCTTAACAGCCTCTCTGCGAAACCGACCCCATATTTTTTTAACCACCAGTGGCTGATCATTAATTGCAGCGCAAGAATGATCAATGCTGTTAAAAGAAGCTGCATCCTGCTCAGCCGACCAAACAAGCCAAATCCGGTGTAATAAAACAAAACAGCACAAACCAAGCTTTGAACTAAATAGTTACTTAATGATAAGCGCCCCAATGGTGCAAATAATAACCAGAGACCCTTTCCACGACCGCTTTGCCATATCCAGATTAATAAACCCAGCAAGCCCAACGAGCGCAGTGTACGGGCAAGCTCATAATATTGCCAGCGTGTATCTTCTATAGTGGCAATTGGATCAAAATTGTTTTGCCAGGCTGGCTGCACGCGTTGCCAGCATAAATACACACCAGCTACTCCCGCCATAAATAACCCTTTATACAATTTAGGCGGTATATGACCAGTTAGCCATTTCATCTTATAGAAAATAATTCCCAGTATTATCCAGACCAGTATATCCCATACATAAAAACCGGGGAAGTCGGCCGTCTGCACCTGCCACGCTCTTTGCACCTGTTGATGATACAAGCGGGAAAAGGAAGTGGTCTTATCCATTATCTCTCTTTCAGATTGGGCTCTTAATAGTTGTGTATTTAATTCCCTGGGCAGTTCCGGGTTGGGCGTGGCGCTATTCAGTCGCCCCTGTAGCTGTATGGCCGTTTTATTGTCAAACAATTTCCTGTTACTGTTAAGATCAGCGATAAAGACACAAAGCAGGGCCAGGCAGACTAATCGGCTAACAGGCCATTTACGTACAGTGAAAAGCAGCATTCCACAAACAGCATACATAAATAATATATCCCAGAACCAGAGTAATAGGTAGGCATGACACAGTCCCAACAACAGCAGTATGCTCATCCTTCGGAAAAATAATTGACCTCCCTGACCGTTTGGTAGTTTTTCCTGCCAAAGCATTAATCCGGCACCAAACAAAAAAGAAAGTATTGCTCTGAAACTACCATCCAGTAAAACAGATGTAAGCAGCCAGTTATAGGCGTCAGCCTTTTTAGCAGGTGCTAACAGGTATGGGTTATTGAGCGTAGCGTAAGGAAGGCCAAATGCATAAATATTCACGAGCAGGATGCCGGCAATGGCTATGCCTCTCCAGGCATCGAGGTGCAGAAGGCGGTGGGTCGAAGCTGATGGCTCGGCTGTGTGCATGCTTCTATTAAAATGCAGTAATCAGCAGATTCCACAAGAAAAGAGATCAGGCTCCGTCCTATTCTTGTTTATTCAACAAATAAACCAGCTGCGGAAAGCTGCTGATATTATTGCGGCTCATCATTCGCCGGCGATGAGTTTTTACTGTCTCAATGCTGATGTCGAGACGGCGGGCAATTTGTTTGGATGAAAGTCCCTGTGCAGCCAGTAAGGCTACTTCTTTTTCCCTGTCAGTAAGCTGCAGTATGGGCGTACTTCCCGTATTGCCATCGGTTTGCCGCAGCATACGAAGGCAGGCCATTTGTACGGCTACTAGCAGTTGAGAATCTGTATAGGGTTTTACGAGGTACATCACGGGGTCTGTTTCCGCAGCAGCACCTACTGTTTTGGTATCAGAAAATGCAGTAAGAAAGATGATACTGCAGTTATAGAGTTGTTTCAATTGTGCCGCAAGTTCAATACCACTTACATCGCCACGCAAGCCAATATCGCAGATGACTACGGTAGGCCAGGCCTGTGGCTGACTGCTAAGGCGCAGGGCTGTAGCGGCATCCCGGGCAATACCAATGACCGTATAGTCTTCTTCTTCGAGCAGCATGGAAATGCTTTCTGCCGTGAGAAGTTCATCTTCTACGATTAATATCTTTTGTTCACTCATGTCAGTTTGTTGTTGATCTGTATTCTGAATACCGTGCCGGCTGCAGCCGTCGTTTCCAGTTGCCCGTCGAGTTGCTGCACCAGTGTACGCACCAATTTCATTCCAAATGACTGCGATTCTGTTGCGGTTTCGTTCATACCCCTTCCATTATCTGCTACCATCAGCACAAGTGCATTTCCTTTCTGTTGCAGGCTTACCTGTACATGCGGCGGCTGACCACCGGCAAATGCATGCTTAAATGCATTCGTGATCAGTTCATTTACAATAAGACCGATAGGAATAGCCCTGTCTATATCCATGGTGACCACGGGCAGGTCAACGGTAGTCTCTACGGTCTGCGGTGAATGTCCAAAGCTTCCCGCAAGCGAGTTGCCAAGATTCCTGAGGTACTCTGTCATATCCACCGCTGCAAGTTCTTTGTCCATGTAGAGTTTCTGGTGTATCATGGCCATGGCTTCTACGCGCGAACGTCCCTCATCCATTGCCTGGCGGGCTTCTTCATTTTCTGTGCGGTAGCTTTGCAATGACAGCAGACCCGATACTACCTGCAGGTTATTTTTAATGCGGTGGTGCAGCTCCCGTATCAGCGTTTCGATCTGATTATTTTTGGACTGCAACTCAGCAGCATGCTTTTTCTTATTGCGGTAGCCAAAATAAAACGCAGCCAGCAGCAATAACGTTAGTGCCAGTGCCAGTAATAAATAAAGCAGTTGCTGATTTTTCTGGCTTAATAATGCGGCCTGCAGTTCCCTGTCTTTCTGCGCCAGTGCCAGCTCGGCTTCTTTCTTTTCTACTTCATACCGCGACTGGGCACGCAGAATGCCCGTTATTTCATCCTGGGTTACAAGTGTATCACGCATGGCTATGTAGCCGGCCTGGTATTTATAGGCCTCTTCGTAGTCACCGGCAGACTTATAGTGTTCTGCAAGAAACTTATATGCATCTTTTTTACGGCTACTATTCTCATCTTTCAGCATATCCAGTGATTCCAGCAGCAGTCGCTCGGCCTCTGCTTTGCGACCAGTGCGCGAAAGCAGACCTCCCAGCACATTCATGGTAGAGGCAATATCGTAGCGGGCCTCTGTTTGACGCCGGATGGCAAGCGCTTCACGCAAATGATTCTCCGACTCGGAATAGTGCTGCTGCTCCATGAGAAACATTCCATAGTTGTGATGCACCAGGCCAAGCCCTGGTTTTTCGCCGGTTTGAGTAAAGGCGGCCAGTGACTGTTTGTAGAAATAGTCAACCGAATCGAGCTTTTTCTGCGAAATACTAAGGTTGGCAAGATTGGAAAAATTATACCCCAGTGTTGTTTTGTTATTAAACCTGGTAGCCAGCGCATTGGCCTGAAGAAAATAGGAACGGCTTTTTTCAAACTCATTCATGCGCATAAATACCAACGCAATATTGTTGTACGATTGCATGAGACCTCTCTCATCGCGCAACTTCTCTTTTATTCTTACACTTTCCAGATGCATATTAATAGCCTCCTCATGTCTTGCAGCCTCGTTGTACGAGTTGGCTTTATTCATGTAAAGGATAGAAAGTAATGTCTGATCGTCCGTCTTACGGGCTACTGCAATCCCTTCATCATAATGTTTCAGTGAGCGGGGAATATCTGCCAGGCGGCGATAAATGATGCCCAGGCGGTTGTGTGTATCGGCTGTTTCGTTCTCAAGCCCCGCTTCTGTAAAGAGCCGTAATGCCTGCTGGCAATTTTTTTCTGCATCCCGCAGGCTGCCCATCGAATACTGATTGCGGGCCATCTGGCTTAATGCCTGAGCGCGGCCTTTTGTATAATGAATATTATTGGCCAGCTCAAGTGTAGAGGAGTCAACCGTTAGTGC
>JAGODE010000072.1 GCA_017998385.1 Chitinophagaceae bacterium | reverse complement strand
GACTATGTACAGCTGATGACAGAAATGGAATACCTGCAATTGCAGCTTTCGTACGAAATGGCGGGTGTGAGCGATGAAGCCATCACAACACTTCAGGCCATTTACAAATGGACAAAAGACCGCTACGATCAGGGGTATGTTCAAAAATCGGACCTGCTCAACGTTGAAGTGCAGTTAAAATCCGCACAGACTCAAAAAGCAGCCGCCCAATCGGCCATACAGGAGCATTCAGACAATCTGAGTCTGCTGATGCGGCAACCTTCTGGTATACGTTACCAAACGGATATACTGCAGCTGAACTATCCAACACTGGAAAAAAAGGCATTACCCGACAACCGGGCCGATTTTAAAGCCTTTCGTACAGCTATTGCTGCTTACGACGACCTCATCAAAAGTACACGCCGAAGCATCATTCCAAAGATCAATGGCTTTGCTTCCTATCAGCTGAATGACAAAAACGCACTTGGCTTCGGCAACGGCTCATATCTCGCCGGCCTGCGTCTGTCCTGGAATATATTCCAGGGAAATGAGGTACGTAATAAAGTCACCACCCAAACGCTGGAACAGGAAAAAATCAGACTGCAGCTCACCCAACAAAAAGAACAGGACGATAAAGCACTTGCAAAAGCTTATCTGCAGTTAAAGGATGCCGACTTTCAGCTCAGCCAGTATCAGCTGGCCAGTGAGCAGGCAGCCGAAGCGCTCACTATTCTGCAAAACCGCTATAACCAGGGACTGGTGGGTACCACCGATATACTACTGGCACAAACGCAGCTGGCTCAGCAAAAGCTTTATTATAAACAGGCTGTGATGATGCACAACAGTACACTCGCCTATATCCATTTCTTAACAGCTGAATAAACTCCTTCACCTACAAAAATAGTACAGACATGAAGCTCAGACATTTCGCATATACCCTACCCCTGGCTGCCATACTCGCCTCCTGTGGCGGATCCAAGAAAGAAAAAGAAACAGGCAATACAGAGGCCATTACCGTTAGCATTGCAAAAGCCGGTATTGGCGTTGACAACAACCTGATGGACGTGAGCGGGCAATTGGTTGCCAGCCAGTCGGCCGCCATCAGTACCCGCATGATGGGCTATATCACGCAAATGCCTGTAAAGATTGGCGATAATGTGAAAGCCGGCCAATTGCTGTTTGCTGTAAAATCAACCGATATACAGGCCAGAGACGGACAGGTAGCAGCTTCAATAGCGCAAGCGGAAGCAGCGCTGGCAAATGCCAAAAAAGATTATGACCGTTTTGTGATACTCCGTCAGCAAAACAGTGCTACAGATAAGGAGCTGGAAAACGTAACACTCCAGTACCGGGCCGCCCAGGCTCAGGTGCAGGCAGCCCATCAAATGCGCAATGAAGTAAATGCCAACCTGGCTTATGCCAATGTCACAGCTCCTTTTAGTGGAACTATCACTCAAAAAATGATGGAAGCCGGTAGTATGGCAAGTCCGGGCATGCCGGTATTAATGCTGGAAAGCTCCGGGGCCCTGCAGGCAAATATCCTGCTCACCGACGAGCAGGTGGCGCTGGTGCATAAAGGCCTGGCCGTAACTGTACTGGCTACCCCCAATGATGCTTCGAAAAACAACATCGCCGTACAGGGAAAGATCGCAGAGATCAGTCAGTCATCGGTAGGAACCGGCGGCCAGTACCTGGCAAAAATCGACCTCAGCAGTCACGAAGGCCTGCTGTCAGGCATGTATGTACATGTGCAGATACCATTGAATGGAAAAAATATAACTACATCAGGCCCCATCCGCATACCGGTACAAAGCCTGGTAAAACAGGGTGACCTGACTGGTGTATACACCATTGCTGCCGGCAACAAGGCCCTGCTGCGCTGGTTGCGTACAGGTGTAGTAAGCAACGGGCAGGTGGAAGTACTGGCTGGCCTGAGCAATGGAGAAACATATATCAGCCAGTCAGATAGCCGGTTATATAACGGTGTAACTGTAAAATATTAATCACGCTGTCCTGTTTGTTTTAATCAATCAGAAAAGGCATTTAAGAAATAGTTTATGGAAAATGGATTTTCAGGAAAAATAGCGAATGCATTTATCCGCTCGCGTCTCACTATCCTGCTGATGATTGCCGGGTTGCTACTGGGCGCCTATAGCATCTTCATGATCCCGCGTGAGGAAGAGCCCCAGATCAAGGTGCCCATGATTGATATCTTCATCGGCTACCCGGGCGCTTCTCCCAAAGAAGTGGAAAACCGAATAGCTGCCCCCATGGAAAAAATCATTTCCAACATCAGGGGCGTGGAGCATGTATACTCTACGTCTATGAACGGACAGGCCATGCTGATCGTACAGTTTAAAGTAGGCGAAGACATTGAACGCTCGCAGGTAAAACTGTATACAGAACTCATGAAGCATCTCGATCAGATGCCCCAGGGAGCTACCGCTCCGCTCATCAAATCACGCGGCATTGATGATGTGCCCATTTTTGCGCTCACCTTATGGAGCCAGCAGTACTCCGGTGCGGAACTGCGCAAGATCGCGCAGCAGACAGGAGCTGAGCTTAAAAAAATTCAGGATGTTTCTACAGTGAATGTGACCGGTGGTCAAAGCCTCGAACTACAGGTGATACTGGATAAGGAAAAAATGCGTGCACTGCAGATTGACCTGGGCTCATTACAACAACAGATACAGGCCCAGAATGTACAGATGCCGGCGGGTAATTTATTGATGCAGGACACCTCCTTCGTTGTAAAGACCGGCAACTTTTTACAATCTGTTGAGGACCTGGAAAATCTTGTAGTGGGTACCAGTGGCCAGCAGCCGGTTTTCCTGAAACAGGTTGCTCATGTAAAAGAAGCGTACGAAACGCCGCGTCAGTACGTAAGCTTTGGTTATGGAAAAGCATCTGCCGCTGAGCAGCAAAAATTCCCTTCTGCTTATCCGGCTGTCACTCTTTCTGTTTGCAAAAAATCAGGTGCCGATGCCATGGCGCTTACCAAACTGATCGAAAAAAGACTGGATGGCCTGCACAAAACTTTAATTCCCGATGAGGTGCAAACAACCATCACCCGCAACAGCGGCGAGTCGGCCTCCGAAAAGGTATCGGAACTGTTGCTGCACCTTGCTATCGCAATCGTGGCTGTTACCGCATTCGTAATGCTCGCTATGGGCTGGCGCGGTGGTATGGTAGTATTTCTTTCTGTACCCGTCACTTTTGCACTTACCCTGGTCGCTTATTATTTCCTCGATTATACACTTAACCGTATCACCCTTTTTGCGCTTGTATTTATAGTGGGTATTGTGGTAGATGACTCTATCATTATTGCGGAAAATATGCACCGCCACTTCAAACTGAAAAAACTACCTTTTTTACAGGCCGCTATTTTTTCCATCAACGAAGTAGGTAATCCCACCATACTGGCCACATTTACCGTGATGGCAGCTGTATTTCCCATGGCATTTGTAAGCGGCATGATGGGGCCCTATATGAGTCCAATGCCTATTGGCGCTGCGGTGGCCATGCTGTTGTCGCTGGTGGTAGCGCTTACACTTACGCCTTACCTGGGATATATCTTCCTGCGCGAAAAAGAGAAAGCCGGAGCAAAACATAAAAAAGGGACTGTACTGGAAGAGACAACCATTTATAAACTTTACCGCAGGATTATTGAGCCTATGCTCAACAACCGCGCCCGCCGCTGGGGCTTTATGATCACTACCACAGTAATACTGCTGGCCAGCTTCGTATTGTTTTATACGAAATCAGTAGGTGTAAAAATGTTACCCTTCGACAATAAAAACGAATTTCAGGTAGTAATCGACATGCCCGAAGGAGCCACCCTGGAACGTACGCAGGCCGTAACGATGGAGATAGCAGCTTATCTGTCTACCCAACCGATGGTCCGCAACTTTCAGACTTATGCAGGCACTTCCTCGCCCATTACCTTCAGTGGCCTGGTACGCCATTACGATATGCGCCAGAGCAGTCATACGGCCGATATACAGGTCAACCTGGTCGACAAAAAAGACCGTTCGATCCAGAGCCATGCTATTACCCGCAACATGCGTGGGCCGATACAGGATATAGCGGCCAAATACGGAGCCAATATTTCATTGGTAGAAGTTTCGCCCGGTCCTCCGGTACGCGCTACCCTGGTAGCGGAGATCTATGGTCCCGATGAAGAAGAGCAGCAAAAGATTGCCCTTCAGGTAAAGAACCTGCTGGCTCAAACACCCGATGTGGTGGATCTTGACTGGAGTATAGAAGCGCCGCAACCCGAGTACCAGTTTGTTGTAGACCGCGAAAAAGCCATGCGCAATGGCATTGCTCCAGCTCAGGTAGCAATGGCAGCGCACGGTATGCTGTCAGGAGTAAATGCCGGTATACTGCACAAACCAGAAGCCTTTGAACCGGAAAACATCCGGCTCAAAGTTCCCGATAGCAGTCTCACCAGCTTACAGGCCATCAATAATCTGCCGGTAAAAGGACAAATGGGCAACCAGGTATTGCTGGGCCAGCTCGGACAATGGCAGCGCAGTACCGTGGCCCAAAGCATCAACCGCAAGGATCAGAAAAGAGTGATCTATCTGACTGCAGATATGGCCGGCAAACTGGAAAGCCCTGTCTATGCCATCACGGCTGTTTCAGATAAACTTAAAAGTATTCAGCTCCCTGCGGGCTATCAGCTCAATGAAGAATATACGCATGCACCCGAGACAGAAGATAATTATACGGTGAAATGGGATGGCGAATGGCAAATCACCTTTGAAGTATTCCGCGACCTGGGCGTTGCCTTTGGTGCGGTGCTCATCATAATTTATATTCTGATTGTAGGCTGGTTCCAGAACTTCAAAGTTCCGCTGGTGATGCTGTCGGCCATTCCGCTGTCGCTGATCGGTATCATCCTGGGGCACTGGGCTATGGGCGCCTACTTTACCGCTACCTCCATGATTGGCTTTATTGCCCTCGCCGGTGTGATGGTGCGTAATTCCATCCTGCTGATTGACTTTATTGATATCCGGTTAAAAGAAGGCACTTCGCTCAAGAATGCCATTATCGAAGCGGGTGCGGTACGTACGATGCCTATTCTGCTCACGGCCGGTGCTGTGGTTCTGGGTGCCGTTATCATCCTTACTGATCCGGTTTTTCAGGGTCTGGCCATCTCGCTGATGGGTGGCACAGTCACCTCTACTTTCCTTACACTGGTAGTGGTACCATTACTCTACTTTAAAATGCTCCGAAAAAAATATAAAGCATAAATGCTTATTGTATGAAACTATTAATTGTAACCGCCATACAGGAATGCCAGGAAGCTGTAGCTGGCATCTTTGACCGCAATGGCATCAAAAAATACAGCCTGTCGAAGATACAGGGGGTA
Organism: Chitinophagaceae bacterium; assembly: GCA_017998385.1. Classification (GTDB taxonomy): domain Bacteria; phylum Bacteroidota; class Bacteroidia; order Chitinophagales; family Chitinophagaceae; genus CAYMZZ01. Next base: position 12,216 of record JAGODE010000072.1, on the reverse strand, counting down.
GACAATGAAAAAGAAGCCAATGAAATGTACAACTGGTTTGGCAGTCCGCGCCACGATGATCTGTTTAGCTCTATTATGCTATTCAGTTTTACCACTGACGCCATTGCGCGGCAAACCCTCCAGGATCTGACACAATATAACCAACAGGAGCTACCCGCTTTTCCGGTAAGAGCGGTGATTCTTCCCGTAGAACAAACAATCTGATATAATCTATTCATCATGACAAACGAACACATCATTCGCGCTGTAGCGGGTACACTGGTACTGACCAGCCTGGCACTGGCTGTATACGTTAATCAAAACTGGCTTTGGTTAACGGCATTCGTAGGGCTCAATCTCTTACAGTCTTCTGTCTCTAAATGGTGCCTGCTGGAAACAATCCTTAAGAAAACAAGGGGGAAAAGATAGGCTTCCGCCAAAGCTGAAGCCCGATACCGCTATGTAAAAGCAATTAATCCTTCTCATCGTTTCGCCTGAATCCGATTTTATTGCGAACCGGCGGTTTGGCCTGTTTTTCTATCAGTTACTTCAGCACGATAAAGACATCCTCAATGTCATTGCCGTTGCGCTATACTTCTTTCTCCCGTTTAGCTAACTGAAGCAGGATTTCTTTGAGCGTAAGCCCTTATTCACGGGCTTTGTAAATACCCGCATAATCCGGACACTTACTGCAATAGCAATGTCACTGCTTAAAACACCCGACAGCATAGCAACTCCCTGCCCGGTAAAAGCAGTGGAGAGCTTTCTTCTGCCGCCCCAACCTGAAGTCGCATTTTGCGACTTCAGGTTTCGTAAATTGACCGATAGATCGCAGACAGATTAATTAATCTGAAAACTTGATATTCTTCATCAGCACCTCATTATTGCCATAATCCGACTCGCGAATCGTCACCCCATAGTTTACCATTAACCTAATACTTGCCTGATAGCCGGCCGTAGCGCTTGTTTTCCCGATATTATTAACATTACAAACCAATTGCCCATTCACCGATGCCCCTGGGGTCAGTTGAATTTGCTGATCATTGGTTACCGCAGACTCACACCAGCCAGGCGAATTATCGGGTCTTTGCCCGTAAAAGTTGGAAAGAATTATCTGCGATGCCTTTACGCTCGCTGTCCCTCTGTTGGAAACCGTATAACTGATGATCAGGCGGGCATTTTTCGAGCCATTGCTGTTTGTCGTAACGTTTCCAAAAGAAGTTCCTGTAATACTAACAGTAAGATCAGGCAATTGCTCAACTGCCGGAGCAGTACTGGTATTGCCGGCCATCGGCTTCTCAGATACATTATTGGCTTCATTCCCTTCCTTTATCCTGTTTTCCTCATCTACCGTTAGCCGATACACATAGCTATTGCCGGTATACAATGGTGCTGAGCAGCGGAAAGAACCATTTCTCTCTTCGCCCGCATTAAGCACTTGCCCCTCAGCGGCTGGCCCGCTGAGCAGCGGGGCGCCACACCCCCCTTTGTAAAACGTACCATTTGTAAGAAGTATTTTACCACTCAGGTTGATTTGATTTACAGGCACAGATACATACCCGTTATTCTTTACTGTATAAATAATTTCATACATCCCTATCCCCGGATTATAGTTACAGCTATTAAGTGTGACGAAGAGGTCAGGAAGTTTGCCGCGCAATGTAGCTGCAGGCTTTGTGGCGGGAATGGTCTTAATTGTTTCTGCAGGTGGCCTGGTTTTGTCTATTGTTAATGGATTGGGCTTCGTCTGCGCGTCGACAGCCTGAATCATTCCCATAATAGCTATAAAGAACAGTAACTGTTTCATCATATTGTTTTTTTACGATTGAATTGTCAGGATTTTTATTACGGCTTTTTCACCATCACATTACTGATATGGTACACATTCTTTTCATTTACCTGGAAACGAATTGGCAGTATAACTCCAGCCATGCTGCGCGATAGATTTTGCCGGCTCACTAAATGCAGCATTTTTATCCAGCCAACTTCCACATCTTCTATATCAGCCCGTTCATACCAGCCTCTTGCATTGGTGGGCTGTGCATAAGCAGCAGCAGATAAAATAATGAGCGCAAAACAGCACGCAATTATCTTTTTTATATAAATTTTCATCAGCGTTTATTTGAAGGGGTAAAACCGGTAAAAATTCCACTACCGGCATACTCTGCATCGTTGAGCCATAATATCCTGCCACCTGGTATTGCAGAAAAATAAGCATCATACGTTCGGGGTTTCCCTTCTATTTCTGAAAAACGGATTTTCCACTCATTGATCAGTTTAAAGCTTCCTTTTCCGGTTGCCTTTGCAAAATTGGTACGCCCACCACCTGAATTCGCTGCTACCAGCTCCCATTTATAGGACTGATTTTGACCAAACTCAAAACTCTGTGAGGAGGAATAGGTACTCATACCTTCGTAAGCACCTGTATAGTAATTGGAATAGAAAGTATTGCTGGAAAAACGATCACTCCACTGCCCGGTGTTATTTAAATCTTCTGTAGCTACTGCAAACCTGTTGTATCCGGCCATACCGGCTACAAGGTTGGACACAGATATTTCTGAATTATGATCAATTGTTTCCGGATCAAATTTGAACTCCTGTACAAAAGCATTTTTATCGGGCGCAATACACTCGATCCATCCGCCGTCGCTCCGAAACAAAAGAACAAAAACGGATTGCTGCGTAGTGTTGTCTGTGAGATGGCCCATCCCAAAATACTGACGTATGTAACTGGAGATATAAGCAGTCCTGTAGTTCGCCAGATTGGAATAACGTGGAGCCACGAGTATATTCCAGGCAGCATTGGTAAGCGGTGCAGGATCTGCAGAGAATACAGTACCCTCTTTCGGATAATGCAGCAACACTTTCAGTGGTCCTTTCTTTACTTCCACCCACTCGGGTTGAATGGTACTTACCCAGCCATTATCAAAATTGGTGGTATTGTATTTAAACCGGTCGTTCACAACAGTAGTCGTCGTATTTGCTGCGGGATCGCGGTTAACCTGGTTTTGAGCAGCGGCATCTTCTGTATTCAATGCTACCGTAGCAAGGAGGTCCTGGTAGCTGGAAAAATAAGGCTGAGCAGTGACATTACACAAAATACTTACACAACGCTTGTTGTTAGTATAGGTGGTAAGTATTGTAGCTACTGTAGCGCCGTTATATTGCCAGGTACCACTGCGACTGGCGATAGTCCAGCCATCGACCTGCTGTGGTGCCGTTTTCTCTTCATCCTGTACGGTATGCTGTGCGAGCACGATATTTTCCCATTCACTTTGCACATCTGATTCAATACTCCCTTTACTGGCAGTACTTTTGTAAATAGCGATCTGAGCCCAGCTTCCCCCATCAATGCGGGAATATACTCTAACAAAACGCTGATCCTCTTTTTTCCAGCCTTCCGGGGCAGTGTATTGTACAATATCATACTTATCCTGCGCCCGGGTACAATGCGGAAATGCGGGAACGAGCATTAATAGAAGCCAGATTCTTTTCATTCTCGATTATTTTTATTTTGCTGGCAGTAAGGCCTTCATCCGAAGGTCTCTTTCAGGAGCTTAGCCTGCAAGCCGGTTAATAAATCAAAAATGAAAATTCCATTGACGCCAGTCAATCGCCCAAATCAGTCATTATGGTGGCTATTGCTCTCCCCTAAAACGGGGAGTATTAAAAAGAAACTGGTAAAAAATCAGGAGGGCGCTATGGCATTAATTTTTTAAGTATAACGCACCAGGGTTGTTTGCCCCTGAAGGCGCGGATCTTTAGACCGGATGATAACCGGCTTTCCTGCTACTACTTCTGCACACCTCTCCAGTACCTCCTCTTCAAGCCGCGCCATTGCCTCTCTGGTATAAAAGGTAAGATGAGGAAAGAGCAGAACATTATCCATCAGGAAGAGTTTTCTTAATGGATGATCAGTCCGGTTTAATGGTTCTATACTATATACATCCAGTCCGGCCCCGGCTATCTGCTTATTTTCCAATGCGGCTAAAAGTGCCCGCTCATCTACCAGGGCGCCCCTGGCGGAGTTTATAAATATGGCCGTAGGCTTCATCACTGAGAACTGGGCAGATCCTACCAGATGTAGTGTCTTATCATTCAAAACAGCATGGAGGGAAATGAAATCACATTCGGCCAACATTCTGTTCAAGTCATCGATTTTCTGAATATCACAATCTGCCAGTTCAGTATGAGTTTTATACGGATCGTAACCCAGAACACGCATACCAAAACCTTTTGCCGTGATCCTGGCCATGCTCGCCCCTATTTTCCCGCATCCCACTATTCCAATAGTTTTACTTGACAAATCGAGACCCAGCCATTGCTGCTCAGGCCAGGCCCAACCCGATTTTTGCATCTGGTTGCACAGAGCTGGTATCTTTTTGGCCAATGCTATCAGCATGGCAAAAGCCCCCTCTGCTACGGTTTCTTCTGCATATTCCGGTACGTTTACAACAATGATACCCCGTTCCCGTGCAGCGGGTATATCAATCGCATCAATCCCTACTCCATACTTAATAATTGCCTTGAGTTTTGACGCAGCCCCTATCACTTTTCCAGTAACAGGTGTATAACACATAAGCAGAATATCACAATCCATTACGGATTCACACAACTGCGGCTCCGACACAGATTCGGATAATAAAATCAGCTCATGCCCTTCCTGCCTAAGCATCCTATCAATGACGGGGGTCTGCAACTCGCTATCTGTCCTGACGATTTTCATACTAACTGACTGATTGGCCAAGTTAGTTATTTGAACCTCAAATCAGGATTAAGACAATGTTATCAAAATGGCTGCCAGGCCAACTCACCAGCTTTCAAAAAAAATATGTTCCTGAAATCGGGAGATTTCTATTATAAAATCGGGAAAGTTTGACATAGCGACTGTATGCTCGTGCAGGAAATGCAGAGCAATGCGTATGGCAGCAGCTGAAAGGATAAGACTATATTTTCATTACTGCCTGGAGATACTATCGTCTTCGTCCTCATTGTCAAGGCTGTAGGAGTTATTCTCTTCATCCTCTTCACCGATATCTTCATCGGCATCATCCTCCTCGCTACCCGGCACATCAAGATCACGCCCGCTGAGGCCGGTTCTTTCATTCAGCAATTCTCCGTCGGCATCACGATCATCAAGACGGGCATTCTGCAGATTTTGATCGTCCTTTACGCCGGGAGTCTTTTCTGCAGCATCCCGCAATGCTTTTTTCTCGGCTGCTGATACATCGGCTTCTCTGTATTCAGTATCATCGCTGTCAAATACTCTTTTGCCTTCTTCATCGTCCGAAGACAATGTTGTATCTGCCAGTTCGCCCAGCGGGGGCACATGTACATGCTCCTGACCTGGAATATCGCGTACCTCAGGAAGATCGAGTGCAGACTCATCCGGCTTGAAATGTTTTCTGTCATCTGCAGAATCGTCCAGCCCGGGTTTCGTCTTTTTTTTATCATTTCTCATACTTGTTTGCTTTAATACGATTATCAATGATGATAGCAATCAAATTTGTTGTGACAGCGCTTTCCATGCCTACAACTTTTGACGGATAAGCTCCTTCGTTTTTTCATCTTTCAGCCGGCCCTTCTCATCAAATTTATCTTTTACCTGTGCTACCACTATTTCGGGCTTGTATACGGGTTGCATCTCAAGGTACTAAAAAAGAGTATGAAACGCCTGTCGCATACGGGTAGTTCTCCATAACCCCTGAGGGACATCCATCGGAGCGATTGGCTTTTGAGCAATGGGGAATCTTCTCCCCTTGATGCCCAGTCAATCGCATTTTTAAGCCCCGGGATTCGAGTAATTATACTCCGGACATACAATTACAATCGTGTCTGCTTCTGCCAGCTGATCACGAAATCGCTGTACAGGGTCAGGTCTCTGGGGAGCATCAGGCGTATCAAGATCGGCGTTATACAATGGAATACCGGCAACAGACAGAACACGAAGCGTTACTCCATTTGGCAGGAGTTCACCTACATTTTGCAAAAGCATTGAGTTAAAGTAGCTCTTTCCCAAACTTCCTGATATACCCGCAAAGTGAAGCTGCCGTTGATTACTTTCTCATTTTAGAGGCGATAAAAAGCACCAGGGCAACACCCAGAATCACCAGAAAAAATGCCCACCACATACCCGCCTTAAAAATAGGTTCCACAACTCCGCAACTGGTAAATGATAACATAAAAACCAGCAAAACAACAGATAGTACATGAAACTTCATATGATGCAAGTTTAGTCCGTTAATCTGTTTTCAAGGATTATACCAGATTTCGGTCACATACCCGGGAGTTTAATGCCGGCATTTTTCAAATCGGTAATAATCTTCTCCAGCTATACCAGTCGTGTATCATAAAAACGGTGGGCATCGACCCATACATTTACCATCATCATATAGCGGTCTGGCTCGAGCGCAGATATCCCGATGTGGGCCGTTGGTTCCGTCAGGATTTCTTTTGCTGAATGGATAGACTCGCTGAGTGCTCTCTTTGCCTGGGCAATATCGACTCCGTATGAGAGTTTTATTTCAATATCTAACCTTCTTTTACCTTCGCTGACCTTACATTTTTCCACCAGCTATTATCCGTCTTCCGGAAAGTCCGGAAGACGGATGTACTGGAGGCATCATTCGGGGTTTTAATAACACAACAGCTCCTAAAATGGTCGAAAATAATGTGCCAGAAAATGCGCTTTCATTCCGGAACGGCGGCTCTTTTAAAGCTGTCATTTCGCTGTTTTCCTGGCATAGTTGATGAACCGGTTACCTTGAGCGTACTCACTCCAATCGCTTTTACGAAAAAAATCAAAAGATCGCCACCTCGATAGCCCGGCAGAAACAAATAGAAATAAGCACATTGACTTCCTTACATTAGAAAAAGAAGCCAGCGACCCGGCAGACGAAACTTCCAAAGGGCCCCTACCCGCAGAGCAGGAGGCAGGAAAAAGAATGGATACAAACAGAAGCCAGGCCACGGAGAAAATAGTAATATCAAACCCGGATGCAGTCAAAATATTATATGTGGCTAATTATTACTTTTTGATCTTGAGTAATCCTGCATTTATCGCCACTATAACCGTGCTCAGGCTCATCAAAACGGCTCCAGCAGCGGGACTGAGCAGTATACCCGATTTATACAATATCCCCGCTGCCAATGGCAGGGCTATTATGTTATAGCCGGTAGCCCATACCAGGTTCTGCATCATTTTACGATAGGTAGCCTTACCAAAAAGAATCAGGCTGACGACATCTTTAGGATTACTGTTCACCAGTACGATCGCTGCCGTTTCTGCTGCTATATCTGATCCCGATCCTACTGCAATACCGATATCTGCCTGTGCAAGTGCCGGCGCATCATTTACCCCATCGCCGGTCATCGCTACAAACTCTCCTTTAGCCTGCAACTCTTTTATCTTCCCGAGTTTCTGATGCGGCAGCACTTCTCCATAATAGTGATCTATTCCCAGCTTTTTGCTTACGCTCTCCGCTACCTGTTTATTGTCGCCCGTAAGCAATACTGATTTAATACCTTCTTTGTGCAACGCACTGATTGCTTCGGCAGATTCGGGTCTTATCGTATCTGCGAGGGAAATATAACCTGCAACCCGTCCATCAACGAGCACAAACACCACGGTTGTTGCAGCATCCTGATTAAACGCCTCGGGAAACAGCATATTATGCTCTTTCAGATAACCTGGGCTTACCACCTTTATCGCCTTCCCTTCTACAGTGGCTTCCACTCCTTTGCCGGTGATAGCTGCAAAATCCTGTACAGGTGGTATAACCAGTGACAGCTCATTTGCTTTTTGCATAATACCTGTTGCAATGGGGTGCTCAGAATTTTGCTCAAGGGCGGCAGCAAAACGCAGCAGGTTATCGTCTGTTATACCTGAGGAAAATGTCTTTAACTCCGATACTTCAAATTTTCCAACTGTAAGTGTACCTGTCTTATCAAATACAAGGGTCGAAATTTTCCTGGAATTTTCAAATGCCGTCCTGTTTTTTATAAGCAGTCCGCTTTGTGCCGACAAAGCAGTTGATTTTGCCACCACCAGGGGGACAGCCAGTCCTAATGCATGCGGGCAACAAATCACGATAACAGTTACCATTCTTTCTATAGCGAATGCCAACCCGTGGCCCCACAGGTACCAGATAAGAAAGGCAGCGAGCCCTGACACGATTGCAATCAGCGTGAGCCAGCGTGCTGCCTTATCTGCCAGCAATTGTGTTTTGGATCGCGACTGTTGCGCATCCTGCACCAGCTTGATCACCTGCGACAGATAAGAATCTTTTGTGGCATGCTGTACAGAAATCCGTAACGCACCATTTCCATTAATGGAGCCGGCTATCACCTTATCTCCCTTTCCTTTTTCTACTGGTTTCGATTCGCCCGTAAGCAAACTTTCATTCAAATAGCTATCACCATTAACTACTATGCCATCAGCCGCTATTTTCTCCCCGGGTCTGATTAGTATAACGTCGCCTTCTTTAAGACTATCTGTTTTTACATCCATTATATGCTCGCCATGCACCAGGTGCGCATCATCAGGCATAAGCTGAACCAGCAATTCCAGCTCACGCGAGGCACCGGCCACGGATTTCATTTCTATCCAGTGACCCAGCAGCATAATCAGGATCAGTGTGGCCAACTCCCAGAAAAAATCCATTCCTTTTAACCCAAACACTGTTGCCACACTATATACATATGCTACCGTTATGGCAAAACCAATGAGAGTCATCATACCAGGGTTGCGGCTTTTAATTTCACTCCACCAGCCCTTCAAAAAAGGCCAGCCGCCATAAAAAAATACAATAGAAGAAAGCAGCAACAGCACGTACGCTGCACCGGCAAAACTGATATGAATTCCCAGCCAGTGCTGGATCATCTCAGACAACAACATAACAGGTACTGTCAAAACCAGTACTATATAAAATCGCTTTCTAAAGTCGGCAATCATCATGGCATGATGATTATGTCCGGCATCACCCATAGGCGGGTTATCAACCCCATGCCCGGCATGCATATGACTATGCTCCATTGACGGCTTAGCGATATCATACTTTACCGGTACCAGGTCCATACCACATTTAGGGCATTTACCCGGCATATTCTTAATCACTTCAGGATGCATAGGGCAGGTATACAGCTGTGGCTGGTTCATAGTTTATTTTTTTATAGTAACGGGAAATTCAATCCTGACCTTCTCCCAGGCCATTGAAATTTTACCTGCATTACCGTTTGCGGGTTCTATAAAATACTGCAGTCGTTCTGTATGGGTGTGAGCAAGCGGCTTCACTTTAATACGCAGCACGTCATCTTTCTCATCATACTCCGAGGAGAGATGTTGTTTCCAGTGTTTATTAATTATAACAATCCATTCTTTTTGACCGGGAATAGTAAACAGGGCATACTTACCGGAGGGTACTTCCTGACCGTTAACAGAAAATGGCTTATCCATTTCAATAGTAGTAGCATCATGCGCCCCCGTAACCCAAACTTCATCATAAGGCACCAGCCCGCCCCAGATGACCCGCTTGCGTACACCGGGTGAGTAGTAATTTATTTTTACGCTATCACCGCCGATTACTCCCACAGCCATCGATTTGATACTCTTTTTGGAGGTATCTTTTACCAGATTAGGATTATAACACACTTCACCCGCTGCCTGCGCATAAGCAGATTCCCCATTAAAAAAAGAGGAGAACAGGAGAAGAACAAGTAAAGGGTATTGTCTCATATTGTTGGTTTTATTAAAACTATATCTGTTATTTTTTGTGTCAATGTGATTCAATTAGCGTATCAATCCATTGTGTTATCTGCTGTTTTTCCACCCCGGTGAGTCGCGCGCCGGCATGCAACCATTTGTATGACCGTAAAGGCATGTCACCGTTTCTTACCTGCGCCGCAATTGATTTTAGTTTACTGATCTTTCGCCTTTCGGAGTAAGCAGCAAATTCACTAAAGTTCAACTCGCGCTTCCCCTCTTTCACATGTTTACTCAGCAACCAGCCAATGGGCTGTAGTTCCGCATACCAGGGGTAGCGGGTATGATTGCTATGACAGTCATAACAGGATGTCTGTAAAATACCAGCCACACCTGGCGGCAGCCGGTATACACTGTCTATAGCTGTCTTTCCCGATACCATGCCGGTATTCTTTTTTGGCCGGATAAACTGTATCATCACAAGTAATACAAGAAGTAGTCTAAGAATACGTTTCAGCAACCGCATACAATTGCTTTAATGATGATGTCCGGCCATAGGGTCTGCCCCTTTTTTAAAGACATATTCGCTATGCAGCAGATAAGCACCCGTAAGCACCACTACATCACCCGGCTTTAGTCCCGACCTGATCTCTATGCGATCATCTCTTTCGAGTCCGGTTTCAACCATCACACTTTTAAAAGTATTCTTACCCACCTTCGTCCATACTGTTGCCCCTTTTGCATCGCGTATCACCGCATCAACAGGCAGCGTGAGCGAATTCCTGGCAGGACTTTTAAGCAACACATAAGCCGGCATGCCGGGCCTGAGCTGCCCGTTGACATTCGGAATAGTAACCCGTACCAGGTTGATCCGGGTATCGGGATTTATTTCAGGATTCATGAACTCAATCCTTCCTTCAATTTCCTTCCCTTCAAAATCTGGAAGCTGAACAGTTGCCACGCTACCTGCACTCACCTGTGCCAGTTGCGAAGTGTATACCTGCGCCTCTGCCCAGAGTGTCGACAAATCAGCTAGCTTTACAACAGTGCCACCCTCCATTACATAGTCTCCTTCGCGAATGTCGAGCTGGGTAAGATAGCCCGTAGCTGTGCTGTAAAATGTTGTCACAGGCGTAGCCTTTCCCGTTTTGGCCAGTTCATTTATCTGCGATTCCGTCATCCCCCATAACAGCAGCTTGTTGCGGGCACTCTGTATGAGCTGATCGAAATCTATCACTGCTTCGCCAGAAAATGTCCTTTTCCTGTCAATGGCCAGCAGGTATTCCTGCCGGGCATTGTTAAGCTCCTCGCTGTACAAATCATATAATGGTACACCCTTTTTGACATAATCGCCCAGGGCTTTATAATATAGCTTTTCTACCCGCCCCATCACTCTTGAACTTACCGAAGTAGTCTTCATCTGATCAAAATTAAGGGTAGCTGTCAGTACCAGCTGATCGCCAATTGACCCGCTTCTGATCGTATCAGTCTGAATATTGCCCAACTGCACTTGTTGTTGACTTAGCTGCAGCTCATCCTTATTTTCTCCATTATTTTTCTTCACCGGCGTGAGGTCCATTTTACAAATAGGACAACTGCCGGGTTTACGCGATATCACCTGGGGATCCATTGAGCAGGTATAGTACACATCCGGATCGGCGGGCACCACTTCTTTACTTTTGCAGGACCACAAAAAAAACGTTACCACCACTGCCGCAACCAGCCATAACCCCATCCGGTTAATTAAAGTACGATGACCGCGATCATACGCCCCCGGCGCCTTAATACTTTTATCCATTTCTCAGTTTTTTATCTTGATAAAACTTTCGCTATCCATCAGGTACTGGGCATTTATTGCCACTGAATCGGTTTCCGATAATCCACTCAGTACCTGAATGTGTTTTTGATGAATAACCCCTGTATTAATTCTTACAGCTTCAAATCCATTACCAGATTTCCGGAAAACCACTTTATCCAAACCCAGCGACAAAACAGCCTCTTTAGGCAGCCAGTATGCCTCTTTCTGGTTTCCGAAAACGGTGGCACGTACCTGGCTGCCTATCGGTATTCGCAACGATGTGTTATCGAAATAAACACGTACGGTGAGGGTTTTACTTTCCTTTCGATAAAAGGGTTCTATGAAATCAATACGTGCCCTGAAATCCTTACCCGGAGCCGTTTCAGGAATTATCCGAACAGCATTACCCGTTTTGATCAGCGATTGATTGTCTCCGTAAATATTCAGCACAGCCCACGCACGGCCGGGATTGAATATCGTAAATATGGATTGCCCTTTCTGTATATACATGCCTTCTTTCAACGAAAGCTCTTCAGTAATCAGCGATATATCTTTCATAAGGCCGGCAGGCGTATTCATATCGGCAGCTGTAGCTGCTTCGTGAATATGCCCGCTGTACGCACTATATACCGCTATAGTCATTGAAGGTTTGCCTGTTCGTATGACCTGCTGCAATTGAGTGCCGCTCATTCCCAGCAACCGCAGTTTCTCCTTAGCCGCCTCTATAAAGCTGGTATTG
>JAGODE010000339.1 GCA_017998385.1 Chitinophagaceae bacterium | reverse complement strand
GACTGTATATGGTAAAATCGGTATCAAAGTATGGATCTGTAAAGGTGAGGTACTGACCAAGCGTGATCTTAACCCCAACTTCGTTGGTGGTAAGAGCGAGGTAAGTGATCGCCGTGACCGTCGCGATGAGCGTGGTGGAGACCGTCGTGATGATCGCCGTGGTGGCGGAGACCGCCGTGGTGGTGGCCGTGGTGAAAGAAAACATTAATTAGCTAATTAGCCAATGTGCTGATTTGTTAATGAACCGAACGTTGACACATTAGCAAATTGATACATTATCAAACTGAATAAAGATGTTACAACCGAAAAGAACGAAGCACCGGAAAATGCAGAAAGGTCGCATGAAAGGTGATGCGAAAAGAGGTACGACCATTGCATTTGGCAGCTATGCACTGAAGGCGCTGGATTCACACTGGATTACTGATCGTCAGATTGAAGCAGCCCGCCAGGCTCTTACCCGTGAAATGAAACGGGAAGGTAATGTGTGGATTCGCATTTTCCCTGACAAACCCATTACCCGCAAGCCTCTTGAAGTGCGTATGGGTAAAGGTAAAGGTAACCTCGAATTCTGGGCTGCTGTGGTAAAACCCGGTCGCATCCTGTTTGAGATCGACGGTGTTAGTGAGCAGGTAGCAAGAGCGTCACTCTCTCTGGCTGCTGGCAAACTGCCCATCAAGACCAAATTCATTACCAGAAGAGACCTGGTTACCGCATAATTTGATTTGAAAAAGGAGAGGGGTCATAAAAGATCATTTTCCGGGAGTCATATCCAGATTTTCAAATCATCAAATTTTCAAATTAAGTAAGATGTCAAAGAAAGCAGATTTTGTAAAAAGTATCCACGGTATGAATGAGAGCGATTTGAAAGCTCGCCTGGAAGAGGACAAGCAACGCCTGAAAAAACTGGAGTTTGCCCATGCCATTTCTCCGCTGGAAAATCCGATGACTATCCGTGGCCTGCGCCGGGATATTGCACGACTGAAAACTGAATTGAAGAACAAACAAGCAAAATAAATTTGAAAGTTTGGAGTGAGCCGGTTTGAAAAAATGAAGGCTCAGCGTTCAAAGCGGATTTTCAAATTTTCAAATCAAGCAATTTCAAATTTGAAATAAAATGGCTGAAAGAAATTTAAGAAAAACAAAGATTGGTGTTGTTACCAGCAACAAGATGGAAAAAACCATCACCGTTGCGGTTGAAAGAAAAGTAAAACACCCGATCTATGGTAAGTTCGTAAAGAAGACTACCAAGTTCCATGCTCATGACGACAAAAACGAATGCAGCATTGGTGACGTAGTGAAAATCATGGAAACCCGCCCGCTGAGCAAGACTAAGCGCTGGAGACTGGTTGAAGTGGTAGAGAAAGTGAAGTAAGCGGGAGCCTGTATTTGTGGTAACAGATACCGGAACCTATAAAGATTAATAAAACATTTAGGCGCGAGCGCAGCTCGGTGCTAAAAGCTAAAAGCTAATAAGATGATTCAGCAAGAAAGCCGATTGAATGTAGCGGACAACAGCGGTGCCAAAGAGGTACTTTGTATCCGTGTATTGGGCAACAGCGGTCAGCGTTACGCTGGTATCGGCGACAAAATCGTAGTAACAGTAAAAGACGCACTGCCTGCAGGTGGTATCAAAAAAGGTACTGTAGCCAAAGCCGTAATTGTTCGCACTACCAACAAGCTGCGCCGCAAAGACGGATCATATATCCGCTTTGACGATAATGCGGTAGTGATCCTCAACCAGGCTGATGAGCCCCGTGGTACCCGCATCTTCGGCCCAGTAGCCCGTGAGCTGCGTGACAAAGGATACATGAAAATTGTATCCCTGGCTCCTGAAGTGCTCTAAGGAAACTACCCGTGAGGCGTGAGTCGGGGTGTGACACCCGCCAGGAAAGTCTCACGAAAACCGATTCACGATTATCGAATAACAAACAATTCCGCAAAAACGGAGTAAAGAACAGATAAAATGAAAACAAGATTTAAACCAAAGTACAATATCCGGAAAGGAGATAGTGTGGTGGTGATCGCCGGTGAAAATAAGGATCTGGCAAAACCCCGCACCGTTAAAGAAGAATTGGTAGATGAGGCTAAAGTGATTGTTGAAGGCGTGAATATCATTACCCGTCATACCAAACCTTCTGCACAAAACACCAAAGGTGGTATTGTGAAAAAAGAAGCTCCAATCCATATCAGCAATGTAATGCTTTGGGACCCCGCACAAAAAGCTGGAGCCAGGGTTACCCGGGTGCGTAAAGACGGCAAAACCGAGCGGGTATTTAAAACTAAAAAAGCACAGGGAGGTAAAAAATAATGAGTACTAAAACCTACAACCCCCGGCTGGCAGATAAGTACAAAAATGATGTTGTACCTGCCCTGGTGAAAAAATTCGGTTATGCTACCGTAATGCAGGCTCCCAAACTGGAGAAGATCTGCCTGAACCGTGGTGTAAATGGCGCCGTATCTGACAAGAAACTGATAGATATCGCCATCGATGAACTGACCACCATTACCGGCCAGAAAGCTGTTGCTACCAATTCGAAGAAGGATATCTCCAACTTCAAATTGCGTAAAAACATGCCAATCGGTGCACGTGTGACACTGCGTGGCGAAAAAATGTACGAGTTCCTGGATCGTCTGATCTCAGTAGCCCTGCCCCGCGTACGCGACTTCAAAGGCATCAACGAAAAAGCTTTTGACGGCCGTGGTAACTATACACTGGGTGTTACCGAGCAGATCATCTTCCCCGAAATCGATATCGATAAGGTGAACCGTATCACCGGTCTGGACATCACTTTTGTGACAACTGCCCAAACCGATGAAGAAGCGTATGAACTGCTGAAAGAGCTGGGCATGCCCTTCCGCAACGCCAAAAACAATAACAACAACTAATTCAGATAATCGCCTGCAGTAATGCAGGCGGTATTTAAAATCAGAAAATTTAAACAAGATTATGGCTAAAACATCCGTAAAAGCCAGGCAAAGGAAAAGAGAGAAAATGGTTTCTCAGCTTGCTGCCAAACGCGAAGAGCTTAAACAAGCCGGCGACTGGAAAGCACTGGACGAACTGCCCCGTAACTCATCACGGGTACGTTTGAAAAACCGTTGCCAGCTTACCGGTCGTCCTAAAGGTTATGTCCGCTATTTCGGTATCAGCCGGGTAGCCCTGCGCGATATGGCTCTTAATGGCAAGATTCCCGGACTGAAGAAAGCATCCTGGTAAGAAGCGTCACTGTTCGTGGGTCGTGAAACGTGAGTACGACTCCGCCAATGAACGGCTTTCACGACAGACGCATGATGTCTCACGGAATTTAAATAACTGATAATTCACATAAAATGGTAACAGATCCTATAGCAGATTTCCTGACAAGAATCCGTAACGCACAGATGGCAGGCCACCGCGTAGTGGATATTCCCGCCTCTAACCTGAAAAAGCGTATGACGGAGATTCTGTACAATCAGGGCTATATCCTGAAATACAAATTCGAAGACGACAATAAGCAGGGGATCATCAAGATTGCCCTCAAATATGATCCTTCTACCAAGCAACCTGCTATACAGAGCATGGAAAGGATCAGCCGCCCCGGTCTGCGTCAATACGCAAAACCGGCCGAATTCCGCCGCGTTAAAAGCGGTCTGGGTATCGCTATCGTGTCTACTTCAAAAGGAGTAATGACCGATAAAGAAGCAAAAGCCCAGAACGTAGGTGGTGAAGTTCTTTGCTACGTTTATTAAGATCCGGTTCTGAAAAGAACCATAAAAATCCGGGTACATTAAGCCGATACCTATCAGGCTGACCGGCCCGGAATAAAACATAATATAAACTTTTTTAAACAACGAATCATGTCACGTATAGGTAAGAAACCGATCGCAATTCCTGAAGGTGTGACCATTACTGTAGGAAAAGATAATGTGGTAACGGTAAAAGGAAAGAAGGGTGAACTGAAACAGGCTATCGACCGCGATATCGCCGTAGAAGTAAAAGATGGCCAGGTTACTTTTGGCCGTCCTACTGATCAGATCCGTCACCGTGCCCTGCATGGTCTGTACCGTGCCCTCATCAACAACCTGGTTAAAGGTGTTACTGATGGGTATCAGCGCAAACTCGAATTGATTGGTGTAGGTTTCAAAGCTGCCAACCAGGGCAATATCCTCGACCTTTCGCTCGGTTACTCACACAACATCATGTTTGAAGTACCCCAGGAGCTGAAAGTAGCTACTGCCCAGGAAAAAGGTCAGAACCCCATCATCACCCTTGAAGGTATCGACAAACAACTGATTGGCCAGGTTGCTGCCAAACTCCGCAGCCTCCGCAAGCCCGAGCCTTACAAAGGAAAAGGTGTACGTTATGTGGGTGAAGTGGTACGTAAGAAAGCAGGTAAAGCCGCCGGTAAGTAACCGGTACAGGCC
>JAGODE010000337.1 GCA_017998385.1 Chitinophagaceae bacterium | reverse complement strand
GTAGTAATTCTGAAACCGGAACTCTTTGGGCTTAATAAAGAAGATGGCACAATCGGCGCACGTGTATCTTTTCTGCTCACAGGCCTCTGGTGGTTTGGTTTTGCACAGGTTACCCTGCGCGCCATGCCACTGAGCAGCAAAGCCGAACGCCAGTCGAAAAAAAATGTGCTGATCAATGGCTTTCACGAGCTGGGAATAGTATGGCGGCAGCTTTCGCATATGCCTTCGCTTAAACGTTTCCTGTTTAGCTTCTTCCTGTACAGCATGGGTGTACAAACCGTGATGCTCGTAGCCGCTGGTTTTGCCAAGAAAGAAATTTTTCCCAATCCCGATGATGAGCCCAAACTGCTCATCACCATCATCCTGATACAACTGGTGGCTATACCTGGTGCAATCGGTATGAGCAGACTGAGCAAACGAATCGGCAACTGGTGGGTGATAACGCTGGCCGTACTGATATGGATTGGTGTATGCATAGCCGGTTATCATGTGCAGACACAAACACAATTCTATATCCTGGCTTCCATAGTTGGCCTCGTAATGGGAGGCATTCAAAGTATGAGCCGCAGTACCTACAGCAAGCTGCTGCCGCAAACACAGGATACTACCAGCTTCTTCAGCTTTTATGATGTAACAGAAAAAATTGCCATCGTGATAGGCATCTTTACCTTTGCATACCTGGAAGAGCTAACCGGAAATATGCGTAACAGCATTGTTGCCCTGGGAGTCTTCTTTATATGCGCACTACTGGCACTGTTGTACGCTTACAAACCGCTTACCAGCCGGCTGCGCGAGCTGAAAGATTAATTTTGTAATACCTCTCAACAATCCGCACATGAAACTTTACTCTGTCAATACGGGCTATTTTAAACTGGACGGTGGCGCTATGTTTGGTGTGGTGCCCAAGAGTATGTGGAATAAGATCAATCCGGCCGATGAAAATAATATGTGCAGCTGGGCTCTGCGCTCACTGCTGATCGAAGATGGCAACCGGCTGATATTGATTGATACGGGCATGGGTGACAAACAGGATGCAAAGTTTTTTGGTCATTATTACCTGCATGGGGATGATACGCTTGATGGCTCCCTAAAAAAACATGGATTCACCCGCAATGATATTACAGATGTATTCATGACCCATCTGCACTTCGATCACTGTGGCGGCTCTATTAAGCGGGAGGGCGGGCAACTCGTACCTGCATTTCCCAGAGCCATATTCTGGAGCAATGAAAATCACTGGAACTGGGCCGTGCACCCCAATGAGCGGGAGAAAGCGTCCTTTCTCAAAGAGAATATCCTGCCTATTGAGCAAAGTGGTCAGTTAAAATTTGTTGCCGATACCGGGCTTGTTGCCGGCAGCAATCAGCTCCGAAGTGCTTCATTCACCGAAGGGTTTGATATACGTTTTGTAGACGGGCATACCCAGAGTATGATGCTGCCCCAGCTGCAGTATAAAGGACGTACAATTGTATACATGGCCGATCTGCTTCCTTCGGCCGGGCATATGCCATTGCCCTATGTAATGGCCTACGATATGTTTCCGCTGACCACCCTGGGTGAAAAGAAAAAGTTTTTGCAGGAAGCCGTCTCCAATGACTATGTCCTGTTTTTTGAACATGACCCGGTCAATGAATGCTGCACTGTACAGCAAACTGAAAAAGGAGTGCGTCCTGACGAGTTTTTTAAGCTGTCGGAATTGTAAGATGAGGCTTAACGGCGCTTTACGAGCGAGGTGAGCGGGTAACGCAAACCCTCGTGGCTCATCATATCGATCTTTACTTTTCCTACCACTATGGGGCTTTCGATACGTACGGGAATACGGTTCATATCATCTGTTACCCATACCACCATGTCTTCTCCTCCTTTGAAAATAGTGCCTTTGATCAGGAGCGGTTTAAATTTGATAGCCCTGAATTTTCCGTACTTGGTCTTAATGGTTTCGCGGCCGAGGTAGCGGATATACATATTGTATACCTCATTGTCGAGAAACATGGAGAAAGATATCTTATCGTTGGGCTGCAATCTGGAAAAATCAACATTGCGTGCATAGAATACGGCACTTACCACATCCTGTACACAAGCCGGCACTTTATAAACGCCATCGGTGGTAATAGCCGTATTGGCCGTTTTATTGAATGATACGTTTTGGTAGATTTTATATCCCCCTTCGTTTACATTCCTGACAAACTTGAGCGGCTGCATGGTTGCTGTATCAATATAGGATTCGTATTTGTCGCGCACTTTATACAGGAAGTCGTAAGATGAGTTGGTTTTACCTTCTCCTACAATATGGTAAACCGGCTTCCCGTTCAATGTTTCCAGGGTATTGGTAAATGTGGCATTACCTGCATTTACGTATACACCGGCAACGGCGTAAAACACAGTCATTGATATTTTTTCGCCTGCCTGGAAAGCGGTATTCTTTATTGTACAGCCTTCATCAGACGGTGCATAGGCCTGTTGTGAGAATGCCATAAGTGCCAGCAAAGGCACTGCTGTAAATTTCCTGAATCCCTTCATCAAATTTTTGTTTATACGTTCCAATACCTGAAACGTTGTTTTAACGAATTAATCTGAAATATGTTACGTATTTTCTTCTGTTACGGTCTCTTTTTTCCGGAATATCCTTCCAATCCCCAAAATTAATAAACTACCTGCCAGTGCCGGTATGATCAAATTGATAAACCAGATGCTGGCCGCTGCCAGCCCTATTCCCAGTTGATTACTGCTAAACAGGCCTGCCAGTTTGAGTGTGACCGTGCCCCTGAGCCCCAGGTCTGTAAAAAGGGCGATTGTGGGAATTGCGGCCATTACCAAAAAGGAAATGCTTACACTCCAGTAACACTGCCACCAGGATATGGATACATCAAATAAACGAAAGAGCAGGTAATACTGTGCCATAAAGACGATAAATCGTATTGCGGATAAAGACAGCAGTTGCAAAAGGATAGTTGCATCAAATTGCTCCAGCGACTCTATAAGCCAGGCGTAGCGCCTGCTTCCGGGCAGCCTGTCAAGCCATTTTACCAGCCACGACAGTTTAAAATAAAATAGTGTTAAAACGGTTGAAATGGTAATTGTGCCATACAAAATCAGTTCATACCAGAAGTCCGACAGCAACTGAGCCCCTTCAATTTCTCTGCGCAAAAACAGTAGCCCCACGCAGCCCATAATCAGTGTTATAATCAGCTGACTGATGCTGCCCGCAATCGTCAGTGAAATAGCCTTAAGGCGGCTACCTTCCTTCATATACAGTATACGCCCCAGATATTCGCCTACCCGGTTGGGCGTCGTGACTGAAAAAGATACACCCGATAACACAGCTTTGCATGCGGTGAAATAGGAAATAGCCTGCACACGGCGAACTGCCAGTTGCCATTTCAAGGCTTCAATACCCCAATTGAGCAGCATCAGGAAAAGTGCCAGTGCCAGTAACCATACCTGCAAAGTGCCAAAAGTCTGCCGGGTATGTTTCCATGATGCTTCCAGATTTGGCTGACTCATTAATTGCTGATAAATAGAGTAAGCCAGCCAGGCAAACAACAGGGGGCCCAGTAAATAGTTGACGAGTAATTTAATATGTCTTTTATTTCTATTTTTGAGATGCATATTGAGGCTTTGTTGAGCCCTGCCCGGCATCGCTTAAGGTATTCCGGATTGCGGCAAACTGTGCAGTTTTACTAATCCTGTAAAAATACATCCCCCTTGCAAAAGGCCGGCAAAATAATATTAGGAATTGACCCTGGCACCCTGCTTATGGGTTATAGTGTGATTGAAACCAATGGCCGGCAGATCCGTTTGTGCGAAATGGAAGTGCTGCGCCTGTCGGCAAAAAAAGATCATTACGAGCGGCTGCAGCTGATTCATGAGAAAATTGTTGAGCTCATTGTCGCTTATAAGCCACAGGAATTTGCAATTGAAGCTCCGTTTTTCGGAAAAAATGTGCAGAGCATGCTGAAACTGGGCCGGGCTCAGGGTGTGGCCATTGCGGCTGCCATGAGTGCCGGATTGCCGGTTACAGAATATTCTCCCCGTAAAGTAAAACAGTCTGTAACCGGCAATGGCAATGCAGACAAACATCAGGTATGGAAAATGCTTCAAACCCTGCTGCACATCAAAGAAGCGCCCGCTTATTACGATGCTACCGATGCCCTGGCTATTGCCGTGTGTCATCATTTTCAACTACACTCCATTCCTGCAAGCAGTGGGAAGGCATTTAGCGGGTGGGAAGACTTTATTAATAAAAATCCGGCACGAACGAAGAGATAAGTGGATTAGTAATGTGTCAATGTGCTAATGTGCTAATGGGTTAATGTGCTAATCACTCTACTGTCCGGGGAAAATAAATGTAACAAAAAAGAGATTTGATAATCAGATTTGTACAGATGCGCAAAGAACGCAAAGCAGGCTAAGGA